>JAAETI010000494.1 GCA_024228555.1 bacterium | reverse complement strand
GATCGCTCACCAACCCGGGGGCGGCAACGGTCTACGCGCAGAACTCGAAGTCCAGGATCAGCCAGTGCTCATCCCCCGGGGGCAGCTCTCCCACAGCCTGAACGCCACTACGGCGAGGACCGTGGACCCCCATTAGGATCGATCTCCACGAGGACTCCCGGACTCGACGGCGTTAGACACCACCGATTCTTGGAGTCCTCGTCTCGCGCCCGGCGGACCCCGCCCTACCTCACACCCCGCTCAGATCCGAAGAGCCGCTAAACCGGTGGCGTTCTCGAGAACCCGAAGCTTCGGTAGAGGTTGCACCGGTTTGCTTGCGCATCGGGCTGTGTCAAGGTATCTTGACAGCATGTCTGTGATCGACTCGACCGCACTTCCGGGAGCGCCTCTGGACGCGTTGCGCGAGATCGCCCGTACCGAGGCGGAGCTCGACGGCATCCGTCGTCACCAGGTTGCTGAGGCTCGCAGGGCTGGAGCGACGTGGGACCAGATCGGCGAGGCGCTAGGGATGAGTCGCCAGGGTGCGTGGGAGTATTTTGCCAAGCGTGCGCAAGATCGTCTCGCTGAGTCGGCGGCAGCGAAGGGTGACCTCTCGGAGGATGAGGCAATGCAGCTCGCTGTCGAGGAAGTGCGCGCGGTTCGACGGGAGCGCCGGTCCGACCGGTGATTCGTGTCGTTGTCGACGCGAACGTGTTGGTGTCGGCTGCGATCAGCGTCGGACCGTCGCATCGGATCGTGTCCGCCGCGTTCATTGCCGAGGGCGTGACCGCGATCGTGTGCCCGGCGCTTCTTGCTGAAGTGTCGAGCGTGCTGAACCGACCTCGAATTCAGAAGCGACTGCTGGCCGATCGCGCCGTGGCGTTTCTCGATGACCTCGTCACGCTCCTCGACGTGGTGGCGGACCCGAGCAGCGTGGAGCCCGAAACACGCGATCCGAAGGACGACTACCTGGTTGCCCTCGCAGCCGAGCACGGCGTCGACTTCATCGTCTCCGGGGACAAGGACCTCCTGGAATGGGAAGGACAGTCGCCGCCTGTCATGGCTCCGGCGGCGTTCTGGAACCTCCTGGAGTCCGCCGGCAGATGAGCCGCAGGGGTGTCGCGTTGCTAATGGCATCTAGCACCCTGGAGCGGTAGGGAGCGGATTGGCCGGTCGCCAGATGCTGCTCAGGGACGCTGGTTACCGCAGGACGACGCCAGATGCGAAGCACTAGGTGGGGAGTGGGGATGATCAATCCAAACGTATTAGGGGCGGCGAATCGCGGTGTTGTCGATCGGTCACGATCGAGGCACGATGAGGCCCCGCAGAGAACGAGGTAGCGATGAAACTGGCCCTGGCAATACTGG
>JAAETI010000493.1 GCA_024228555.1 bacterium | reverse complement strand
TCAGGCTATCTCCACTTCACAAAAAGCTACAACTCCGGCTCGCAAAACGTTGCAAACTCGCCGAATAGTTCTGTTCTTTTCGAAGGTTGGAACCATGTCAGTGGTGTCATCGACCGTACCGATGGTCAGATGCGGCTCTATCTCAACGGCAACCTGGTTGGTACCAGCGGAATCAGTAGCAACCCAGCGTCTCAGGAGAGTAACTGGAACATCGCTGGTTTTGGTAGTTCGGGCTTTGAAGGTGCCATTCGCGATATCATCCTCTGGGACGGCGCATTGACCGATGAGGACGCGCAAAAGGTTTATGCTGACGAGGCGGTGGCTTTTGATAAAGTGCTCAACATCCCGCTGGACGAATCACCAGTAAGCGGTGTGATTACCTCCGTGGCCGATACAGGTCCTAATGCTGCTAGTTCAACGATCATCGACTACGCCGACACAATACAGGGCAGCTTCAGCGGGCGGCTGCACGTACCCGGTGAAGTCGATATCTACACCTTCACGCTGACCGAAGAGAAACTACTCTACTGGGACACGCTCAACCAGCGCAGCGACATCTACGCCTCACTGCGTGGCCCGGGCGGGGTCAATATCAGCCGCCAGTTGGAAGATGCCGGCGATACGAACTGGACAGGCAATTACGTCTTCCGCGCACCACCGGGTGAATACACGTTGACCTTCGACGGTACATTGGCGGCGAAGGGCGCCTATGGCTTGCGACTGCTGGATCTGAGCACTGCCGAGCCGGTCGCCATCGATGGTTCGACGATCGAAGGGACTATCGATACATACCGTGCAGCGAAGGCGTTTACCTTCACCGCCAGCGCGGGAGACCGAGTATTCCTCGATGTTGAATCCCTGGGTGTTGCTGCCAGTAGTGCCTCCTGGCGTCTGATAGATCCCTATGGCGGGCAAGTTTATGGTCCTGTGAATGCCGATGATATTGACGGGCTAACCTTTGGTCTGGATGGCCAATACACCTTGATCCTTGAAGGCGACCGGCAAAACGGTCAGCAGCAGGATCTCTCCTACCGCTTCGCGATGTATCCCATTGTCAGTCCGCCGCTGCCCATTTCACTGGGCGGCGCGAACCCGGGGGGCGATGTGCCGGTGGTCGAGGGCCCCGTGGGCAATGCGCTTGATCTTCGTGGTGCGGAATATCTCAAGCTGGATCACAGCCCCGAGATCGACCTGACCGGCAACGTCACACTGGAGATGTGGGTCAATCCGGATCGCTTCGTCGACACATGGATCCCGTTGTTGATAAAGAGCGGCGACACCTCTGGAAATCAACGCACCTATTCGCTATGGCTGAATTCCAACGGCTCCATCTATGCCGATACAATCCGCTCAGGCTCTACAACAAGAGATTCGATCCAGACCGCCGGTGGTTATGTCACCACCGGTCAGTGGACCCATGTTGCGGCTGTCTTCGACCGCGCCACGGGAACCCAAAAGATCTATATCAATGGCGTTGAGGCAAAGTCGGAGTCGATGGGGACGACGCCGGGTGCCTCCTTCGGCGAATCGGCCCCGCTCTACGTGGGGTGGTCGGGTGAAAGTCACACGAGCTATGGTACCTTTACGGGCGGTATTGATGAAATCCGCCTGTGGTCCACGGTGCGCACCGCCGAAGAGATCGCGGCTGCCTACAGTTCGGCGCTGGTGGGTGACGAGGAGAATCTTGCCCTCTACCTGCCGCTGGACAGCCACGGCGGTGGTACGACCCCGGACGCCGGCCCGAACGGTCTCGACGCACAACTGCTCGGTTTCCTGCCCAACGGCATCACCGGCACAATCAGCGGTGTCGGCCAGGAGTTGCGCTACACTTTCACCCTGACTGAAGATACCCGTGTCTACTTCGATTCGCTGACCAATCGCAGCGACATGCGGATGTTGCTCACCGGACCGAACGGCACCTACCTGAACCGCCACTTCGAACAGATCGACGCTGACAACCTCGGTAACAACAACCCAATCCTCTACCTGCATGCAGGCGAATACACGCTGCTGATTCAGGGCGACGGAGATGCGCGCGGCGACTTCAACCTCAACATCTTCAAGCTCGCCGATGCGATGCCGATCGCCATCGACACGGTTATCTCGGGAGAGCTGACCCCGGCCAATACCAGCCATTTTTACTCGTTTGACGCCACCGCCGGGATGAGTCTCTTCATCGACAACATCGTCGAAACAGGCGACATGGAGTGGCGGCTGATCGACCCGTTTGGGCGTGAAGTCTACAGCTACCGCAATCCCGCCGATATCACCAGCCAGACGCTCTCCTACGACGGCACTTACACGTTCATTGTCGAAGGCGATGTGCATTCCGGTGCACGCTCGATCTACAGCTTCGCGCTCTGGGAGCGTGAGGTTCCCGGCAACATTCCGCTGACGCTGGGAGACGTCACGCCCGTCACTATTAGCAATCCGGGTGACTACCAGCGTTTCGAATTCACCCTGACAGATCCATCGCGGCTCTATATGGATTCGCTGGAATATCGCAGCAATCTTCGTTGGGCCTTGCGCGGGCCGGATGGATTAACCATCACCGACCGCCAGTTCAGTGCTACCGATGCGGAGCGCTACGCTTCGAATCCGTTGCTCAATGTTGGCGCAGGGGATTACCAGTTGACGATCTACGGCACCGACCAGATCACCGGTGACTTCGAGTTCCTGCTACTCGATGTGGACGCGGAGAAATCGGAGCTGTTCTTCAACGACGAGACATTCGGAGTTCTGCCGCAGGAGAACCACGCCACCGAGGTCTTTTTCCTCAACGGCACCAAGCACCAGGCCTTCTCGCTGGATGCAATCGACCGGCCCGCGACCTACACGTCATGGCGGCTGATCGGGCCATCGGGCCAGCAGGTCGTTTCGGGCCGTCGCCTTCTGGACGCGGGCGGTTTTATCCTGCCGCAGGATGGGGAATACCTCTTCCTGCTCGAAGGTAATGTGCTCGATGCAGCGAACACAAATAACTACCGTTTCATCCTCAACAGCCCATCCTATCCGGATGCGATCGGCGACACACTGGAGGAGTTTGGCGTGGGTTCCGGCATTGGACATCTGCTTGTCAACCAGTCCGGCTTTGCTCCGGCTGAGGAAGACGACGGCACTGGCAACAAGGTTCTGCGACTGCTCGATCCGCTCACCGCGAACACCCTGTCGGGGATCGCTTTCTCGCAGACGGCGGAAGGCCCCTTCGACGAAGTGCGCTGGTCGTTTGACTACAAGGTGGAACCGCCCTCGAGCGGGGCAACCGGGCACGGTCTGGTAACCGAATGGTTGCCCTCGGCGCAGTTCGGAGCCGGCGGAAGCGTTTCGCTGGTCGATATCGAGGCGAACCGCAGCGGCGCGATCGGTGTTTCTCTCGATTTCGTGCAGAGCAGTGGCGATGGGACCATTCCGCATATCTCGCTGCACTACGGCTCTGAGCTGCTTGAAGTGCCGCTGTCGGATTTTGGCCTGGCGGTGGCGGATTTTCATGATGTGATCCTCAACCTGGAGGTTGTTTTGACCCGCACCGATGGCGGGACGAGTGTATCAGTGATCGGTTTCGACGGGACGACGGCGGCCACCTACATCGACGGACACTTCATTGGAGGGTTCGACCTGACGGATGGACGGGTCGGAATCAGCGCCCGCTCCAACACCGAGGTGATGGGGCTGACGATCGACAACGTGGCAATCGGCACGACAGCGGCGGCGGCACCTTTGACGCTGGCCTATGGCGATGAGATTACGGGCGACTTGACCGATGGTAGTTCGGTTGACCGCTATCGTTTCAGCGTGACCGAAACGACCCGCGTGGTGATGGACCCACGGACCAACAACGGAAATCTGTACTGGTCGCTGAGCGGCCCCACGAGTGCTGGCGGTACTCGATTTGATCGTACAGATGCGAATTACGGCAGTGGTTCGAACTTCATTACACTGCTACCCGGCGACTACCTGCTGAATGTCTACACAAACAATTCATCGACCGGTTCCTATGCCTTTGCGATGCTCGACGTTGCCTCGGCGACGCCGTTCGATATTGCCGACGCTGTGGAAGGCACGGTCGATCCGGCCAAGGGTACGCAGATCTACAGCTTTGACTGGCCGGGTGGCGAGCCCTTCTACTTCAAGACCGACTACCTCAGCGGTAGCCAGGATTTCTACTACCGGATTGTCATGCCAGACGGTACCACAGTGGTCGAACGGAACCATTTCAACAGTGACTATGAGACCGGCAACCTGAGCCAGGCTGGGACCTACCACCTACTGATCGAGGGCCGGGCCGCCAATACATCCACCGGTGACTACCGGTTCCAGGTTTACAGTGGAACCCTATCAACACAGGTGCTGACCCCTGACACGCTGACAACCGGTACCATCGAGGCACCGTTAGACCGTCACGGATACACCTTCGATCTTGCTGCGGATGGCTATATTCATCTCGATGGCCAGACGACGGATAATCTGATGCGAATGGTGCTCACGGGTCCGACCGGGACGCTCTACAGCAACGAAATGCGCCGCTCAGACGGGTATTACCGGAGTGATTCCACCGCAATCTGGGCGCCAGCAGGCAGCTATACGCTCACCATCGACCCCAGCGGCCTGACGACGGGCGCTTACTCCTTTGCCGTCCGCCAACTCAGCGCAGCCACGCCCATCACACCCGGCGAGCAGGTGGATGCAACCTACGGGCCGGGATCTACAACGAAGATCTTCAGCTTCACCGGGACGACCGGGGATCAATTCTACCTCGACCGGGTATCCGGTGATCTCGACGGGCGCTGGAAAATTCTCAACCCCTACGGCACCCTGACCACCAGTGGTTCGATTGACGTGGACACCGATCATCAATCGGTGACGCTGAATGCCACGGGCACCTTCTACCTGATGATCGAAGGCGACGTGAACGACAGCGACAGCCGCACGCACTCCTTCCGGCTGCTACCGCTCTCGGGGAATGCCACGGCACTCACGCTTGGTGAACGCGTTGAAGACGAACTTGCGCTGCCGGGTGAGACCCAAACCTATACCTTTACGGCCTCTGAGGAGACCAAGGTCTATATGGATGCTCAGTCACCCAACAACGGCAATTTCCGTTGGATACTGAGCGGCCCGCGAGGAACCGTTTCGGATCGTGCGTTTACCCAGAGCGATGCCGCCAGCACCTCTTACCCGCCGTTTTTCACACTGGTTCCGGGTGACTATTCTCTTACGGTCTACGCCAATTCGGGTGTGACGGGTGCCTTCTCGCTGCAAGTGCTCGACCATGCCGATGCCACCCCGGTCACGCTCGGAACTCTGGTGGAAGGCCAGCTTGCGCCAGGCTCGGAAACGCATCTCTACACCTTCGAGGGTACCGAGGGCGACCGCTACTTCTTCGATAGCGTCACCGGAAATTCGCTCTCCTACTGGCGGGTGCTGGACCCCTATGGACGGGAAATCCTGGAGCGCTATTTCAGCGAAGATCAGGATACGACAACCCTTCAGGAGACCGGGACCTACACTGTCTTGATCGAAGGGCGACGGCATTACCCTGATACCCGTGCCTACAGCTTCAACATTTACGCCAACCCGATCATTGAGCCGATTGTGTTGGCCGGGCTCGACGGCGAGCCGGCACCGGACCTGACCGTGGACAGCTTTAGCATCGATTCGCCGGCGCCGATCCGTTCCGGTGACACGATTGACGTGAGCTGGGCGCTGCGCAACAGCGGCACCGCGCCGGTAGACGCCGTCTTCAACACGCGGCTGACGATCCGGCGGGTGGATACCGGCGCGGTGCTAGCCGACGTCATGGTGCCGACAGACTCCTCCGGCGCCAGTGCCATTGCCGAGGACGGAACCGTCTCCGGCAGTGCAACGCTGACCCTGCCGCCGGGGGCGACCTCGGTGGGTGACCTGCGGATCTCGCTGCGTGCCGATGTAAACAACAATGTCGTCGAGCAGAACCTCGATGGCACGGCGGAGCTGAACAACGGGGCCGATATCGACTTTGTCACTGAGCTTGCGCCAAACAGCGACCTTGTCGCCACGGATCTGACCGTGACACCGACCACCGGCTGGCTGCCCGGCCAGACTGTTACCGTCGACTGGACCCTGACCAATCAGGGCACCAAGGATGCAGACGCTCCCTGGACTGAGCGACTCGTCGTCACCAACACATCCACCGGACGCGTTGTCGAAAGCCTCGACCTGCGGGAGATGATCGATCCGATACTTGCCGGTCAATCTCTTGCCCGCAGCGTTGAATTTGGTTGGCCCGGTGGTTCCGACACCACCGGCGTCTATCGCTTCGACGTTATTGTCGATGCGTTTGGCGAGGTCTTTGAGACCAATCTCGCCGGCGATGCTGAAACCAACAACACCACTTTCGAAACGATCAATTCAGCACCGGATCTGATCGTCACGGAGGTCAGCGTGGCTGAAGCCGCCCCGGAGGCCGGTGGGAGCTTGACCATCAGCTGGACCACCCGCAATGAGGGCGCTGCCACCACGCCGGGCAACTGGTTCGACCGGGTGTGGGTGCGCAACCTGACCACAGGCCAGACGCTTCACCTGATCGAAGTCGCTATCCAGGATGCGTCGCTGGCGCCAGGCGAGGAGGGCACCCAGAGTGTGACGCTGGATCTGCCCGACGGCTCTGCCGGCGTTGGCACCATCCGCGTGGAGGTCGAAGCCGATCGTGACCTAAGCCATCGCTCCAGCCTGATCGAGGCGCGCGATGGTATCAGCGCCCACACAGCCGAGAACAACAACTCCAACTCCACCGATGTGACTTCCGTGACCCGGCCCTATCCAAATCTTGTCGCCACCATCACTGGTGTGCCGGGTACCGCTCGTGGCGGCGAGACAACGTCGATCTCCTGGCAGGTCACCAATACAGGGGATCGTGACACGGTTGCCACCGGCTGGACCGACCGCGTCTACCTCTCGTCCGATGCCGTACTGGATGCGTCGGACGAACTGCTCGCAGCGATCGACCATGTTGGCGCCCTTGCGCAGGGTGCTGACTACGCGGTGACGACCGACGTGGATATTCCGGTTGGCATCGAGGGCGACTTCTACCTGCTGACCGCCACCGATGAGGAGCAGGTGGTGGTTGAGCCCGACACCCGTGCCGACAATGTTGATGCCGCGGCAATTTCGCTGACCTCGCCCTATTCCGATCTGACGGTGCAGACCGTTGTTGGCCCAACCTCGGCCAAGACTGCAGGCGAGACAGCGACGATCTCCTGGCGGGTGGCCAATGAAGGCCCGGATGCGCTGACTGCACCCGCGGGTGGTTGGGTCGATCGAGTCTATCTATCCACTGATGGTACCGTTGCCGGCGCCGTGGTAACCCTCGGCAGCTTTGTGCGCGAATCTGATATTGCGGTGGGTTCAAGTTATTCACGCTCGGAAGAGATCGAGCTACCACCGGGCTATGTGGGCGATTTCTTCGTGGTTGTGCAAACCAACCCCAACGGTGCGGTCTTCGAGGGTATCGGGGCTGCATCAAATGAAGGGGCCTCCACGACCGTCTTCAACCTGGCGCCAGCGCCTGCGCCGGACCTTCAAGTGAGTGTTGTCACCGGTCCAGACGCTATTGTGCCTGGTCTCGCAACGGACGTGACCTTCAGTGTCACCAATGCCGGGGAGGCAACCGCACGCGGCCCCTGGACCGACGAAGTGCTACTCACCGGGCCGGGCCTTGGTAGTGGTACTCGACTGGCGCTGGTTGAACGGACCTTCGACCTTGATGTGGGCGAAGGCTATGAGGTCACTGTCCAGGTGACGATCCCTAATGTTGCCGAGAACGATTACCAGATCGCCGTTCGGACAGACCGTTTTGCCGATGTGTTCGAGGGCGGGCGCGAGGACAATACGACTGCCGACGATCCGATCAGCCTGCGCCACCCGAACCTGACGGTGTCGGAACTGAGCTTGCCGGATGGTCTATTTGAATCCGGAGATACCGTGCGCCTCGATTGGTCGGTGCTGAACGCAGGCGCGGGTGCGGCCACCAGCGGCTGGACCGACCGGATCTGGCTAAGCCAGGATGAGACGCTGGATGCGGATGATATTCTGCTGGCAGACCGCGCCTCCGACGCGGGGCTCCCCTTCGCAGCGGGTGCGACCGCAGCGGCCTTCCTCGATATCGATATTCCCATCGAAGTTTCGGGCGCTTGGTTTGTTCTCGTGGAGACCGATGCGGATAATGCGATCGTTGAACCGGCAGGCGAAGATGACAACGCCAGCGCCACGCCATTGCAGATAGCGCTCGCGCCCTATGCCGACCTGGAGGTGACCGAGGTCATCGCACCGAGCCTGACAGTGGATGATCCGGCGCAAGTTGAGTTCACCTGGACAGTAGCGAATACTGGAACCGGTGCCGGCATCACCGACACTTGGGTTGATCGCATCTTTGTCTCTGCCGACGCAATCATCGGCGACAGCGATGACGTCGAACTTGGCCGCTTCACCCACACCGGTGGACTTGTGCAGGGCGAGACCTATTCGCGGACCGAGTCGCTCTACATGCCGGCAGGCTTCAACGGCCGCTTCACACTCTACGTCACGACGGATGCCGAGAACGTGGTGTTCGAGAATGAGCAGGAAGCCGACAACACGCTGGCGTTGCATGGCTTCTTCGACGTTGCGCCGATCCCCTATGCCGATCTTGTTGTCACCAATGTCACTGCTCCGGCCTCGGCGCAATCCGGCCAGCCGATGACGCTGAGCTGGACGGTGGAAAACCGGGGGATTGGTTTGACCAGCACCTCCCGTTGGGATGACAGAGTCTACTTGGCCGATAACCCCGATGGCACGGGTCGCATCTACATGGGCGGATTCGACCATATAGGCTATATAGCGCCCAGCGGGAACTATATTCGCGAAGCTGAGGTAACGCTGCCCGAAGGTTGGGAAGGTCCGGCCTATTTCTTTGTTGAGGTTCCGGGGTCAAGCAACCCCTCGTCCTATGGGGCTCCCTACGAGTTTGTCTTCACCGACGAAGGAAACAAGGGCATCTCCAGCGAGGTCGGTGTTTTGCTGAGCCCGCCACCGAACCTGATCGTTACCAGCGTCACGGCGCCCGCCGAGGCGCCGGAAGGCTCTGCCATCGATGTCACATGGACGGTGAAAAATGACGGCATTGGTCCTGCGGAGGGTTCCTGGACCGACCGCCTCTATCTGCGGAACTCGGACACCGCCGCGAATGAGCGGGACATTCTGATCGGAACCTATACCTTCAACGGCCCGCTGCAGGCGAATACCAGTTACACTCGACGCGAGCAGCTGGTCCTGCCCGAGCAGACCAACAATCGCTACGACCTGATCGTCATCACCGATTACGGCAACGACGTTTACGAGCACTCCAACGAGGACGACAATGAGAGCGGCGCTGACGCGCAGGTGCTGGTGACCGTGCTGCCCCGGCCCGACCTTCAGGTTTCGAGCTTCGAGGCACCGGATGAATTGACCGCCGGCGCGACCGGTTCGCTACGCTGGACAGTCATCAACCAGGGGCCGGTGGCCACGACAACGCCGAACTGGACGGACAGCGTTTATCTCTCGCTCGACCAGAAAATCACCTTCGACGATATCCGCCTTGGCTCCTACTCAAACGAAGCGGCGCTTGGCACCGGTGAAAGCTACCTGAGCCAGCTCGTGGACTTCCGGGTTCCGGAACGGTTCCGCGGCACCGTCTATCTGCTCGTCAACACCGACAGCGGTAACGCCGTCGGTGAATGGCCGAACGAAAACAACAACCTTGGCGTGCACGAACTCTATGTGGAACCGATCCCCTTTGCGGACATCGTGGTTCACGACGTAGTGACCCCGTTCCAGGCCTTCGAGGGCAACCAGGTTTCGGTGAACTATACGGTCACGAACCGCGGCGCCGGTGATACCAACCTCGGCACCTGGACCGAACAGCTCTGGCTCACGCTCGACAAGAACAGGCCGCACCCGGGCCAGGGTGATGTCCTGCTGAAGACGATACAATACACCGGTGGCATCCTTGAAGTGGGTGCCGGTTATGACCGGCAGGAGACGGTGACGCTGCCCGATAATCTGGTCTCCGGCAATTACTACATCACCCCTTGGGTCGATCCCTATGCGACGCTGCTGGAAGATACGCTGGCGGTCAATATCAACGAAGACGATCCGCACGAAATCAACTCGAACAACTATAAGGCCGGCGGCGCAGATCTGGTCGGTCAGGAAGTGATTCAGATCATCGGCGACCCGCCGCCGGTGGTATATCCCGAGTTGGGGATTATGGTGGATGCCGTTACGCCCGCGTCGATTGCCGGCGTGGACGGCCAGAATGCCTATGAGGTGAGCTACACACTCACCAACAATGGTGATGGCCCGGCGAGGGGATATTTGGTCTACCTCTACCTGACAGAAACAGCATCACTGAACGCCGCCGGGCAGGAGAAGTGGCGGCTCGGGCGCTTCGATGGCGGGGAGATCGCAGCCGATGGCGGGGTGGCGAGCTTTACGCAGAACTTCCTGCTGCCGCCGGGCCTCGACGGCAAGTATCTGATTGCCGAGGTGCTCCAGAAGGGTGACACCGACCTGAGCAACAATCTCGATACCGAGGCGACCGACGTCGTCTCCCCCGAACCAAACCTCATCGTCACCGAGGTTGTTCCACCTGCCGAGGCCTACTCGGGTGAACAGGTGGAAATCAGCTATAGCATCCTGAACGACAGTGCGACTGCCATATGGTCGGGTACCCAGTACTGGCAAGATCAGATCTGGCTGTCGAAGGATCCCACTTTCATCAGGAACCGCGCCACGCTGCTGCGAACCGAATTTATTTCGAATGCGACACCACTTGAGGGTGGTCAGAGCTACACCCGCAGCTTCGAGGCGACACTGCCGCCGGGGATCGAGGGCGACTACTTCATCTACGTCTTCACCAACGTTGGGAGTGGCTTGCAGGAGCAGGACCGCTCGTGGCCGGTGAATGGTGGCTCGCTCTCCTACGCTTCCTACAGCCGATTTGCTTTTGAGGAACCGGCGGGCTCAATGCTGCGTGCCGAGCTGCCGGTAATCTACGCCGAGCCCGATCTGCAGGTGACCGATCTTCAGGTACCGGCTGACT
>JAAETI010000492.1 GCA_024228555.1 bacterium | reverse complement strand
TCAGCAGCAGGTCGAAGAACTCCCAGGAGTCCATCTTGCCGTCGATCCAGATGTAGGGTGAGTTGTCACCACCGATGCAGTCAAAGCCCAGGGCGGTGATATGCTCGCGGATGTAGGCGGCGTTATTCAGATAGTAGGAGATCAGCTCCTTGATTTGAGCCCGGCCCTCCGGGCTGTACGCGGCCTCGGCGGCACGCTGCACCGGGTAGGAGACGCTGTTGAACTTGGTGGTGTGACGACGGTTCCACAGGGAGTGGACCGATACGGCCTCGCCGGCCTCGGTATAGGCCATGCACTCTTTTGGTACCACGGTGTAGGCACAGCGGGTGCCGGTGAAGCCAGCGGTCTTGGAGAGGCTGCGGAACTCTACGGCCACCTCACGTGCGCCCTCTACCTCGTAGATGGAACGCGGAATGTTCTCGTCCTGAACGAAGGCCTCATAGGCGGCGTCATACAGGATCAGGGCCTTGGTCTCTCTAGCGAAATCCACCCACTTCTTGAGCTGCTGTTTGGTGAT
>JAAETI010000491.1 GCA_024228555.1 bacterium | reverse complement strand
GGGTCAGCTCCTCATCAAGCAATGACAGATCATCCAAGCCCATCGGCCCCGTCAGTTCTGGAGGGATGCCGATGGCCGCCCACTGGAGAAGCATTTGGAAATTGGATGCGGGGCCAGACACGACTAGATCCCAAACGGGTCAGTTGTAGGCGAAGGTCTCATCACCGGTGGCGGCGAGGCGGGTGTTGCCGTAGATGAGGTTGGTGTTGTTGGTGTCGGTCCAGGTGATGATTTGGGGTATCGACCGGTTGTTGTCCCAGCTGAACCCTGTGGTTTCGACACTGGTTCCGTCATCGAAGGCGACTTCGACGAGCTGGCCGTCGTGGTCATAGGTGCGAGTCCGCCTCCAGCGCATCACCCAAGTACTCGCGAAAGTTCGGAGTCATCTGGTCCGCAAGACACCGAGTGTGTACCCACAGAACCATTCGGGTCTGCTGCCGCCACTGTGACAGTCTCAGGCGGACCCCGTCGCCCCTGGCTCCCTCGGTGGTCGTCAGTCCGCAGAATGCGCAGACTGCTACTTGTGCGGCCTCGCCGTCTGAATCAACCGGCAGATCTGTCACGGGATGGACCAACGGCCAGAAGCGACTTTCCCGGCCACCGCTGTGGCGGTCGAGGAAGAAACCGATATCACGACGTCCGTTCCGACTCTGAAGATCGCTACAGCCTATTGGCCGACGAGATGTGCGGGGGTCGCGTGATGGTTCGCCGCCGGCCTGAACGCAACGAGTCGGACCCCGATCCCTCATGCTGGGCGGCCACCGCGGCGTGCATGAAGCTCCTCGCCATGGGAGTCTCCCAGGGTGGTTACCCCCACAGCTCAGACCTCGCTATTCGACCGCTGGTCGGCGGTATACGACCGTCCTCGCCTGCAGGCCCTCACCTACCGGCCGATCCACGACGCTGTGCTGCGCCGACTCGACGGCAACTCGCCGTCCACCATCGTCGATCTCGGTTGTGGCACCGGCCAGCTCTCCGCCCGACTCATCGAACGGTTCCCCCACGCGACCATCGCCGGCATCGACTTCTCCGCCGGCATGCTCGCAGAGGCGGCCCAGCGTCTCTCTGCCGACACCTCGCACCCGTACGCGCTGCTACGAGCCGACACCGAAAAGCTCCCGTTGGCACCGTCATCGATCGACGTGGTCGTCTGCACCGAATCGTTCCACTGGTACCACCACCAAGCTGAGACCCTCGAAGGGCTGGCCGAGGTTCTACGACCCGACGGACGACTCATCATTGCGTCCATCGCCACGCTCACCAGCCGCGCCGAGAGACTGATCCGAGGGATCACGGCCCCCAGCGGCCGGACGATCAGGGCTCTGGCCCCCCATCAGATGCGCCGACTGCTCCGCCAGTCAGGATTCGAGGTACTGCACCAGCAACGCATCCCCCGGGTCGGCGCTGTCCCCTGGCCCGTTCTCACCGACGCCCGCCTACTCTGAGACCAGCCCAGCCGTCGGCGGCCGGCCGTGTGGCTGCTCCTTGTCCCGCCGTGGTCCCTGACCACTGGAATCACCGGCTTCTCAGGAGCTCGGGAGAGAGCACTATCCGGCATTTGAGTGTGGTCTCGCGGCGCGGCATAGGGGTACGGGCCAAGGGCGTTGGCGGGCACCTCCAACCTGGTCCCAGACGCTCGCCAGTAGGCGGTGGGGCCGGTGACCACTTGGGTGGGCCGATCTCTGAACGCAACTGCGACCGTTCAAGTACCGTCGGATCGAGGGGTGGCATGGTCGACAACAAGCGGTTCGTTCAACGGCACGCGGTGGGCGGCCAACCAGTACTTCTCGCGACCGAGATGGAGGCTCTTGGCACTGACTATCAGGCCAACGGGTACACAACGCCGGCCCAGGCCGACGAAATCGGAGAGGACCTCGCTCTTGGCCCCGGGCATCTGCTGTTGGACATCGGCGCCGGATGTGGTTTCCCAGGTCTGTATCTCGCGAAGAAACACGGGTGTGCTGTCATCAGCTTGGACCCCGTGGCCGAGGGTGTCCGTGTCGCTCGCCAACGAGGATCCTTTGACGGGCTGTCCGAACTCACCTGGGCCATCCAAGCCGATGCCGAGTCGATCCCTCTCATGTCCGGATCGGTCGACGCGATAATCCAAGCCGATGTGTTGTGTTGACTCAGTCGCAAGCTCTCCGTGTTGAGAGCATGCAGGCGGGTACTGAGGCCCGGGGGACGCATTGTGTTTCACACGATTCAACCGACACCGGGTCTGTCGCCGTCGTCTCGGCGCCGGGCCAACCGTAACGGTCCGCCCGCCACCGCGGTGCGGACCAGCTACCAGAGCCTGCTCACGACAGCAGGCTTCGTCGATGTCGAAGCCCGCAATGAGACCGTGGAGTATCGGGCTACTCAGCTTCGTTGGATCGCTGCCGGTGAACGTCACGAAGCGGCCCTACGAGCCGCGATTGGTGACGAGGCCTACGAGCAGGGCCGCCGGGAGAGTGAGGCGGCGTTGAGGGCGATCGAGGACGGGCTCCTGGTTCGGTACCGCTATTCCGCCACCCGATGACACCCACGGGACGGTTTGCGCTTTCCTTCCGGCAACGCTCTCTCCTGGTGCTGCCAAGGCGCCCACCACGGCCCCAACCGTGCCGAGACACTGGACCGGCTCTCCACCAGGGTTCTGCTCGGTCACCGGCATTGCCGGTTGGTCCCAGGGGCCTTCTGTCCGGGAATTCCAACCAAGAACAACCGAGAATCCCGGACAGAACGGTTCCGCGGCACCGCCCTCGACCCCGCACCACTCGTGCCGATACCGGATGCCACGTGTGGTGGACCATCTCTGCGTCCCACCCCAATGTGACCCGGGACCATCCCCCGCCGACTTCGGACCCTCCGTACGAACCAGAGGACTCGGCGTCATGCAACGAAACGCAGGCGCCTCGCTAGATTTCTGTGGTTGGTCAAGGTCCAATGAATCGCTGTAGTAACGCTGTGCGACCCAAACGCCCTCCTCGCAGGCGCTCCAGCACTGCAACGGGTTATCGCCACAGGACCGAAACCCTCCGAAACACGCGGCTTTGAGCCCGGGAGGAGAATCGAACTCCTGACCTATTCATTACGAGTGAATTGCTCTGCCGACTGAGCTACCCGGGCGTGGCGATCAACGCTACCAGGGCCATCGGTGGGTTCGGCGACCCGATTTCAGTGTCGGCCAGCCCACCGCGACAGGATCGGCAGGCTCACGAACAGGCCCTCGAGCAGGAGCACCTCGTTGGG
>JAAETI010000490.1 GCA_024228555.1 bacterium | reverse complement strand
GCTGCATCTGATCAAGATGTGGATGGAGAGCCCCGTGGAAGAAACCGACGATCGAGGACGGAAGACACGCACGACCGAGGCCCGGGACAAGCGGTGCGGCATCCCGCAGGGCGCGCCCCTCTCACCGCTGCTGGCGAATCTCTATATGCGTCGGCTGGTGCTGGGATGGAAGAAGCTCGGGTTGGAGCGAAGCCTCGGCACGCGGATCGTGAGCTATGCCGACGACCTCGTGATCCTGTGCAGGAGGGGCAAAGCCGAAGAGGCCTTGCTGCAACTGCGCGAGATCACCGGCAGGCTGAAGCTCACGATCAACGAAGAGAAGACACGGATCTGTAAGGTGCCGGACGGGGAGTTCGACTTCCTGGGATACACCTTCGGGCGGATGTATTCGCCGAGAACCGGCCAGGCCCGCCTGGGCTACCGGCCATCGAAGAAGAGCATCAAGCGCATGGTGGAGAAGATCCATGCGCTGACCGAACGAAGGGGAACTTGGCAAGAGACCACAGAGCTGGTGGGCAAGCTGAACCGCTCGCTGCGCGGATGGGCGAACTACTTCGAAGTAGGGACCGTCAACAAAGCGTACCGGGCGCTCGACACCTACACAGCTGTGCGGTTGCGCCGGTGGTTGCGCGCCAAGCACAAGGTCAGGCGACGCAAGGGCGGGACATATCCACTCTCGCACCTTTACGGGCACTTCGGGCTCGTACGCCTGAGCCGGCTTGGGCACGACGTGGCGTGGGTGAAGGCGTGAAGTCTTGTCCGAGAGCCGGATGCGGGAAATCTGCAAGTCCGGTTCGATGAGCGGGGTGTG
>JAAETI010000489.1 GCA_024228555.1 bacterium | reverse complement strand
TGGTCGCTGGAGAACGAGTTCATGAAGGCAACCGCTGCCAGGTACCCAACCAGCAATCCCGGGATCACACCCATCGCGGTGAGCAACATCGTTTCGCCCCGGATCAGATTGGCTACCCGGCGATGGGTCAGGCCGTTGGCTCGCATCGACGCAAACTCCGACCCCCTCTCCGCCACGTTGACCGAGATGATGTTGAAGATCAGCGCAAACGCCATCGCTCCGCCAAAGACCAGCATCATCCCAATGAAGACGTAGAAGAAGACCTGGAAGTCCTCGATCAGTTCACGCAGTTCATTGGAGTCGACGACCGCAGCCACGCCATTGACTTCGCGGATCTGATCGATTGCCACGCGGCCCTCGAGGGCCTCCTCGAACTGCGCCTTGGCCGTCGTGAAGGTCGGTAGGGCCAATAGATCGGCGGTCACATCAGAGTTGGCATCGTTCAGAGCGTCGGCGAGTGCGCCGGCTTCCATGTACGCCATCGTGCCCAATTCATCGACAAAGCCCTCGACGGTGGTCGTGATCTCGGTCTCTACATCGGCAAAATCGACCGTCACCCGGTCACCTATCTCGATGTCGAGCAAATCTTGCATCGCCCTGCCGACAAACACCCCCGTGGTCGGGAGCGGTTCTGGGAATCCATGAACCCCGGTATCCCGTTTGTAGCCCTCGAGCAATGTCGTGTACGACTCGGATCCGTGACGGACGGTGGCGCCCAGCCCGACGACCGGCTCAACGAGGGCAACTCCGTCGACCTCGCCGACGCTTTCGATTTCGGCCTCGCCGACCGGTACCGAGAAGACGACATTGGCGTCTTCCTTGGCGACCTCGTTGAACTGGCGATCGATCGCCAGCAGCATCGTGTCCATCATCCCCCATGACGCCAGAATCAGGGTCATTGCCAACACAACACCCAGCACCATCGCAGTGCTGCGTCGCTTGTTGCGGCCGATTCCCCGAAGCGTCATCCTCCACCGCACCGGAGCGCTCTGAAGAGGCGGGATGAGAGTCTCGAAGATGGAACGCTTCCCGCCCCGTGCAGGGGCATCGCCGCGCATTGCCTCGGCGGGTGCCAAAGCTGCCACCGCCCGAGCCGGCGGCACCGCAGCCAGCAGTCCGGCAATAGCCCCAAAGGCCAGGGACATGATGATCGTCGGTACATGCACGCGAGCGATCAGGTCGGGTATGCCGAAAATCAGTAGATAGAGGGCCGTCATCGCTCGCCCGAGTAATCCGCCGAGCAATGCCCCAATGACCGCACCGACGAGCCCAACTCCGAGGCCATAAGACCGATAGTGCTTGCTCATTGCCTTGCTGGTGAATCCGGTTGCTCGGAACGTGCCGATAACGCCGCGCTGACTGAAAACGAGCCGGGTCACAACGACGTATATCGCCATCCCTGCCGCCGCCAGAAACAGCAGTGGAAGCGCAAACGCGATGGTGCGCAGCCCCTCTATCTCGAGGTTGATCGTGGCGTTGGAGGGATGATCGGCCAGCGGCTGGACATCGCTCGCATCGGCAGCCTCTGCCGCCCTCTCGACCACCTCATCAACATCCGCTACGACGACATCCTCGTCGTAGAGGAGCAGCACCTGGTCCGCGGCACCCTGTGGTGGCACTGCATCCAGGAGCGTTTCGTTGGCGAAAACCACGCCGAAGGAATTGGGTGGCGTGAAGATGTTCTGACGATCTCTGGCGGGCCATAGATACTCCGGCGATGTTGCCATCCCGACAACCGTGACCTCATGGTCCAGGATCTCGAAGGTATCGCCAAGCCCCAGATCGAAATCCTTCGCCGCATGTGCTTCGACGATGACGCCGTTGGGCTGATCCGGGTCGAGATATGTGCCCTCCTCGATGTCGAGTCGTGCGATCGCGGGCTGGCGTTCACTGGGTACGCCGATGACCCGACCCAGGAACGAGAACTCACCGACATCAAACGGCACGTCGGCCTGACGGCGCTCCATCGCGGTCGATACCCCGTCCACGAGACGGGCCGTTTCGACGAAGTCCTGATCGGCGCCGGTGATCGTCATGTCGGCCATGGCGAGACGGTCGTAGCTGCCCTCGAGCGAGGTACCCAGATTCAGATAGGCGTTGAACGATGCGGCGAACAACATCACGCCGAGGACTACGGTGACGAGAACCGCTATGAACTGCCACTTCTGACGACCGATGTCGCGACGCCGTTTGAGAGTGAGAGTTCTCACCAGTTGACTTCCTCGGGCTTCTTCGGTGACTCGTTGAGGTGGGTTCCGATGATCTGTCCATCGCGGAGCTCGATCACCCGGTTCGCGATCTGGCTGATCTGGCTGTTGTGCGTCACCACCACGATGGTGCGATCACCGGTGTCGGTGATGTCGCGTAGGAGACTGAGAACCTTGACCCCGGTTTCGGTATCGAGGGCACCGGTCGGCTCGTCACACAGCATCAGCGGTGGGTTCTTGACCATGCCTCTGGCGATCGACACCCGCTGTTGCTCACCACCCGACAACTGGCCGGGAAAGTGGTGCGTTCGTTCGGCAAGCCCGACCGATGCCAGCGCTTCCTCGCTGCGTGCTTCGACATCCCCACCGGTCAGCTCGGCGATCAACGCTACGTTCTCGTATGCGGTCAGTGAGGGTACGAGGTTGTAGAACTGGAAGATGAAGCCGACCGACTTCAGCCGGTATTCGGTGCGCCCGTCGTCGTCGAGCCCGTTGAGGCTGAAGCCGTTTGCCTCGACATCTCCCGCGGTCGGAGGCTCCAGCGCCCCGATTTGATTCAGGAGAGTCGTCTTCCCGCTGCCGGAGGCGCCCTGGAGAACCACGAACTCGCCGCGGGGTATCTCGAAGGTCACATCCCTTAGGGCATGTACCTCGGTCTCGCCCTCCCCGTAGGTCTTGTCCAGCCCGGTAGCCCGGACGGCAATATCGGCAGCAGCCACTACATCGACCTTTCTCTTGCGGAGCGAGCACGATAGTAAAGGTCGTTTGCCGGTCGGGACTCCTCTGGCACAGGGTTACTCGCACTCCCACTGATGGCCAATCGAATGGTTGTGCTTCTTCGGTGCGACACCCGAACAGCCTTAACCCGGTGCCCACAAGGCCGATGAGTAGATAGCAACGAATGAGGCGACACTGGTACCGCAGTTATGACGGTGGACAATCCCGAGATGCCGCGTGTGCGTGCGTATCGCGCACCGATGGTGAGGGCGTGGACCTTCGTCGCAGTTCTCGCCGCGCTTGCTGCTGCACTCTGGGTGGGCATCCTTATGTCACTTGGCCCGTTCGAACGCCCGTTTTCAGTGCCGTGGTGGGCGCTGATACCGCTGGTGTTCCTCGCCGAAAGCGCCGTGATCCACGTGACGTTCCGCAAGGACGCCCATTCCTTCTCTCTTAGCGAGATCGTCCTTATCGTGGGACTCTTCTTGTCGTCTCCTGCTGCTCTGCTTGTTGCTCAGGTGATCGGCAACAGTGCGTCCCTGGTGCTGGGCCGACGTCAGGTACCGACCAAGGTTGCGTTCAACGTCTCTCAGCTCGTGCTGGTCACCGGACTGGCGACCGTAGTCTTCCGCGTTCTGGTGAATATGGGTGATCCGCTCGGCCCGACTGGTTGGTTGGCAGCGATCGCAGCATCCGTGGCAAGCATCGTGGTGGCCGAATTGGCCATCAACACGGTGATCCATCTCACCGGGGGGAACATGTCGAGGGGCGAGATGTTGGAGACCATGGTTTTTGGCTCGATCGGGGCGTCCCTGAATGCAGCTCTCGGCCTCATCGTCGTGTTCATCGCATGGTACGACCCACGCTCCGTGTGGCTTGCCACAGTGCCACCTTTGCTGATGTACGTGGCCTACCGAACCCACGCAGTGCAGCGCAACCATCACAAGCATCTCGAATCGATGCACGCCGTCACCGAGGCGATCCACACCGCCCCCGATCTGGCCGCAGCGCTGGTGGACGCCGCCGGCAGCGCCCGAGAGCTTGTCGCCGCCGATTGGCTGGAAATCGTCGTGTTTATGGATGAAGAGCTCCGGCCCTACCAGACGATTGTGCAGTTGAACGGTCTCGAGGCACCGATGGTGCCGAGCAGTCTCGTCAACGAACTCCCCCCTTGGTGGCAAAGCGTCATAGGAGATGCGGAATCGGCCATCGTCCACGAGGCGAGCTGGTCCGGCGTCGAAGGCAGTCCACCTATCACGAAGGACGTCATCGTTGCTCCGATCGTTGGCACCGAACGGTTGCACGGGTACGTCCTCGCCGCCGACCGGCTCGGAGACGTCAATGTCTTTGGTACCGCCGACATCCAACTCCTCGAAACAGTTGCCAAGCAAGTCAGCGTTGCACTCGACAACGGCCGTCTGGAGACCTCGCTGGCGACTGTCACCGCGCTGAAGGAGCAACTGGAGGGGATGGTTCGCTCCAAGGACCAATTCGTGGCGTCGGTGAGCCACGAACTCAGAACACCCCTGACCGCAGTAGTCGGTTTCGCAGAGCAGCTCGAGCAGAACCTCGAGATCTTTGAGCACTCCGACCTGAAGGAATTTGTTGGGCTGATTGCCCACGAATCAAGCACCCTCTCACACATCATCGAAGACCTCCTGGTGGCAGCCCGGGCCGACATCGGGACACTGGCAATCCACGCAGAATCCATCGACGCGACGCAAGCTGTTCAGGATTTGATGGACCTCAGCCCAACGTCCTCAGGAAGCAGTCCGATCACCGTAAAAGGCGAACCAGCCCAAGCTTGGGCAGACCCAGTCCGATTCCGCCAAGTAGTCAGAAACCTTCTCACCAATGCCCAAAGATATGGCGGCGACGACATCGGCATAGATATCGAGGAACGGGGGCATGTCATCACTATCACCGTGTCCGACAACGGCCCAGGAGTTCCCGAATGTCGAGAGCACCTCATCTTTGAAGCCTACGAACGAGGTCACGAGGAATCGACGCAACCCGGGTCAGTCGGTCTTGGCCTCGCCGTCTCCCGACAGCTGGCCCGAATGATGGGCGGCGACCTCGCTTACAGCCGACACCACTCGACGACCCGATTCGAGTTCACCGTTCCCGCCTTCGTCGACGATGGCTGTCGTGGCAGCGAGCCCGTCGCAGGTGACCCTGAGGCCATTGGTGTGCCCGACCGCCTCTAGGACCCCAGCTGTACTGACCAAGGTGGTCACGAACGGTTGCCCCCACCGCAGGCGATCGTGCACACTCGACACCGGTCTTGGGGCGACAAGTGTTCCAACGGTTCGAGGTCTGTGTGTCAATGCGCTGTGCCGACGAGGAGGCAACAGAGATCAGAACCGAGAGACTGGCGACGGCCGAGGTCGAGGTAGACCGCTACCACAGGTCGTATACATGCCTGGAAGTCTTCGGGTCCTCGACATCCGGCTACGTCGAAGGGTGTCGGCAAGGTGAGTGCAAGTCCCACCCAACCACAACGAAGACCCGGATCATCACGATCCGGGTCTTGCTGTTTTGTCCGACGCTTCTTGCGTGATTGGCGGTATTTCTATTCCAGCGTTGCCTTATCGGATTCGATCGGCTTCATACTCATGCTGGCCCAGGTCAATCCGAGGCATCCTTGATGCTATTCCCAACCGGAACCGGACCACGTTGCTCCGGACCACGATGTCCCTGACCACGATGTTCCTGACCAGGTTGCTCCGGACCACGATGTCCCTGACCAGGTTGCTCCGGACCACGATGTCCCGGACCACGATGTCCCTGACCACGATGTTCCGGACCAGGTTGCTCCGGACCACGATGTTCCGGACCAGGTTGCTCCGGACCACGATGTTCCGGACCAGGTGCCGCCGGACCAGGTGGCGCCGGTGGGGGTGGCAATACCGGTTCCAGGACCTGCTGCGGTCCGGTGGCTTTGGGCGGATGCGCCGTAGCTGGGCTGTCTCCAGGCGATCCCGCCGTGGATGGCACCCTCGCCCATGATGGCCTCGTTGGACATCGAGGTTCTTGATGCTGACTTGAGCGTCTGCTTCAGTTCGACCGGCTTCATGCTGGGGTTGTCCTCGAGGAGACGGGCGGCAATGCCACTCATGACAGCAGCAGCCTGGCTGGTGCCCGATCCGAGGAACAGGTCGTCTCCGTAGCGGGCTGACGGTGCTGCGTTGTCAACGGTGGAGCCGGGGACCCGGTACGAAGCGATGGAGCGGCCGGGGGCCACGAGGTCGGGGTTGCGGTTCCCGTCGCCTTGGGCGGTCCAGGCCGTCGGGGTCTGATATCGCGACCTGGAGCTGGTGTTGGAGTCGACGGCGCCGACAGCCAGGACGAAGGGGTCGACAGCCGGGGAATCGAGGTGGGTCTGGTATAGGCCGCTGTTGCCTGCGGCCACGACGACGAAGATGCCGGCGTTCCAGGCTCGTTCGACAGCGGCGGACAATGCGTCGCCTTCATGATTGGACACTCCGGCTTGACCCAACGAGAGGTTGAGGACCCGGATGTTCAAGCCGTCGGTGTTGCGGTGCTCCACGACCCAGTCGATGGCGGCCACGACCTGGCCAACCGAGGTGACACCGTCTTCGCCGGCGACCTTCACGCTGACGATACGGGCGCCGGGAGCGATACCTTCGTCACCGGCGCGACGACCGGCGATGATGCCAGCCATGTGGGTGCCGTGACCGAACGTGTCGAGGTACGCGACCTCGGGGTAGGCGCCCTCAGAAGAGAGATCGGGCCCATGCAACACATTGTCGACGTCGAGACCTTCGACGGGGGCAACACCTGAATCGATCAGAGCGACATCGACGCCGCTGCCGTCGCCGCCATCCGCCATCTGAGAGTGCGACAATACGTCGTCGCTGAGTTCGAACAGTGAGATGGCGTCGCTGCCGGTCTCGTCGCCAAGCAGCTCGACCATCGACAATGACAGGCTGTCAGGACTAGCTGCGGTTGTTGCTCCATCGCTGGGTGCTACGAGTGCCGCCACCATGGCCATCACGGCCACAATCGCGAAACTGGTACTGAACCAGGTCAGGCCTTGTCGTGCCCGTTCGGGCTGATGCGTTGTCATCGTCTCCCCCAAGAGTATCGAGTGTGCGGACGTCGGGTTCATCGAGAGATCACCGTGTATGTCCACTGATAGTTCGCATTCGGTCTATGTCGGCAAAATGGCGAAAATGATTGAGGGTGATATCCACGGGCCCCGAACGGGCTAGACACCCGGCGACGCCTGTACAAGCGCTGTGGCCGGTCGCTCGCACCGTCTCGGTGGCGGATCTCACCGCTTTAGAGTTGCTGTATGTCCCAAGTACCTGCACCGCTGACGCTCGACCAGAATAAAGTCGACGATGACTTCGCCTTTCTCCTTGATTCCTTTTGCGAGGTATTGGGCGATCTCGGGTTCGGTGATGTTGCCGCGGCGCTTCCATGGCGAGAATCCACGCCAGGTGTCGCCGGTGACGTGGACCAGCGTCGCCTCACGCAGGCGTTGTCGATAGCGTTTCGGCTGGCCACTCTTGCTGAGGAGAATGCTTCGGCCCAGCACAAGCGGCGGCTCCAGGACGAATCTGGCCTGGAGTCCGTTTCGGGACTGTGGGGTCGCATGCTGGCGGATCTCAAGGCGGCTGGTCACGATGCAAACGCGATTGCGCAGGGTCTCGCCGGCATTGCTGTCGAGGCGGTGCTCACCGCACACCCCACAGAGGCCAAGCGGGCGACTGTGCTCGAAGAATACAGAAACATTTACCTGCGACTCGTTGAGCGCGAGAATCAGATGTGGACGAACGAGGAACGCCTCGGCATTGAGCGTGACATCCGAGCGGAACTCGAACGCCTATGGAGAACGGGTGAGATCTTTCTCGAACGTCCCGACGTGGCCGACGAACTCCGCAACGTTGTTCACTACCTCGTGCGAGTCTTCCCCGAGGTTATCGGGCGCCTCGACGACCGATTGGGCTTCGCTTGGGAAGACGCCGAGTTCGATCCGATGTTGCTCACAACCCGAGCACTGCCTCGAGTTTCGTTCGGCACGTGGGTCGGAGGCGACCGTGATGGGCATCCGTTTGTAACGGCTGAGGTCACGGGGCGAACGCTCGACCATCTGCACAATGAGGCCGTAGCGCTCCTTGATGAGGCTCTACGCAAGCTTGCGGTGGGGCTCAGTCTCTCCAATCTGCTTCACGAGATCCCGAACGACATGTCTGAGTGGATAGTGGCGACCGCCGAAGCGGCCGGGGCGGCGGGCCAACGTGCCGTAGAACGCAATCCCGAGGAGTCCTTCCGACAGTGCGTCAACCTCATTCGCGCCCGACTCCCCGGCGGCGACGCCGCCAATCCCATAAAGAGTGCATCAGAGGCGCTGACCGACCTCGCCCGCCTCGGCGAGTGGCTCTCCGCTGTTGGCGCCGACCGGTTGGCGCGGCATGATCTCGATTCGGTCGTCCGGTTTGTGCAAGCGTTTGGGTTTCACCTCGCCAAGCTCGACATTCGGCAGAACAGCCGTTTCCACGATCTAGCTGTTGGCCAGTTGCTTGCGGCAGCCGGGATCCCCGATGGGGAGTCTTTCGGCGAGTGGGACGAGCAGTCTCGTCTCGACCTCCTGTCCGCGGAACTGGTGTCGTCGCGGCCGCTCTCTGCGCCAGACGCCCAACGCGGTCCCGAGGCCGAGGCGGTGCTCTCGTGTTTCAGGGTGCTCCGACAGCACATCGACGAGCGCGGTGCCGATGGTCTAGGCAGCCTCATTGTCTCGATGACGCGGGATGTATCGGATCTCCTTGCCGTCTATGTCCTTGCGAAGGAGGCGGGGCTGGTCGTGGTGGATGACTCGGGTCCGCGATGTCTGATCCCGGTGGTGCCGCTGTTCGAAACGATCGATGATCTTGCCGCGAGTCCACGGATTCTCGAGGGATTCCTGGGGCACCCTCTGACCCGACGCACCCTCGACGCACAAGCGGCGGACGGATCGGCTCCATTGCAGCAGGTCATGATTGGCTACAGCGACAGCAACAAGGATGGTGGCATTCTGGCGAGCCAGTGGGGTCTGTACCGGGCGCAGGAAGCTCTTGCCGGTGTTGCCGAGTCGGCGGGGGTGGAAATCTGTTTCTTCCATGGCCGTGGCGGCACTATCAGCCGCGGTGCGGGTCCAACTCACCGGTTCCTCAGGGCGCTACCGCCTGGGTCGATGACGGGCGTGCTCCGCTTGACCGAGCAGGGCGAAACTGTTGCCCAGAAGTATGCCAATCTGATAACCGCGGAGCGGCACCTCGAGCTGCTGTTGGCCGGTGCGGCCGGTGCGGCGATTGGCACGCAGGCGACCCGGGTGACGCCGCACGACCTCGAACCCGTCATGGACCAGCTTGCGGCGTGGAGCCGGGACGCATATGTGGACCTCTTGCAGGGGGATCGATTCGTAGACTTCTTTCGGCAGGCCACGCCTGTTGATGTGATCGAACGAAGCAGTATTGGGTCGCGGCCGGCACGTAGAACCGGTCAACCGACGATGGCCGATCTCCGTGCGATCCCGTGGGTGTTTGCGTGGAGTCAGTCCCGTTATTACCTGTCGGGGTGGTACGGGCTCGGTTCGGCGCTTGCGGATCTGCGATCCAGGGACGGCGCTCAATACACCCGGCTATTGGGTAACGTCTTCGACTGGCCACCGCTTCACTACGTGATCAGCAACGCCGCCACCAGCATCGCGACTTCCGACCCCGACGTGATGCGGACGTACGCAGGTCTTGTCGATGATATGGACCTGCGCGACACCTTTCTGGATCCGATTCTGGACGAGCGACAGCGCACGATGGCGATTCTCGAGGAGATCTACGGAGGCCCGCTGCGGGTGCGTCGTCCGAACATATCGAGGACCCTCGAATTGCGTGCACCTGCGTTGCGTCCTCTTCACGAACGTCAGGTCCGGCTGATCCGGGAGTGGCGTGCCGCTCCAGCCGATGAAGCACTCCTCAGCGAACTGATCGAGACCGTCAACGCCATCGCAGGCGGTCTCGGCTCGACCGGGTGAACCCTCCAGGTCAGCTGGCAGCGGTAGCTCGGCCAGAGTGGAGCCAGTTCGTTCACAGAGGGGCTCGGTGGCAGGGAGGCTTGTTGCTACCGAGGCGTCGGGCTCTGTCGTGGTTGAGGACGACTATGTGTGGTTGCGCCGGGCCATTGAGAATCTCATTGCCAATGCCGTCGCCCACACGCCGGAGTCGACGCCGATCTCGAGGAGCTAATCGGGCGGGAGAGCCTTGGTCTTGGTGGTTGATCACGGACTCGGGCTCGCCGTCGTCCGTGAGGTCGTGCTGTCTCACGGTGGTGAGGTCCAGATCCACCAAACACCCCCTGGGAGGGGTCACCGCCCAGATCGCACTCCCACTTGCCTCCACCGATGACCGCTGACGAACCTGAGGAATCGCTAAGGTAGCGACCAGTCTCCACTGAGGGCGGGGTCGTACCTTCGGGACAAAGCGGCTTCCCGTTGTGATTGGGTGGCCGCCCACGATGAAGCCTGGAGAACACGATGTATTCCCGATCCGGCACTCTCGGATTACTGATCCTTGTATTGGTGCTGTTCGCTGCGGCTTGCGGCGGCGACGACTCCGAATCCACTGCTTCCTCAGCGGCAACCGAGACCACCGCAGCGAGTGAGGTTTCCGGCAGCGGAGATGACCCTGGGGTTGGTTCCGAGTCTGGCGCCGGGTTGGCCTATCAGGTGGTGGACACCGACCAGACCTGGTGCTTCTCCGATGACGAAGTGATCGAATGTGGCGATGAGTTCAGCGGCCAGGACGCCCAATATGAAGGTGTGCAGCCGTCCTATCAGGACAATGGCGACGGAACGGTCACCGATCTCAACACCGGTCTGATGTGGATCCAGGATGCCGGAGACAAGACCTACTACGCCGACGCGATGGACGACCTGGAGACCTATACCTTTGCCGGATACGACGACTGGCGTCTACCAACGATCAAGGAGCTGTACTCGCTGGCGTTGTTCAGTGGCGTGGATGTCGGTGGGGCCGAATCAAGTGATGTGGATGGACTCCGGCCGTTCATCGACGAGGACTACTTTGTATTCCTCTATGGCGACGAAACGGGAAGCAACCGGGTGATCGATGCGCAATGGCTATCCAGCACTGTCTACACCTCGACGGTCAACGGAAACCAGAGCTGCTTTTTCGGGTTCAACTTCTCTGACGGCCGGATCAAGTGCTACCCCGTCGAAGCGTCACCGAATGGTGGCTACTTCGCACAGTACGTTCGTGGCGAAGGTTCGTACGGTGTCAACGACTATGCCGACAGCGGCGATGGCACTATCAGCGACAGCGCCACCGGCCTGACCTGGACCCAGGGCGACAACGGCGAGACCTACGACTGGGAAGGTGCGCTCAACTACTGCAACGACCTGACCTTGGGAGGATCGGACGACTGGCGTCTTCCCAACATCAAGGAGCTGCACAGCATCATCGACTACGAACGCTCGCCGGATACAACCGATAGCCCTGCCATCGACCAACTGTTCACCCTGTCTCCGATCACCAACGAAGCCGGGGAGACGGACTGGGGCTTCTACTGGAGCAGCACAACGTTTATCAGCTACCCGAGCAACGTGACAGCGGCTACCTACATCTCCTTCGGCCGTGCTCTTGGCTACATGGGGGACAGTTGGATAGATGTTCATGGCGCTGGCGCCCAGCGCAGCGACCCCAAGACCAACACGGAGACATTTGAGTTCGGTCGCGGACCTCAAGGGGATGCGATCCGCAGCGACAACTATGCGTTGTGTGTGACCGGCGGTGACGTCGCTCCGTCCGAAGGTGACGGCCCGGAGACCCTTGGGTTGTCCGACGTTGTTGTTGAGGCATCTGGCAACGGCGCGGTGGCCCCGCCATCCGACGCCGGCAGCCAGGGTGGTGCACCTGGAGGCGATGGCCCCGATCTGGCTGCGGCAGCCGATGCCCTAGGAGTGACCCAGCAGGAGCTGATGGCCGCACTCGGCGAACCGCCGCCGGACTTCCGGGCCGCTGCCGAGACTCTCGGCGTCACCGTGGAGGAACTCCAAGCGGCGCTTGGAGTGGCCCCGCCCACGAACTGACCGCGGCAGATCATCCCGACGCCCTCCCTTGTGGATTGCACAGCCGGGCGACACGAGTCGCCGGGTCCCGTGACCGAGTTCCTCTACCGTCACGAGAGCGTGAGGGGCAGGTCGCGCAGTCGAATTCCCGAAGCAGCGAACACCGCATTGGCGATTGCGGGTGCTACCGGAGGCACTCCAGCTTCGCCGATTCCGGTGGGTGATCCTACGGACGCGACGGTATGGACCTCGACCTCAGGCATTTCGTCAAACCGAATGATTGGGGCATCGTGGAAGTTCGATTCCGTGACTGCGCCTTCGGCAATCGTTACGCCACCGTGCAACGTCGCGGACAAGGCGAAGGCAACAGCCCCTTCGATTTGCGCTGCAACCGTGTCCGGGTTGATCACGATTCCGCAGTCGAGGGCACACACGATGCGGTGAACACGGATGTCGCCATCGTCCACAGACACCTCGGCCACGATCGTTGTTGGGGTGACGTCCCACATTGAGTGATGGGCGATGCCGCGTCCCCAACCGGGCGGCATGGTATTCCCCCAACCGGCTTCTCGTGCGGCCAGATCGAGAGTCGCCTGCTCCCGCGGGTTGAGCAATGCCCGCCGGTACTCGTAGGGATCGGCTCCTGCAGCATGGGCCAGTTCATCGACAAAGCATTCGTGAGCGAAGGCCTGGGGGACGTCGGTCACGGACCTCCAGCTTCCGGTTGGGATTCCATCGTTCCAGGCGAGCTGCATGTCCAGATTGATTTCGTTCTGATCCGTTGGGCTACCCGAGGCGCGGCACACACTTGCGGGGTGGTACCGGTCGTGGCGCAGGTCATCGCTGCGGCTCCAAAACAGCTTGATCGGTCGTCCGGCAACAGCGGAGAGCTCGGCGGCCTCCTCGACGAAGTCCTGGTCGAGGCGGCGTCCGAAGCCGCCTCCAATCAGCGGAACATGAAGTGTGACCTGATCCGTTGGAAGCGAACTACCTCTGCCGGCGACGGCTCGGGCGAGTTGCGGATGCTGCGTGGCCGCCCACATCTCACAGTGATCCGCGGTGGCGTCTGCAACGCAGGTCAGAGGTTCGATCGCACCATGGGGGAAATAGGGGAAGGTGTAGTCGGCGCTGATCGCATCGGGCGCTGGATCGGCCGGGTCAAGCCGGTCCAGGAGGGTGCGTCGTATCGACGTATCGCTGAGCTCGACGTTGCCGCGGTTGTCCCACGTTATCTGTAGAGCGTCGCGACCTTTGATGGCCGCCCACGTACTCTCCGCCAGAACTGCCACACCCGTGGAAATCTCGACAACGTCGACGACTCCGGCAGTCGCCAAGGCGGCGGTGTCATCGTATTCGGCGACTCGGCCCCCGAAGACTGGCGAGCGGGCGACCGTGCCCATGACCATGCCCGGCAGTACGACGTCCGAGCCATAGATTGCGGCACCGGAGACGATGTCGGGCGCATCGATCGCACCCATCTCCGTCCCGATGATTCTGAACGAACTCGGATCTTTCAACTCGACCTCGGAAGCGGGCGGCGGTTCGATAGTTGCGGCCCGGTCGGCAAGGGCGCCGTATCCGATGCGGCGGCTGCCGTTGCGCTCGACGACGACTCCAGGCTCTGTAGCGCAATCGGTGATGTCGATTCCCCATTCGGCCGCGGCGGCCGCGATGAGCATGTGCCGGGCGGTTGCCCCGACCCGGCGCATCGAGTCAAACCTGGTCGACATACTCAGGCTGCCCCCGGTGACCTGATCTCCGTAGGTCCGTCCGGCATCTGCCGTTGTGACCCGGATGCTCGACCAATCGGCGTCGAGTTCTTCGGCAACGATCATTGCCAAAGCCGTCTTGACCCCTTGCCCCATCTCGCTCTTCGGGACCGTGACCGTAATCGTCCCGTCGCCGTCAATGCGAAGCAACAGGTGTGCGTCCCACTGCGCGGTCGGATCACCCGCTATCCCTTCCGTGGTGGTCGGGAGCGGACTCGTCGTTGTCGGCGATTGGGTGGTAGTCGTTGGCGATGCATCGGTATCGCTGCAGGAGCCGAGCCACACGCTGAGCAGCATGCCGCCACTCCCCACCGCCATGGATCGAATGAAGGTTCGGCGATCCATGGATGGACTCATTGTTGGCGCTCCGCCGTGAGTCTGATCGCTTCCCGAATCCGGAGGTACGTGCCGCATCGACACAGCACATCGCGCATCGTCTCCGCTACCTCATCCTCGGTGGGGTTGGGTCGTCGGATGAGCAGGGCCGCTGCCGTCATGATCTGCCCGGGTTGGCAATATCCGCACTGGGCGACATTGAGTTCGACAAACGCCTCTTGGAGGGGATGGGCCCCGGTAGCTGATAGCCCCTCGATGGTTGTAATGGCCCTGCCATCCACCTGTGCGAGCGGCGTGACGCAGGAACGAACGGGTGTCTCATCGAGGTGAACCGTGCAGGACCCGCATTGCCCGATTCCGCATCCGTACTTCGTGCCGGTCAGATGCAAGAGGTCCCTGAACACCCACAGCAGCGGCATCTCGGGCGGTGCGTCGACAGTGACGGAGGAACCGTTGACCGTCAGAATCGTCTCCGCCACGTCCGCCCTCTCGATCGGGTACTTTGCACAGCCTCAAGCTAGTCCGCCGATGGATCGTCCGGACCCTCGTTGTCGTGAATCTGGTCCTAGCTCGGAGCGACCAATGTGCACAATAACGAAAACGGGCCGCCCCTTGGGCGTGTCTTCCCCTGGTCAGCGCCGGCGTTGATCCGGTCCCGGGACGTGGTGTATTGGGTGCCATTTTTTTGGGTTTGTGAGGCTACTACGGATACCTGTGGTCGAATGTGTACGCTGACGACATGTTCTCAGTCCTTGCAGATGAGGGGATTCTGAGCCCGGAGGTAGGTCGCTGCTTCCGCGTTGAGGTCCTAGCCATGGGTCACCGCCGCGATGCCTTCGAGCATCCACGTGCGTTCTTTGGACGTGAGCCTTCGAGCGATGTATTTCTCGCCGATCTTGACCTGAATCCGGCCAAGTGAGAAGTATGCAGGAAACACCTCGTCTGATCACCGCGGCTCTGGTCGCACTCCTCGCCTCCGGGCTGGCTTCCTGCAGCTCCGATGTGCTGGTCGACCCGGCGATGGGAGAGACTTCTCTCGTGCCTCTGCCTCCGGTAGCAACGACATCTCCGAGGACCACTCTCCCGACCACGACAACCGAGCCTCCGGTCCCGGAGAAGGGATGGCTCACCATCCAAGGGGTTGGGGACAGCAACTTCGATCCGAGCTACATCCCGAACCTCGCAACAGAGGGCTATGAATACGCCTTCGAAGCTCTTGACGGCCTGTTGGTGGCCGACGATCTGACCGTGATGAACCTCGAGTGTGCCTCATCGAACCTCGGAAGCAAGCAACCGTATGCGTTCAACTTCAGGTGTGATCCTGCCGCACTTCCGGTGCTGGCCGCCAACGGTGTCGACGTCGCCAATCTGGCCAACAATCACGGTATGGACTACGGGGTTGAGGCAATGCTCGACTCAAAACTCAACGTGGCGGCAGCCGGGATTGCCCCTGTTGGCGTGGGCAGCGACGTCGAGGAGGCAATCTCACCGGCAATCGTTGATGTCAATGGATGGAGGGTGGCCGTCTTGGGAATGAACGGCGTCGTGGTGCACGGCGGCTGGCTGGCAACCGACGATGACCCGGGAATGGCATCGGGGGACGACACCGCTCAGATGGTTCGTGCCGTCACGGCAGCCGCTGAGATCGCCGACATCGTGGTCGTATCCATCCACTGGCTGTTCGAGCTCGAGGCCGAGCCGCGGCCTGACGACAGGGCGAGGGCCGTTGCCATGATCGAAGCCGGGGCAGATGTCATCTTCGGGCACCACCCTCATCGTCTGGGCGAACTCGAATTCATCGAGGGCAAGCCGGTCTTCTGGACACTCGGCAACTTTGTCTGGCCCCGGTTGTCGCATGCTGGGGCGACAACGGCAATCGGCAGGGTATTGGTTGCTCCGGATGGCACGATCGACGCTTGTATGATCCCGGCGTTCATCGAGAACTCGGGACAACCGGCGCTCGTCGGCGCGGCCCCGTGCTTACAGGGGTAGCGCGCAACGACTCGGTAACACCGGAACCACTGGAGACGACACGGTTTGTCACTTGATTCCGCTGCTCACCCTCGGTCGTCGATCAGCAACGGGCTACCAGCTTGGGCCCTGGGGCATTCCGGAGCGTCTCCGAAGCCAGCGCGGCAGGCCTCGCATCCTGATCACCGGCTCTTCAGCTCTGCCAACTGCCGAGCACGAGCACGGACGCGAGGTAGCGCAACAGAATGGCCATTGGCTGAACCCGGCCGGGTGTCAACGCGATACCCTCCCACTTCTTGCTGGACGCCGCCTATTTTGCCGACGGGTCATCGATTCCATGATGAATTCGCGTGCCATATCGTCGAGTGCGCACCGACGATGGTGGAGGCAAGAGCCCCATTGGCCGACCGGCCAAGGCCCGATGACGGTCCGATCCATCCTCCAGCGCTGATTGCCGCTGCCGTCCCGGATTGGGAGCGGGCGGGATCGTTGACAGCCGCGATCGAGTGGGAGATCGTCAGTCCGGCTCGAGAACCTTGTCCGGGAAGATCGCATGGGACTTATACGAAGCTCATTGCCAAGATTGGGGAACCATACTGCGCCAGCTCCGCGTAGGATTATGGCGTCGTCGAGATAAACAGTGGTGACGGGAGTCGACCCTGGGGGATCGCGGACACCGGGCTCTCCATCGAATCCCAAACCGAAGGGGACATCGGGAGGTTTGCAATGGCGGAACTATTCGCGGGCAAGTGGAAACTACGCGTTTCAATCAAGAATGCAGGGTTCTCGCAACGGTTTGTGGTGAACGGTGCTGTCCTCGGTAACGGCGCTCACGCTGGCGTGGTCGGCAATGAAGTTGTTGTCGATGGGGACAGCTGGACCGTGCAGCTGCAGTGGAACAACGACGCTGGCTCGGGTTGGCAGAACAGCTTGGTAAGCCGGGGAATCGGAAGCAAGAGCCCGCTCGTGATCGTTCATGTATTGAGTGCAGACGACAACGCCGCGGCAAATCGCGATGGAGACTTCGACGATCTGGTGGTCATTTGTGAGGACCTCAACCCAGCATTCGATGTGGTGCAGCGACCGTTTGCGATCGACCGTGGCACGCTCATGATGGCCCCCGACGGCATATTCGACGTGAGCCAGGGCGTGCAGTACATGGGTGTCAAGATCCGCAACGATTGGCACTTCGATTGGGAGCCGTGGATGGGATTCTCGATTGGTATCGCCCCTTCGAGCAAGACGGCGCTTGGCTCCCAGGGGATAGTTGTTGTGGATTCATGGGGTTCCCAAGAACAGGCCGCATTCCAGCAAGAGGTGAAGAACGGATTCATAAGGGTGCCGACTCTGCGCGTTGGGGACGATACGACTATCTACTTCAAGGTCGATGCGTCGGCTGCCGGGCCGGGCAAACCTGAACCCGCGTTCGTTGCCCAGCGTATAGCGTGGGACAACGCATATGATGCACCGGATCGCCAGGTGTTGCGGCAGATATTCGTTTCACGGTCCACGTATGATCCAGCCAGCGGCGAGCTCGTGGCGGAGGTACCAGAGGGCCGGGTCCACATGCGCCTCAAACGAGTGCTTGTCGACCGCCACAACGCGGAGAAGTCGGTGGCAGCCGCCAGGCTAAAACCCTGTACCCGCAAACCGCCCCATCCGGGAGGCGGCGGGTCGTTAGACGAAGACGTTCGGGACAGACTGCGTCGCTTCATGGAGGACCTTCTAGCTGGAGGCGACGTCGATCCCTGTCTCCTGTCCGATCTCCTGAAGCGGTATTGCGAATGTGCCGGTCTCGAGCCGGGTGGTGACAATCCGGGCTCCGATTGGGAAGGGCCCTGGGGTGGTCCAGAAAGCGGCGGCCTCGGAGAAGGTCCTGGCGGAGACGACTGGTGCCGGTTCCAACCTTTCTTCTGGCTACCGATTGAGTTTGACTACCGAGTGATTCCGAACCCGGCGTACGCCGGTCAGTTCGGTCCTCTGGCATTTGAGGATCCCTGGTGGAAGGTTGTCCTGATCATCCTTGCCGTGCTGCTGGCGATCGCGTCAGCAATTGTTGATTCGGTCACGGCTGGCTCGGACCCGAAGTTCATCATCGGGCAGATTGCGCAGCTGTCCAATCGGGCAACGAGCAACGTGGACGCTGCAGTGGCGACTCTCGATGGGAGTCGTGGTGTCGATCTCAACGTTCTGGACGCCCAAGGTGATGACCGCAACAACGGTTTGCCGGTCCTTTCGCTCGACGGGACAATCGCCATTGACCGCAGTGACAATGGCGACAGCGGAATTGAAGACCCCATGACTGGTGACCTTGTGTTCAAATCGGGTGCACGCAGCGCCACAACAAGAGGAGCGGTTCTCTCTGTTAATGCCACAGCGCCGGTAACCCAGGACGATGGCACTGTCATTACCTATACCAACCAGGTGACGGTAACCCAGTTGGCTGCCCCGGAGGATCAACCTCTTTCCCAAGCGGGTGACTCCGGATCGATCTGGGTGAAGCTGAGCAGCTTCCGTCCGGTTGCCCTGAACTTCGCCGGACCGACCGACGACGAAGGTGGCCAAGCGACCGCAAACCCGATACGAGACGTCGTCAACCTGTTCAACGTCCACTTCAATAGCTAGGGGGCAGCGATGGCACTATCCAAGGAATTCGCACTAGAGCTTGAGAACGCTATCGATGTGGCTCGCCGTCACACCGCTGGGTTGCTGCGGCAACCGGGCGTTGAACTCGTGGGGGCGGGAACCAAACGTACCGCCGGCAAGCTGACCGGTGTCGCATCGATCGTTATCACTGTCACTGACAAACTGGGCAAGAACGAGCTCAAGGAGCGCGGTTGGAGCGTTTTGCCGACAGAGATCGAGGGGGTGCCGGTCGATATCGTAGAACCTGGCGCTTCCGTTGTTGCCAATGAGGTTGAGGCAGCCACCGAAGCTGCACTCGCTGTCAAAGAAAGACTGGAGGGCGAGTGGCTTGGTCGCCCAAACATCACCGGTATTGGGGTTGGTAGCAAGATCGTTGCTGGGCGCTTCACCGACGAGATTGCGATTCACTTCTACGTTGAGAGCAAACTCGAAGCTGAGGAACTCGGCAAGCGTGGGCTCGACCCAATCCCTACCCATATCGACGAGACACCAACCGATGTCATCGAGATGAAGCCGCTGCGCGTAACCGAGGGTGAAAGCGGTCATCGCGACGACCGGTTCGAGCCTCTCGTCGGCGGAATATCGACCGGGCTCGACGATAAGGCATACTCGTATGGGACCCTCGGTGCTCTTGCATTCGATGCTGCCAACAACATGGTCGCATTGTCGAATGAGCACGTTTGGGACGGGAGTATTGGGCAGAACGTCGTGCAGCCAGGCATGCTGGGATTGAACGGTTTCGATGTTGAGTTCCAGCTGGATGTCTGCAACCCGCTCAATTTCGTGCGGTTGGATACGCCCAACACAGTAGGCGGTTCAATACTTGCGGGCGCCGCGGCGGCAGCGGCTATCGCAGCGGCATTGTCGGACGACGTTGACCCGACGCGGGAGGGTCAGGCGGCCACGCCGCCTCAAGCCGGTGACATGACTCTCGAGGAGTACACAGATGTGGCAATCCGCTACCGCGAGTTCCCCATCCCGGGCATCCCATTCACTCTGGATACGGAGTACACCTACGAGCGACGCTCTGATAGCGGAGTGCTCCAGCACAGCAACGCTGAGGAGAGACGGAACCGGCACTATCTGTTGTTCAACAAGCTGATTACGGACCGCAGCGTCTACCGCCCAGACGACCTGATTCGGTTGTTCGGGCTGGTGATCCAAGACCCTGAGAACGAGCAGAAGGAGCCGGTGCCGTGCGACAGGTTCTTCTGTGTCGCGCACCTGAGTCCGGTAGGAAAGGACGAGGACTATCCGGTGGTTTTGCGGCCGTGGCAAGGCATTGGCCAAGATAAGTACCCCAAGGTGGCGGCGGCTGCGTATACGAACACCGCGTGGGTCGAAAGTCGCAAGACCGACGACGATGCCGTTAGCCACGGTCAGACCTCTCTTGGCGACCAGCTCACAGACAAAGAGCTAGAACTGATTGACAAGTACCGTGAATACTTGTGTGTCTATTACGGCGTGATCCCTGCCGACAAGCTGCCGCTTGGTCCGTGGAGGAAGTGGATGTTCGTCCAGACTGTTAACGATGTTCCGCCAGGAACGGATCCTCTAGAAGCAGCCAAAACTATCGGTGGCCTCCCAGTCTCGAAGAACATCGGGACCACGCTTGACGTCGCGTGTGGCCCGTTCGTTTTTGAGGACGACGGATCGTTCGATATCGAACCGTTTAGTATCTAGCCCACCAAGGGCGTCCAGTTGGCAGCTGGGGTTTTGCGGGGCAAGACCCCAATGGCGCCTCCAAGAAATCCCCTGCGGGACAGGGGATTTCCCAAAGAACCCGACTCGGAGAGTCGGGTTCTCGTGGTCAGGGACGGCGTCGATCCGTCGACCTCTGGTTTTTCAGACCAGCGCTCTACCAACTGAGCTACCTGACCTCCAACACACACGCCCGGACAAATGTCCGGGCGAGTGAGTGGCGGGAGCGACGGGATTTGAACCCGCGACCTCCGGCTTGACAGGCCGGCGTGAACTCCAGACTTCACCACGCCCCCACGGGTGCCCCCAGGGGAATTCGAATCCCCGTTGCCGCCTTGAAAGGGCGGAGTCCTAGGCCGCTGGACGATGGGGGCCCGAAAATCATTTCGGGTGGGCCCGAGGAGTTCGGGATGTTACACCATCTGGCGGCTGTTGAACCGAGCGACATGAGTATAGAGCTTTCTACGGCAGCCGAGCCGAGACCGGTTGATCAAAAAGCGGGGAAACCGACTGGTCTCCGGTCGGCGGCGCTCAGTCCTCCAAAGCCCGGTTGCTGCGCTCGCGACGAGTCAGCACCATTGGGCTTGGGGACGTCGACGTGCGACCGTCCCGGAGGTCAGGATCGTGATGATGTTGATCCCGGCGTCGATCCAAGCGTGTGAACCGGGTGTCTTGTACTACTTCCCGGACAACGTGGTTATGGCTGATTCCGATCTCGACCAGCCACAATTTCTCGCAGTGAAGGTAGCGGCTGAGGTCGGTATGGAGGTCCTGGATCTCCGTGACGCTTTCGAGTCTGTGCCCGGTTGCCTGCTTGCCGAAACCCACGAGCTGGTCGCCAGGACTGTTGTTGGTTACCTGGCCCGCCGGTAGTCAGGCCCAACCAATCACCGGGCCCACGCCACCCAGGTTCCATCGCTGATTCGGGTTGAGGCCCCGTCCTTTGGCTGTACCCAGATACCCACCTCGCCGTCGATAGATCCGGGGAAAGCAAGAGCCGATGGCAGCTTCAGGAGTCGCATGTTCGCAGTTCGAGGCAACCCCACACTGCGGATCTGTGTTCCGTGTGGTTGCGGTGATCGGCTTCAACTTCTTACGATGGTCCTTGGGAGTTATCTACCGAGGGAGAGACCGTGCATCGAAATCGTCTTATTGCGCTTGTAGGCGTCGTCATCGGGGTGGTCGGCCTCTCTATGAAGTCGCTGACCACCGACGGTGAGGAGCTGTTGCCTGACCTGAATGCGGCCAGCGACAGTTTCCCCGACGGAATTCCAACGATTTGGGGTGGCCTGGACGCTTGGGCTCAGGTTCTCCTAGTGATCCTGATCATTGCCGTTGTGTTCCTCTGTGTCCGACCGGACATGTCGCAACCGATGGACAGGATCTCGTCAATGATCGTCTCGGTGATCGGCGTAGCTTTGCTGGCCTATGCGGTCATCAAGTATCTCGATGCGGGCGACAAGGCCGACACACTTGCAGGCGCATTTGGTCAGGCTGCTGAGGGCGGGTTGATTCCGGCTGCGTTTGAAGTAGCTACCGGCATCGGCTTCTTCGTCTTGATTGTCGGCACTGTGCTCGTCACCTTTGGTGGGGCCATGGGCTTCATGAGCGACTCGAGCGAGTAGAACACACCAACCAAACCTGAAGATCGAGGGGCTGCGATGCGGCCCCTCGATCGCGTCCAACCCAGGTGCGGACGCTAGATTTCGGGTGTGACCGACTACCTGCATCCGCTAGTTGCGCCATTCTCCCTCGAGGGGGATGGAGACGACACGATCCTGCTGCTCCATGGTTGGACCGGATCGCCGGCCCAACTGCGGCCTTTGGCGACAGTTCTCAATGAACACGGCTACCCGGTAGTTGCTCCACTCCTGGCTGGTCACGGAACATCGCCACAAGACATGGCCGGCACTGGATGGCGCGATTGGATGCGCAGCGCAGCCGAGCCCGCAGCCGAGATCATCTCTGGCGGCCAGCGGCTGCATCTGATCGGGTTGTCAATGGGCGGGGTGATCTCACTGTTGCTGGCCCCGATATTCGGTGCCTCCTCGGTGACCACGATCAACACACCGCAACGGGTGTGGGATCGACGCAACAAGCTGGCCACTATCTACCGTGGTTCGCATCGCATCGATATCGGCGAGCCGTCGGCGCCCTTCCCACCCGAGGTGCGCGAGTTCGACCAGGGCTATATCGACACTCCAGTTGGCACCGCCGCCGAACTCGGTGACCTCATGGTTGCCGCCGGCAACAACCTCCATCGGGTCACGTGTCCCGCTCTGGTGATCCAGTCCCGCACCGACGAAACCGTAAAGCCCGTGAGCGGTGAAATCATCTTCGACGGCCTCGGATCGAGCGAAAAAGGCTTGGTTTGGCTGGAGGACTCTCGGCACGTTGCGGTCCTCGATGTCGAGCGCGACATCATTGCCGATGCCATCCTCGACCACCTCGAGACAGCCATTTCCGACCAAATCTGAACGGGCCATCATTAAGGGGACTTTGGTCCCTCAAATACTGCGATTCGTCTGCGTAGAGTGCAGCGAAGGAGCGTGTCTTAGGAGGACTGAATGGGTGACCAACCCAAGGCCATTGAAAACCTGCTGACCGAGGAACGTTTGTTCCCGCCTTCCGACGCCTTTGTGGCAGCCGCAAATGCCGGCCCCGAAGTCTATGACGAAGCCGACGCCGACTATCTGGCGTTCTGGAAGAAGCAGGCATTAGAGAGAGTCTCTTGGTTCAAAGAGCCAACGGTGGTTCTCGATGACTCAAACCCGCCATTCTTCAAGTGGTTCAGCGATGGCGAGCTCAATGTCTCGTACAACTGTCTCGATCGTCATCTCGAGGACAAGGGTGACAAGGTTGCCTTTCATTGGGTCGGTGAGCCGGGCGACACCCAGGACATCACCTATAGGGATCTCTACGAGCGTGTCACCAAGCTGGCCAACGGCCTGAAGAGCCTCGGTGTCGAGAAGGGCGACAGGGTCGCCATCTATCTCGGCATGGTTCCCGAGCTTCCCGTCGCTCTGCTGGCATGCGCCCGCATTGGTGCCATCCACTCAGTTGTGTTCGGCGGATTCTCTTCCGACTCGCTGGCCGACCGCATCCAGGACTCGGACTGCAAGATCCTCATCACCGGTGACGGCGCCTGGCGTCGTGGCGGCGTCTTCTCCCTCAAGGATGTAGCCGACGAGGCTGTGTCCCGCTCGGATTCGATCGAGAAGGTCGTTGTCGTCAAGCGCACCGAGAACGAGATCAAGTGGACCGACAAGGACATCTGGTACACGGACCTGGTCGATGGCCAGTCCACCGACTGCGCACCAGAGGTATTGAACGCTGAAGACCCGCTCTTCATCCTCTATACCTCTGGCACGACCGGCAAGCCAAAGGGCATCGTCCATACCCAGGGTGGCTACCTCACCCAGATCTCGACGACACACGACTATGTCTTCGACATCAAGGACGACGATGTCTACTGGTGCACGGCCGACATCGGCTGGGTAACCGGTCACTCGTATATCACCTACGGTCCTCTCGCCAACGGTGCAACCAGCATCATGTATGAAGGCGCACCGAACCACCCCGGTCTCGACCGTTTGTGGCAGATCGTCGAGGACTACAAGTGCACCATCTTCTATACAGCACCAACCGCGATTCGTGCGTTCATGAAGTGGGGCGATGAGCACATCACAAAGCACGATCTCTCGTCGCTGCGTCTGCTCGGTACGGTCGGTGAGCCGATCAATCCTGAAGCATGGATGTGGTACAACGATGTTATTGGTGGCGGCAAGTGCCCGATCGTTGACACCTGGTGGCAGACCGAGACCGGCGCCATCATGATTACCCCGCTTCCCGGAGCTGTGGCAACCACGCCGGGCTCGGCCACCAAGCCGTTCCCCGGTGTCGGTGCCGACGTTGTTGACGAAGAAGGTCACTCGGTTCCCCTCGGTGGTGGTGGCTTCCTCGTCATGCGTCGCCCTTGGCCCTCGATGTTGCGGACCATCTACGGAGATGACCGTCGCTACAAGGAGACCTATTGGTCACGTTTCGACAACATGTACTTTGCGGGTGATGGCGCCAAGCGCGATGAGAACGGCTACTTCTGGCTGCTCGGGCGTGTCGATGACGTCATGCTGATTGCCGGTCACAATATCTCGACCACCGAGGTCGAGTCCGCACTGGTTAGCCACGAGGCCGTGGCCGAGGCTGCGGTTGTCGGTCGCGCCGACCCGGTTACCGGTCAGGCGATCGCCGCATTCGTCACGCTGCGGAGCGGGTTCGAGGGAAGCGATGAGTTGCTTGCCGAGCTTCGCAACCATGTTGCGAAGTCAATCGGGCCGATTGCCAAGCCGAAGAGCATCGTGTTCACGGCTGATCTGCCGAAGACTCGGTCCGGCAAGATCATGCGGCGTCTCCTCAAGGACATCTCGGAGCAGCGGCAGCTTGGTGACGTCACCACGCTTGCCAATGCCGACATCGTCCAAGAGATTGCGGCGAAGTCAGCGGCGAGCTCTGACGACTAGTCGACAGTAGAACCCAAGACGACGAACGCCTCCCCGTCCGCGGGGAGGCGTTCTTGCGTTGAATCTGCAACGCCTGACTGCACTGTCTAAACTAGACATAGTCTAAGTGAAGCCAATCGCCTGAGGAGGCAGCAAATGGGTTGGACAGTGCTCCCAGAAGAGACCGCCAACAAAGTGGCCGACGCTCTGCAACCGACGATGATCGATCTGATCGATCTGCATCTCGTCGGCAAACAGGCTCACTGGACAGTCGTCGGCGAGAGCTTCCAGCCCGTGCACGAGCGTCTTGACCTGCTCATCGACCAATGGCGTCTCTGGAGTGATTCGGTTGCCGAGCGGGTTGTCATCCTCGGTGCATTGCCGCGAGGCAGGGCCCACGATGTTGTCAACGAAAGTGGCAACAGTGAGTTCCCGGTTGCATGGTTGGATGGCACCGATGCAATGACCCATGTGGCCAACCGTGTCGAATCCGCCGCACGCCGCGCCCGTCAGCACCAGGAAGCGATTGCTGACCTCGACGTGATCAGCGATGGGCTGATGCAAACCATCATCGAAGGGCTCGAAGAGCAACTCTGGATGCTGCGAGCCCATCTGAGGTGACCGCACCGACTCCTGTTGAGACCCAGCTGCGTGATGCGGGTCTGAAGGCAACACGGACCCGCATCGCAGTGGTTGCAGCCCTTCGGGACCTGGGTGGCCACCAGACCGCCGACGAGGTCTCAACAGCGCTCGCCGCCAACGACGCAGTGGTGTCGCGGGCAACAGTGTTCAACGCACTCGATGACCTGACCCGAGCGGGACTGGTGATGGTGGCCGACGCCGGCCCAGGGGCTACCCGCTACGAATGGGCGGATAGATGGCACCACCATTTCGTTTGCACCTCGTGTGGAGCCATCTCGGATGTTGCCTGTCCAGAGGACTCGCCGCGCTGCGTCGATGCGCCCGGAGTCGAAGGAACCGTCGACGATGTCCAGGTCATTTTCAGGGGTACCTGCTCCAGTTGCATAGGCCCTGGTGCCGAGACCACGTGATTCGGCTGGCAACCGGCGGGCACAAACCCGATAATGGGGGCATGAGCACTATCCCGCAAGAACTCAGAGACCGGACCGAAGCCTGGATCGCCTCCGACCCGGAGAAGAAGACCCGTAAGGAGCTAGGGGCGTTGCTGGACGCCGATGACGTCGCCGAACTGAGCGAACGGATGGATGGCTCCCTCATGTTCGGCACGGCCGGACTGCGCGGCAGGGTTGAAGGTGGATCCAATCGGATGAACCGGGCCGTCGTAATCCGTACCACCCGCGGTCTTGCCGAGTATCTGATAGAGCGCACCCCCGATTCCGACAAGCCTGTCGTCATCGGGCGTGATGCGCGACTGTCTTCAGAGCGGTTCCAGAAAGATGCGGTCGGGGTGCTCACGGCGGCCGGGATTCTGGTCCGCTATTTCCCTGACGTTGTCCCTACACCTGTCGTCGCCTATGCGGCACGGCAGCTGGGGGCGAGGGCTGCAATCGTGATCACGGCCAGCCACAATCCGCCGTACGACAACGGCTACAAGGTCTACGACACCAATGGTGCTCAGATCGTTCCGCCGACCGACGTTGACGTCGCCGCCAAGATCGCCACAGTCGCCGGTGCGGCCGATGTGCCCCGCTTGTCGAGGAAGTATCGAGACGAGCTGGCTCATCCAGTCCCAAAGAACACCTTCGACCGATACCTCGAGGACATGGCGAGCGTTCGTGCCGAGGGAGCTGAGGGGGCAGACCTTCGTATCGTCTACACGCCGCTGCACGGCGTCGGTGGGATCTTTGTCAAAGAGGCCCTGCGGGTCTCCGGCTACCCCGACTTCCGTCCGGTTCCTGCACAGTACGAACCAGACGGACACTTTCCAACAGTGGCATTCCCCAATCCCGAAGAGCCGGGAGCGCTCGATCTCGCCGGCGAGCTGGCTGAGGAAGTAAGCGCTGATCTCATCATCGCCAACGATCCCGATACCGATCGACTTGCCATAAGCCTCGAGCGGACGAGCGGATGGCGTACGCTGACCGGTAACCAGATCGGTGTGCTGCTGGCGGACTATGTCTTGGCCAACACCAAGACGGACAAGCCACTGGTGCTCAACAGCATCGTGTCGTCACCCATGCTCGGACGCGTTGCCGCCGCCCATGGGGCCAAGTTTGTAACCACTCTCACCGGCTTCAAATGGATCTGGAACGCGGCGCTCGATCTCGAGGAAGCCGGCGAGGGAACGTTTGTCTTTGGATACGAGGAAGCCCTCGGCTACTCGGTAGGCCCCGCCGTTCGCGATAAGGACGGAATCTCTGCAGCTGTCGTGTTTGCTGACCTGGCCGCGGCGTGTAGCGCCCGTGGTGAGTCGGTGCTCGACTACATGGCACGGCTTTATGAACGTGATGGTCTCTGGGTGTCCACCCAGAAGAGCATTGTCAGGCCAGGGAGTGAGGGTGCTGCCCAGATCGCCGCCGCCATGGAGCGCATCGCAGCGACGCCACCCACCGAAGCTGCCGGCGTCTCGATCGTCGAATCCACCGACTACCGCTTCGGTGCTGAGGATCGTCCTCGCTATATGGGGGCAACACCGCTGATGGAGTTTGGACTGGGCGACCGGGGCCGGATTCTGGTCCGACCCAGCGGCACCGAACCCAAGCTGAAGATCTACGTAGATCTCGTAGCTGTGCGCGACACCAATCTGTCTGCGGAGGATCAGGAAATGGCGCTGGTGGCGGAGGCCGACACGGTTGCGGCGGCGATTGCGGACCAGCTGGGTCTGTAGAAGTCGGCCAATCCGAGAGAACCTGCCGGATGGCCCTGCCCGGGGTGCCGATCGGAGATTCTCATTGGGGCTGCGATTCGGCAATAATGCCCACGGACAAAGACCTGCGCTGACGCGCGTTGACTAAGGAGCCGTCATGGACCTAGCTGCCCTTCTCGGAGATCAGGCCGAAGATCTTCTCTCGTACGTACCAAAGGTGGACAAGGAGCAGCTCAGCCTTCCCGGTCCCGACTTCATCGACAATGTTCTCGCAGGCAGCGACCGCAATCCACAGGTACTCCGCAGTCTGCAAAGCCTCTACGACCACGGTCGTCTCGGTGGCTCCGGCTACGTATCGATCCTCCCCGTCGATCAGGGCATCGAGCATTCGGCAGCGGCGTCGTTCGCCCCGAATCCGGCCTACTTCGACCCGAAGAACATCGTGGAACTGGCCATCGAGGGTGGCTGCAACGCAGTTGCGTCCACCTTTGGCGTTCTGGGCATGATGTCCCGCAAGTACGCACACAAGATCCCGTTCATCGTCAAGATAAACCACAACGAACTGCTCACCTACCCCAATGGTGCGGATCAGGTCATGTATGGCTCCGTCGACCAGGCGTTTGACCTCGGTGCCGCCGGGGTTGGGGCAACCATCTACTTCGGCTCCGATCTGGCCACCCGCCAGCTTCAGGAAACGGCTGAAGCGTTTGAGCGCGCCCACCAACTCGGCATGTTCACCGTCCTGTGGTGTTACGTCCGCAATAGTGCCTTCACGGTCGATGGCGTGAGCTATGAGGGATCATCGGATCTCACGGGTCAGGCCAACCACATTGGTTCGACCATCATGGCCGACATCGTCAAGCAGAAGCAGCCTGACACCAACAACGGGTACGGGGCGGTTGGCTTCGGCAAGACTCATCCGTTGGTCTACAGCGAGTTGACTTCCGATCATCCGATCGATCTGACCCGTTGGCAGGTTGTGAACACCTATATGGGGCGTGTCGGTCTCATCAACTCCGGTGGCGCTTCCGGTGGAGCAAGCGACCTGGCTGATGCCGTGCGTACCGCAGTCATCAATAAGCGTGCCGGCGGCACTGGGCTGATCAGTGGCCGCAAGGCGTTCCAGCGCCCAATGGCTGAAGGCATTGAGTTGCTCAACGCCATCCAGGACGTATATCTCGACGATGCCGTGACCATCGCCTAACAAGCCAAAACCGACCTAATCAGACCTGCGGTCCTGGACGGGGCCGCAGGTCTTTTTGCGCCGACAATGCTCTGGAAACTCGACGCGGCTTGCCGCTACAGTCAGGCCAAGCAGACAAGCTCTCCAGCAGGCCCCTCGAGGAGGACCTATGGCAATCGCTCTACCCGAAGCACGCTCAGTTGCAGTCAACCCAACCCAGGCAGAGATGCGTGGCTGGGTGCTCGAGCACATGCCACGCATCACTGAGACCGAATTCGGCAATCTGAACTACAAGGCGCAGGTCAAGGCTCGGCTCGCCGCCTCAACCTTCTTCATCGTCGAAGAGGAGAACTATCAGAACCGTATGTCGCGGGCGGAGTACAACGAGTGGGCAGCCAAGCAAGATGCCTACATTGCAGACAAGGACATGATCCTCATCGAGGGTTATATCGGTCCTGACCCCGATTTCCAGACCGCCTCCGCCGTATACATGGAGCGGACCCAGGCCAACATCCCTGCGATGCAGCAGCAGCTGTACTTCCCCAAGGACGAAAACTGGGACCGTGAGTTCACCGTCATCTACACCCCGGGCCTCCCTGCGCCCGGCAAGTCGAACGATCGGCTGATCCTCGTAGACCATGAGAACTACGTGACCCGTGTCTTCGGATCCGACTACTTCGGTGAGTCGAAGATGGGGGGGCTGCGCATGTGGAACCACCTCGTCTACCAGCGTGGCGGTCTTGCGCTCCACTCCGGTCTCAAGACATTCCCGGATATCGACGGTGAAGAGAAGGTTGCGATCATCCTCGGGCTCTCGGGCACCGGCAAGACCACGACAACCTTCCGGCAGCAGCTCGGCTCGCTTCCCGTACAGGACGACTTCAATGCGATCATGCCGGGTGGCCTCGTCTACACGACGGAGAACGGATGCTTCGCCAAGACGTTCGGTCTTGACGCAGATGATGAGCCGACCATCTACGGTGGCACGACCCGGCCTGATGCGTGGTTGGAGAACACCCACTGCGATCCGGACGGCAAGGTCGACTTCTTCGACGACTCCGACACCGCCAATGGTCGTTCTACCTTCGGGTTGGACCACATCCGGCATCGCTCCCCGCTGAACGTCCCGCCTGCCAACTACATGCTGCTGTTGAACCGTAACGAGAACTTGATTCCCGCGGTCGCCAAGCTGAAGCGTGAGCAGGCAGCCGCCTACTTCATGCTTGGTGAGACCAAGGGGACATCCGCCGGTGGCGCCGGCGAAGAGGGCAAGAACCTGAGGGTGCCCGGCACCAACCCGTTCTTTTTTGACAACGATGCGCTACAGGGCAACCGACTGCTCGAACTGCTCGACACGATGCCCGACCTCGACGTGTATCTGATGAATACCGGCCGGGTAGGCGGTGTCGACGGTGATGAGCGGTCGAAGAAGGTCAAGATCAAGCACAGCTCGGCTGTCGTGACGGGGATCGTTTCCGGCACCATCGAGTGGGAAGAGGATCCGGACTTTGGGTACTTCGTGGCCAAGAGTTTGCCCGACTTCCCCGACTTCGAGCTGCTCCGCCCGTACCAGTTGTACGAGCGGCAGGGTCGTCTCGATGAGTACGCCGCAATCGTGGAGTCACTCACCGCAGAGCGTCGTGAGTACCTGCGTTCCTACCCGGGTCTCGACTCCAGCATCGTGAACGCAATCTGAGAGTGTCGCTCGAAACAGGTTTCGAGCGAGTTACAAGCGCCGGCCCTTTGGGGCCGGTGCTTGTGTTTGTGCGACCTTTCGGTCGCCCGCTTTCGGTGGCCGTTGCGGCGGAGCCGCTCCACCACGTTTGAGGGGGCCGGGACAAAGCCCGCCCCCTCAAACACCCCCACGGGGTGGGTACGTCGACTTCGTTGCTTCTTTCAGCTCTCCCCTGGTGGGAGGGCGGGGCCAAACGAATTCACACAGTGAGTTCGCAACGACCGAAGGGAGGACCAGACCGGGAGGGGGAGAAGGTGAGCATCCTCGTGTCGGCGCTAGCCCTTCTTGCCCCCCCACACCTTTAGCACTATTTCGAGATAGCGCGAAATAACTAGTGAAACGCGTTGGGGTCTTGCCGACAGCACAATCATGAAAGAGCGAACACCACACACCCAAAGGATCGATGAGCACAAGTTCACCGTGGTCCGCAAGGGCTACGACACTCGGGAGGTGAAGACCTATCTCGAGGATCTTGAACATGCATTCCAGGACATCGAAGGCCATTCACGCCGGACGTCGCAGAAAGTGGTCGAGCTGGAGCGAGATCTCAGTGCAGCCCGCACTACCGAGAAAGCTTCCCTCGATAACGCGATGATTGCGGTTTTTGATGTCAAGGACCGTCTGCTGGACAGGGCCGAGCGTCGGGCCACCGAAATAAAAGAGGACGCAGGCAAGCAAGCAACGTCATTGATTGCAGAGGCGGCAGCGAACCGCGGCCGCGAACCGGAACTCGAGCAGCGTGTCAGCGTGTTGGAGCATGACCTGACACAAAGCAAGGCCGACGGCGAGCGGCTGCGTATGCAGCTAAATGATGCCCACGTGTCGATTGACAACCTCGAATCCACCACAACGCTCGATATCACCAGTCTGCAGGCACAGCTCACGCATGAGCAGCAGCAGAACTCCGAGTTGCGGGCAGCAGCTCGAGAGGTGGACTGGGTCAGGCGGGAGTTCGAACACAAACTTGCTCAGGCACAGGAAAAGGCTATGTACGCACGTGCCGAGTTGGAGACCATCAAGGCCCAGCTCGATGCCCTCAACCTGTCGTCGACCGAATCCGACGAGGACACCGGCACCGTTGTATACGAGCAGCAGGCCGGGGCCATGGCTGACTACGACTTCGCAGTAGCCGCAATGTCGGATCTGGAGTTCGAAGAGGGCATCAGCCAGGTTATCTAATCCTCCTGGGTCCCTGATTCTGTCTATCAAGCGGACGCAATATCTGCCGATAGCTACGGGGTGAGTGAAGAACGAAGCCAACTCGCCCAGCGCATAGATGAACGCAAGTTCAGTCCAAGCCGCCGGGGTTACGACAAGCGCGAGGTCCGGGATTATCTCGAGGACCTCGAGCAGGCTTTCCGCGAGCTAGAGGGCCACGCACGCCGCACCTCACAGCGCGTCAGCGAACTCGAAGGAGATCTAGGCAAGGCCCGCGCCACTGAGCGGGTATCCGTTGACAACGCAATGATGGCCGTATTCGATGCCAAGGATCGCATCCTCGACAGGGCGCGCCGACGCGCCGACGAGATCGAAGAGGAAGCTCACAGCGAGGCGGGACGGATCCGCGAGGCAGCCCTGGTCGACTCTGGTGGCGGCGACGGCCCAGCTGCCGGAGAGATCGCAGCGGCCCGGACCCAGGCCGACGAGATTGTTGCCGCGGCACGGCGGGAAGCCGATCGGCTACGTAACGATGCAAGCAGTGATGTAGTCGAGAACCTCGAAGCCGAAATCACCGCCCTCTCCGCTCAGGTACGTCGCGCCCACGACGACACCGCTTCCGTCAAGGAAGAATTGGACGCAGCCCGCCATCGCATTGTTCAGCTTGAAGGTGATGCGGGCAGCTCCCCATCGGAGGACTTGGAGAAGCGTTTCGCCGAGCTTGCCGAGCATCTCAAAGCATCGCAGGCGGACGTCGAGAGGCTTGCCGAGGAACTGAGCTCTCGCGACGAGCAAGTTGCAACCCTCAGCGGTGCGGTTGCTGCGGCGGAGGAAGCGCTGGAGCAGAGCAAGTCCTATGTCGCTGAGACCGAGTCAGTAGTCACCGCCAAAGATGCCGAAGTCGACCAGCTCAGGCAAGACCTAGCTGCGGTTCGTGTCGAGCTAGACGCCAAGAGCGAAGAAGTCACAAAGCTGCAGGAGACAGCTTCAGAGGGTGAGACCACTCTCCGCGAACAGCTGTCTGCGGCCAACGAACAGCTCGAGTCCAAACAGCAGGAGTCGGTGGCCCAGCTCGATGACCTGTCCGCGACACAGGCCAAACTCGAGCGGCTCGAAGCAGACTCCGTTGCTGCCGCAGACGAGATGGCAGCTGTCAAGGAACAGTTGCAGGCGGCACAGGACGAGTCGGCTGTGCGCACCGCCGAACTCGACGAGGTTCGTCAGCAAACGGAAAGCTCGGCAGCAACCGGCGATGTCCTTGCTGCTATCGAAGCGGAGCTAGCCGAACACCGCCAGAACGCAGAGACTGAAGACTTTGCGCACCGGATGGCCGCGCTTGAGTCCGCCTTCACCAACTCGCTCGGCAAGGAAGACAGTGCGGCTCTCCTCGCCGAAATCAGCCAAGTAGCCAGCCTGGCTGCCGCCGACGCCGGTGATGTGGACGGCGTGGCGGAGCTGCAGGCAGCAGTGGCAAGCAGCGAGCAGAACCTTGCTGAGGCCCAGGACAGAATCGCCGCACTGGAGACCGAGCTCAAGGGCTCAGGTTCCGATGAGGCCGAACCTCTGGATCTCGAGGAAGCCAACACCGAAGCCGAAGCGATTCTTGTCGCCGCCCGTTCCGAAGCGGAAGCCATCGAGGCGGATGCCGAGGAACGAGCCGAGCAGCGAGCCGCCAAGGTCATTACCAAGGCCCGTGAAGAGGCCGATCAGGTCCGTCAAACTGTTGCAACCCTGACCGCCCAGGCCGAGGATGCCCGATCACAGGCGGTCCGTTCCAAGATCGAGGCGGAGGACCTCGCCGAGGCACATCGCTCCATGGGTGACGCCCGCGAAGACATCGTGGCCAGTGCCAGGATCGAGGCGGATGATCTCGCTCGGGAGGCGCAGGAGGCGGCAGCCTCTGCCAAGGAAGAGGCTGAGCAGACCATCGCTGCGGCGCAGGCTGAAGCGGAGAAGGTCAAGGCCGATTCTGAGGAGAAGGCCGCTGCGGCGCTCGTTGAAGCCGAGGAGAAGGCCGCGGCATTGGTCGCCGAGGCTGAGGAAGCCGCTGCAGCCCATCTTGCCGCCGAATCGGATGCTGCGGATTCGGGTGACGATCTCGCTGCCCTCCTTGCCGAGGCGGAGCAAGAAGTCGCAATGTCGGAGGAGCTTCGTCGTCAACGCGAAGACATCATCCAGCGTGAGCAAGAACTCGCCGAGCGGGAGCGATCCTTCGCAGCCAAACAAGAGGATCCAGAAGCAATGCTGGTTTCCGCAAGAGGCATCTCGTCCGCCGAACCCCTCGCTGCCGACGTCTCATCCCACGAGACGACACCTCTTGTGCAAGAGGAAGCTGCACCGGAGGATTCCGCGGAAGAAGATCAGGAAGCTGCCTTCCCGAGTGTTGACCTGGCAACCGATGAGGACGAGGACGCTGACGGTGGCGATCCTGCCGATCGCTTGAGTGCGCTTCTGGAGCAGGTTGCTCCGGATGCGGCGGCGGCCGATCTCAGTAACGATGAGCCGGTCGATCTGGATCGTCTCAGCGAGGATCTTGATGAGCAACCCCGTACCCGCATGGCCTGGCCAACGCCGGTGGATCGTGATGATGGCGCCGATCGGCCCAGCGATGCTGACGGCGGGGATGGCGCATCGGACGACGACGATGAGCATGATCCCAAGCAACGGGAGAGCCGCTATCGCAGCCGCTCAGCCCAGCTCCCTCGTCTGGGCAATCAGGCCAAGTCGAACATGACCACGATGGCCAATCTTCGCAAGAAGAGCCGCGGCGCCAACGACTAGTCCTCGGCAACCGCCAAGCACGTAATATTGCGCCGTGATGTCAATCTATGTTACCCGTCGTCCTCCCGGTGATGCCCTCCGTGTGCTCGGCGATGTCGGACACGTTGAGCTGTGGTCGGTGGACGGGGTAATCCCCCGCAACGAGCTGCTGCGAAGGGTTGCGGATGTGTCGGGTCTCTACTGCATGCTCACCGAGCGCATCGATCGTGAGCTGCTCGATGCTGCACCGAAATTGCGGGTGATATCGAACATGGCGGTCGGGGTTGACAATGTGGACCTCGTTGCTTGCACCGAGCGTGGGATACCGGTCGGGCACACCCCCGGTGTTCTCACCGAAGCGACCGCCGACCTGGCCATGGGTTTGCTCTTGGCCGCGGCCCGTCGGATGGGCGAAGGCGTAAGTCATGTCCGTGCGGACCAGTGGGGAGAGTGGAAGCCCGAGCTCCTGTTGGGCCAGGACGTGCACTCATCGGTGATTGGGATAGTTGGTATGGGCCGGATTGGCGCCGCCATCGCACGACGCGCCAAGGGTTTCGGAATGTCGATTGTCTACACCAGCCCAAACGCCAAGCCTGAGATTGAAGCTGAGCTGGGGGTGGTTCGTCGGGACATGTCCGGACTCTTGGCAACAGCAGATCACGTTGTCATTGCTGCCTCGCTCGGCCCCGGCACCTACCGGCTCATCGATGAGAAGGCGCTTCGCTTGATGAAGCCAACGGCCACGCTTGTCAACATTGCCCGCGGCCCGCTTGTCGATACCGATGCGCTCGTCCGGGCCTTGCGCACCGGCACCATTGCCGCCGCCGGCCTCGACGTGACCGACCCGGAGCCGTTGCGAGCCGACCATCCTTTGGCGCAGCTCCCCAACTGTGTGGTCACCCCTCACTTGGGAAGCGCCTCGGAGCGGACACGAGCCGACATGGCGGACCTTGCCGCCCGCAACCTGCTCCTCGGCCTGTCTGGGCAGCGTCTTGAAGCCTGCGCCAACCCTGCGGTCTACGACAGCTAGTTGCGCGTGCGCAGCATTGGCCCTCGACAGGTTGTGTATTGTCCGGGGCTTCACAACCACTGGCCGGGACAAATGGCAAGCACCGCACTCCATTCTGCTGACGGATTCGACTACATCTTCTTCGATTGCGACAGCACCCTCAGCGCCATCGAGGGAATCGACGAATTGGCCCGGATGAAGGGCAAGTTCGACGAGGTCAAGGCGATGACGGATGCTGCCATGGACGGCGAGGTATACCTGCACAGCGTGTACGACCGCAGACTCGAGATGTTGGCCCCCACCCATGCCGAGGTGGCCGGAATCGACGCTCTCTATCGAACTACCGTGGTGCGGCATGCGGCCGAAGTGATTGGCGCACTCCACGAGGCAGGCAAAGAGGTGTTCATTGTCTCCGGTGGTCTGCTGGCTGCGGTTCGGCCCTTTGGCCGCTGGCTTGGTGTGCCTCACGATCACATCCGAGCTGTCAACCTGCTCTATGACGAGCTTTCTGGCGAGTGGTGGGATTATCTCCAAGACCAATGGGGTCAACGCAACGACGTCGAGTACAAGGACTCCGAAGAGACCCCGCTGGTTCAATCAGAGGGCAAGTCTGAGGTCGTGACTGAGATGCTGGGGGAGCGTCGTGGTCGGTCCATCCTGATTGGTGACGGTGTGAGTGATCTCGCCGCCCGTGGGTCCGTCGACCTCTTCGTTGGCTACACCGGCGTTGTGTCACGGCCCCATGTCGTGGCCGAATCAGACGTGTTGGTGGTCGGTGATTCGCTGGCACCGGTGCTGCAATTGGCACTTACCGAATCGGAGCAAATGGACCTTTCAGGTACCGTGTATCAACACGTATTGGAGGAGAGCCGGGCCCGGTCCGAGGCCGGCGAGGTGATCGTCCGGAAAGGCTGATCCGATGGCGTTTCGACTACTCGTGACTGATGACCTCTCGCCGGAAGCAGTTGAGCTGCTCCGGTCTGTCGACGACATCGAGTTTGATGTCATCAAGGGTCTCAGCCCCGAACAGCTTGCTGAGACTATCCCCGGCTATCACGGTCTGATGGTGCGCAGCAGTGCCAAGGCGACGGCCGAGGTGATCGCGGCTGCGGACGAACTGCAGGTCATCGGGCGCGCTGGAGTCGGTGTCGACAACATCGATCTGCAGGCTGCCAGCGAGCGTGGCGTGATCGTGATGAACACACCGGGGGCCAATACCGTTGCCACCGCCGAGCACACCATGGCGCTGCTGCTAGGTATGTGTCGCAATGTGCCCCAGGCCGCGGCCAGCCTCAGCTCCGGGAAATGGGAGCGGAAGCTCTTCAAGGGAACCGAACTCCGCGGCAAGACGCTCGGCGTTGTCGGGCTGGGCCGCATCGGACGCCGGGTCGCCCGGCGAAGCCGCGCCTTTGGCATGGAGGTCATCTGCTTTGACCCGTACCTCAGCGATGACCGGGCCCACGAGATGCATATTGAGCGCGTCTCGTTCGACGAGCTGCTGGAACGCTCCGATTTCGTAACTCTGCATGCCGCCCTTACTCCCAACACCAAGGGCCTCATCGGCAAAGAAGCGATTGCCAAGATGAAGCCCGGTGTGCGGATCATCAACGCAGCCCGCGGCGGACTCATCGACGAGGATGCCCTCATCGAGGCGCTGCAAAGCGGACACGTAGCTGGGGCCGGTCTCGACGTGCTCACCAAAGAGCCACCCGACATGGACAACCCGCTGTTGCACATGAGCAACGTCGTGGTGACGCCGCACCTCGCAGCCAGTACCCAAGAAGCGCAGCGCGAGGTTGGCATGCAGATCGTCCAGCAGGTGGTTGATGCTCTGCACGGAGACGACTTCCGCAATGCGGTGAACATGCCTGTGGTCGACCGTCACGTACTCAAGGAGCTCCGGCCGTTTCTGGGGATGGCGGAGCGCTTGGGCAGTCTGCAGACACAGCTAGCCGAGGACGCCATTACCAAGGTCGAGGTATCAGTAGAAGGCGAAGTCATCGATGACTACATCAAGCCGATTACCGTCGCCATTCTCAAAGGGGTTCTCGAGCCCGTCCCAACTGGATCCGTCAACTATGTAAACGCACCTCATGTGGCTATCGAGCGGGGGATCATTGTCGCCCAGACAACCGGGCTGCATACGACTGACTACCCGAACATCATTTCGTGCAGAGTGGAGTGGGACGGTGGTACCCGCACCGCGGCTGCATCGTTGTTCAGCCACGACGAGCCGCGGATCGTCGATGTCGACGGTCTTCGTATTGACGTGATCCCGGAAGGCACCATCCTGGTTACCGTCAGCCATGATGAGCCCGGTTTCATTGGGAAAGTCGGCACCATGCTCGGCGAGCTGGGTGTCAACATTGCCACCTGGCGCACCGGGCGTTCCGAACCAGGAGGGTATGCGGTCTCGTTTATCAGTGTCGATTCCAACGTGCCCGACGAGACCATCGAGCGCCTGTCCAAGACCGATCCGATTGAACGAATCACCAAGGTTCATTTGTAGCGCCCGAGCCGGCCGCGATCGTTAGTCTCCGATGTCATGAAGGTGGCCAACAGGGCAGAGATCCCTCCGTTCTACGTGATGGAGGTTATGAAGGCTGCCGCTGAACGCGAGCTCGCCACAGGAGCGGTGCTCCATTTGGAGGTGGGGCAACCGAGTACTGCGGCGCCTGCGGCAGTACGGGCGGCAGCACACGCTGCGCTCGACGCCGACCGTCTCGGTTACACGGGGGCAACCGGTCTTCCCGTGTTGCGGGAGCGTATCGCTGCCCATTATGCGCAGCGATACGGCGTTGTGGTCGAGCCGGACCGTGTCATCGTCACAATGGGCGCATCAGGCGGTTTCGTCTTGGGGTTCCTCGCTGCTTTCGATGTCGGCGACCGAGTCGCGGTCACCCAACCTGGATACCCTTGCTACCGAAACACTCTGGAGGCCTTTGGGGTAGAAGCGGTTGCGGTCCCCGTCGGGCCGGACACCCGCTTTGTTCCGACGAGCAGCTTGCTCGATCAGGCAGGCCCGCTCGATGGGCTCATGCTGGCAAGCCCGGCCAATCCAACGGGCACCGCATTGACTGCAGCCGAGTTGGCAGATATTGCAGCGTATTGCCGATCAAAAGGGATCCGTTTGATCGCCGACGAGATCTATCACGGCATTGAGTACGGAACCCAGGTTCCCACGGCCCTCAGTGTCGAATCCGAGGCAGTGGTCCTGCAGAGTTTCTCCAAGTACTTCTCGATGACCGGGTGGCGGTTGGGCTGGATGGTTGCTCCCGACGAGTTGGTCCGTCCCATCGAGCGTCTGGCGCAGAACCTGTTCATCTCCCCGCCGACTCTGTCGCAGCTCGCCGCGGTCGCCGCTTTCGATGCGACGGCCGAACTCGACGGCAACGTTGCCCGCTATGCCGCCAATCGACAGGTGTTGCTCGCCGGGCTCGGCTCTGTTGGTCTGGATCACTTTGCTTCCCCCGATGGTGCGTTCTACTTCTATGTCGATGTCTCTCATCTGACCGACAACAGCCAGGCTCTATGTCAGATTTGGCTGGACGAAATTGGTGTGGCGTGTACCCCAGGAATCGATTTCGACCCCGTCGCCGGTCATCGCTACATACGTCTCTCGTATTCCGAATCGACCGAAGACATCACCGAGGCCGCACACAGAATTGTCACGTGGGTTCAAGGGCGTTAGCGGCGGGCGGCTCGACCATTTAGTGGTATCTGGCGACATCTTGGTGTGTCATGTAGACAACCGTTCCAGGAGAGAGACTTGCGAAACCGATTGATTGCTACCGCCACCGTCTTTGTGCTTCTGGTTGCAGCATGTGGAGGCGACTCGGCAGACGAGGGAACGACAACGAGTTCCGCAGCGGCCGAGACAACGATGACAGTCGCTCCGGCGGCGACCACTTCCACCGTTCCGGCCCCCACCACAACCACATCGGCACCGACGACAACAACCGAGCCTCCGGCAGCGATCCCTCCGGCCGGGGCGATGCTGATCACGAACGAGGACGGGGTGTTTGTCGCCACGGTTGATGGCGTGGTGAGTCACGTTGTGGCGGCCGATCCTGGTGCCGTCGGCGGGATACTCGACTTTGCCGTCGACGACACCCGGGGCGGTCTCATCGTGCAACCGCATCGCAACCCATGGTTCTTCCTCGGCAACGATTCGATCATCTATTGGGTGCCGCAAGGGTCTTCGACACTGCAGGAGTTGCTGGTGCCGGCCGCCGACCAAGGCTTGAAACTGGAGGACACTGCCACCCAGGGCGGAAGCACCCACATCTACTACACCCGTCGTTCCGGCGACCTACCAGATACCGCTGAACAGACGTTGCGGCGGTTTGACCTGGACGCCAAGACTGTGGACGAGGTCAGTGTTGTGGGTGGTTGGGAGTCGGGCACGTCGCCGATATCGGTTGGAGGAAACTCGATTGTCAGGAACGGGGCTGGGGAGGCGTACTTCTTCCTTGTCTTCACCGATCTCGGGGGAGAGGTCTTTGAGTCTCCCGCCAATTCCATTCCCGATGGTGGGTTCGACTGCGTTCCGTTTGAGTGTTTCTGGTATGCCGATCTATCCCCGGACGGAACTGAGGTGGCCCTGGGGCGTCTCGCCCCGAATGCTGGCGGGTTTCCCACTATCCCGGAGATCGAGGTCCGCGATGTCGCCAGTGGTGATCTCATCATCAGTGTCACTCTGCCCGAGGTTCCGGCCGTCGCAGGGATCGATTCGTTGGACCTTGATGACGACTACGTGCTGATCAACCTCATTGAGGAAGGCGCTGTCTACCCCTATGCCACCGTTGTGGACATTGCTTCTGGCGGTATGACGACGTTCCCCGCCCCGGTTGGTGGGATAGCCCGCTTCCTGCGGTCGGTCCCAGATCTCGATGGTGTGGTCGCCTGGCCGTAGGCCGGTACCGATGGCTCCGAATTAGCGCTCTCAAAAAGCAGTTGCCCCAAGCTGGTCGTCTGTCATACTATGAATACTGAATACTGACTCAGTATTCAGTATTCGGGTACGGCCGAGGGAGGCGGGATGACCGAACAGGTCGCGACCGGTGCGTTGGCACCGCCGACTGCCAAAGGACGCGCAACTCGACAGGCGATCCTGACCGCAGCGGAAGAGGTCTTCGGTGAACTCAGCTACGACCGTGCCTCTATTTCCGAGATCACCCGCCGCGCCGGTGTTGCCCAAGGAACGTTCTACGTCTACTTCCCCGACAAGAAGACTGCCTTTATCGAGCTGGTCCACGTCCTCAACCACAACATGCGCCGGGCCATCTCTGAAGCCGTCGCCGGTCTTGCAAGTCGATTCGAGATCGAGCGTGTGGGTTTCACCACCTTCTTTGAGTACGTGGTCGAGCACCGTCCCCTTTATCGGGTCGTTCGTGAATCCGAGTTCGTCGATCCCGAGACACATCAGTGGCACTACCGCACTCTCGCCGAGAGCTACATCCGTGGTCTCTCGCTCGCCCAAACTGAGGGTCAGATCGCCACGCATGTCTCGGCGGAAACGATGGCGTGGGTCCTGATGGGCATTGCCGAGTTGATTGGCGCCCGATATGTGCAGTGGGAGGGGCGGTCCCCACCCGCCGAAGTCGTAGACGAAGTCATGACCTTTATTGCCTGCGCACTGACCCCACCGAGGAGTGATCAATGACCGACGACTTCACCATGGGCATCGTGGCGACGGGGATGTTCCTCCCGGGCAGCGTGATGACAGCCGAGGAGATCAGCGAAGCCAGCGGTCTGCCCTTGTGGGTGGTCAAAGAGAAGCTTGGGATCACCCAGAAGCACATTCCCGAGCCGGGGATGCATCCCAACATGATGGCCGTCCATGCTGCCAACGAAGCCATTGCCAAAGCAGGAATCGATCCGAAAGAGATCGATGTAGTGCTGTGCACCACTGAGGAGTGGAAGGAATACAACCTATGGACGGCCGGGATTGATCTCGCTCATGAGATCGGGGCGACGAACGCCTGGGGCATGGACATGCACATGCGCTGTGCCACAACGATTGCCGCGCTCAAGCTGGCCCGCTCGTTGATGCGTGAGGATGACGGCATCGACACCATCATGATCGCCGGCGGATATGTGATCGGTGACTTCATCGATCACACCAATCTGCGCACCTCGTTCCTCTTCAACATCGGGGCTGGGGCCGGGGCAATGATCGTGAAGCGGGATTGGCCAGAGAACCACGTGCTCGGCACCCACCTGATGTCAGATGGCTCGATGAGCCGCCACGTGATTGTGCCGGCAAGTGGCACGGTCAAACACCCGACTGATGAGGCAGTCAAAGCCGGTGAATTCAAGTTTGATTTGGTCGAACCGGAGGCGATGAAGGCCCGTCTCGGTGAGGTGAGCATCGACAACTGGATGCACTGTGTCGACGAGGCACTGCGGAAATCGGGGAGCAAGTCCGACGGGTCTCCCTATGCGCGCACTGATCTCGGCTACCTCAATATGCTCTTGGTGAAGCCATCGGCTCACAAGCAGATCCTTGATCTTCTCGGCCTTTCCGAGGACCAGTCGTTCTACATGGGCGAGATTGGACATATCGGCGAGCAGGATTCGATCATCTCGATGATCGAGGGCGAGAAGGCCGGCAAGCTCAAACCGGGTGACCTCATGGTGATCGTTGGCGCCGGCATCGGGTATGTCTGGGGCGCAGGCGTTGTGCAATGGGGGCCGCCATCATGACCCAACAAACCTCCACGTACGTAACCGACTGGCTGCAGAAGCGGGCCAACCTGACCCCTGACCGCGTGGCGCTCATCGAACGGCTGGGTGGGCCGGAGATAACGTTTGCCGAGTGGAACGCTCGGGTAAACCGGACTGCCAACTATCTGCGGTCGCTTGGCATGGAAAAGGGCGACAGGGTTTCGGTCTATGCATCGAACTGTCCCGAGTATCTCGATCTGTTCTGGGCGGCAGGCAAGATCGGGTTGATCCTCCACAACCTCAACTGGCGACTGACAGTTCACGAGCTGCGCCAGATCGTCGCCGATGCCGAGCCCAAGGTGCTCATCTACAGCAGCGACTGGGCCGAGCAGGTCAACCAACTTCGACCCGACCTGAACACTGTGAACCATGTCGTCGCCCTTGTCGAGCCGCAAGAGGGTGACGCCACTTTCTCCGACCGTGACAGCATGAGCAGCACCCTCGACGACCGTCCCGACCTTGACATGGACGACATCTGGGGGATCTATTACACCGGCGGGACAACCGGGCTCCCCAAGGGTGCGATCCTTACCCACGGCAATGTCACCTGGAACTCCGTCAACACGATCACATCATGGGGGATCACGGCCGATCACACCGCACCTCTCCAGTTGCCGGTGTTCCACATCGGCGGTCCTAACATCTTCATGGTGCCGCTGGTGCATGTCGGCGGAACCACCATCCTTTGCGACGGGTTTGATCTGGACGAGTCCTTTGATCTGGTGGAGCGCGGCGGTATCACCCACTACGTCGCGGTGCCCACGATGTATCAGATGTTGCAGTCCCATCCCCGTTGGGAAAGTGCCGATTTCTCCAACCTCGAGTTGGTCATATCCGGCGGGGCGCCCTGTCCCGTGCCGGTCATGCAGAAATTTTGGGATAGGGGTGTCGATTTCAAGATGGGCTATGGGCTGACGGAAGCCGCAGGCAACAACTTCTGGCTGCCCGCCGACCGTGTTGCAGATAAGACGACTTCGGTAGGGTTCCCCATCTTCCACATCGATATGAAGATCGTTGACGAAAGCGGTGATGAGGTCGGCCCCAATGAACCGGGTGAGTTGCTCATTCGCGGCCCCCACGTCACCCCCGGCTATTGGAGACAACCCGAGGCCACCGCAGAGACGATCAAGGATGGCTGGTTGTGGACAGGGGATCTGGCAGTCAAAGACGATGAGGGATTCTTCACCATCAAGGGGCGGTCCAAGGACATGTTCATCTCGGGGGGCGAGAACGTATACCCCGCCGAGGTGGAGTCGGTGATGCTGGCTTATCCCGACGTCGCCGAAGCGGCGCTGGTTGGCGCTCCCCACGAAGTGTGGGGCGAGGTCGGCAGGGCCGTTGTGGTTCTCGAGCCCGGCGCCGACTTTGCGGAAGCTGACTTCCTTGGCTTCCTCGAAGAGCGCATCGCCAAGTACAAGCTGCCCCGCACGGTCGTGGTGATGCCCGAGATCCCCAAGACCGCCATCGGCAAAATCGACAAGAAGTTGCTCGTTGGAGAGGAGTCCTCGTGACCATCGCGACGATCGACGGCATCACCGCGACAACCATCAGTACCGATCGCATTTCAACGAGAGTGCTGACCTCCGGACCGGCTGACGGGATCCCCGTGCTGCTCCTCCACGGCAACCTCTCGTCGGCCACATGGTGGGAAGAGACAATGGTCCGATTGCCTGCCCGGTACCTGGCCATTGCCCCCGACCAGCGTGGCTTCGGCGAAGCCGACACTGCCGCCAAGGTTGATGCGACCAGAGGCATGGGAGACTTCGTCGATGACGCCATCGCACTGATGGACCATCTCGGCCACGACAGGTTTCATCTCGTTGGCAACTCCCTGGGAGGCGTCATCGTCTGGTGGCTGATGGCTGGCCATGGCGAACGAATTCTGTCTGTCACGCAAGTCGATCCGGGATCGCCCTACGGTTTCGGCGGAACCCGTGATGTCGAGGGAAACCCGACCAACGACGACTTTGCCGGATCCGGCGGTGGGTTGATCAACCCCGAGTTGGTGCGACTCATCTCCGAAGGCGACACCAGCACCGATTCGATGTTCTCTCCTCGAGCTGCGCTGCGGGCGTTGGTGTGGAAGCCACCTCTCGTTCCTGCACGTGAGGATGCGTTCGTCGACAGCCTTCTCCAAGTTCATATCGGAGTAGACGCTTACCCAGGAGACAAGGTGATGTCGGCGAACTGGCCGTATGTCGCTCCCGGCGTGGTCGGAGTCAATAACGCACTCTCGCCCAAGTATGCGCTCGACCCAGCACAAATCGTCGAGTCGGCGGTCAAGCCATCGGTGCTTTGGGTGCGTGGCGCCCACGACCTTGCCGTCTCCGACAACGCCGCCTCAGATCCCGGCACCTGGGGCCCCATGGGACTTGTCCCTGGGTACCCCGGCGCCGATGCCTACCCGTCACAGCCGATGTTGGGACAGACTCGCTCTGTGCTCGACGCCTATGCGGCCGCGGGTGGCACCTACAAGGAAGTGGTTATCGACGACTGTGGCCATGTGCCGTTCATCGAGAAACCAGAAGAGTTCGACGGTGTGTTCCACGAGCACATGGCCGACGCATAACCAGAAAAGGGAAAGAGGAGGAAACTGAATGAGGAAAGTAACCAAGCTGCTGATGCTGCTTGTGGTGTTCGCTCTTCTTGCTGCCGCATGTGGCGATAGCGAGTCAGACGAGACCACCGCAGCTCCGGGGGATACAACCGCGGCGGCTGCGGAGACAACGGCTGCACCAACCGAGACGTCCGCAACGCCTGACACATTGCCGGAGGTCGATGGTGTCAGCTGTGACGAGCCGATCACCGTTGGTGTCATCACCGACTTGACCGGTGCCTTGGCGATCTACGGAGCCCATGTCAATCGTGGTGTTCCGATCGGCTTTGCGTACGCAACGGGCGGCGAGGTCCAAACCGGGCTCGAGCAGACCTACATGGTCGATGACTGCGAAATCAACGTGGTCTTCAAGGATGACCAGACCAACGCTGAGTTGAGCGCCACAGCAGCTCGCGAACTCATTGAGGTCAACGGTGCCGATATCATCATCGGCTCTGTGAGCTCAGGTGTGACTGCGACCTTGCAGGGTATTGCCCGTGAGAACGATGTCATCTTGATCGCAGCCCCAGCGGCAGCGACCGACATCACCGGCAAGGACTTTGATCCGAACACGTTCCGGGCAAGTCGAAGCAACTACCAAGACGCCATGGCGCTGTGTGATCAGTTCGTCAATGGAAACGGCTACACGACCTTCGTGCAGATCGCTCCTGACTACTCGTTCGGGTATGGCGGAGCGGCCGGTTACAAGGACGCTTGCACGTTCTACGGTGGCGAGTTCATCGAAGAAGACGTGTTCGCACCTGCGGATACAACCGACTTCACGTCCTACATGACACCCCTGGCCGACACCGATGCTGAAGCGCTTCTGGTGACCTGGGCCGGCGGCGGGTTCGTACCGTTGCTGCAGTCCGCTATCGACCTTGGCGTGATCGACGACGACACCGTTCTCGGTTCGCCGTTTGTCGACAACATCGTCATGCCTGCGTTCTTCTCGAACGCAATCGGGACGACTTCGGTGATCTTGTACCACTACACCGCAGCCAGCAACCCGGTCAACGACTACCTCATCGAGCAAGTAGCCGCCAACTTCGAGACGGTTCCCGACCTGTTCGATGCTGATGGTATGAACGCCGCGATCATGGTTGTGGAGGCACTCAAGGCCACCGCCGGTGCGTCTGACGCCGACTCGCTGCGGGCAGCCCTGGAGGGCATTAGCTTCGAGGGCCCGAAGGGTCTCATCGAGGTCCGCCCCGAGGATCACGTTGCCTTGCAGGACATGTATGTCGTGACTCTGTTGAACATCGATGACCCGGCGTTCATGTACTACGAGAACGTCGCAACCGTGCGGCCCGAGCCACCGTGTCTGCTCGAGGGCGACTTTGCGTCGCGCTGCGGCAGCTTGCCTGCTGGCAGTCTCGGCGGCTGATCGACTAGTGATAACTGGTGGGGTGGGCTTCGGCCCACCCCACCTCCAACAAAGGGTGAGGAGGACTGGTTGAGCGTCATCCTGGAGACGCAGAACCTACGACGCGAGTTTGGTGCTCTGGTTGCAGTTGACGACGTCAGCATGGAGATCGAAGAGGGAAGCCTTCATTCCATCATTGGCCCCAATGGTGCGGGCAAGACAACGTTCTTCAATCTTGTCAGCGGGACCCTGAAACCAACCGCCGGTCGGGTGCTGTACAAGGGCGAAGACATAACCCAGCTACCTATGCACCGCACGATCCACAAGGGAATCGGGCGTTCGTTTCAGATCACCAACATCTTCCCCAACCTCACCGTATTTGAGAATGTTCGGCTTGCGTGTCAGGCCCTGGGCTCTGACAGCTTCCGGGTGTTTAGATCCCATTTGAAGTCAACGGCATACCTGGAGCGAGCCGAAGAAGTCCTCGCTGAGGTGGGTCTCTCCGATCGAGCGCTGACGCTGGCCAGAACACTTCCGCATGGTGACCAGCGCAAACTCGAACTCGGGATGATCCTGGCCCCAGATCCTGACGTGTTGATGCTCGATGAGCCGACAGCGGGTATGGCGGCCGAGCAGGTCCCCGAACTCATGGAACTTGTCCAGTCAATCCAGGAAGCAGGCGACAAGACCGTTGTGCTCGTCGAGCACAACATGAACGTCGTTATGAGTGTGTCCGACCGCATCACCGTGATGCATCAGGGCGCACGATTGGCGGAAGGCGCCCCTGCCGAGATTTCAGCCGATGAGAGAGTACAGACCGCTTATCTCGGTGCTCTCTACGAGGATCGGGGTGGCTCATGAGTCTGCTCCGCCTCGAGGAAGTCCACACCTTCATTGAGCAGTTTCACATTCTGGAGGGCGTTTCCATCGATGTCCCCGAGGGCGACATTGTTGCTTTGCTAGGCCGCAACGGGGCCGGCAAGACAACCACGCTCAAGACCATTCTGGGCCTGACGCCCGCCCGCTCTGGCTCCGTTTTCTACGACGGAAACAATATCACTGGGCGCCGCAGCTTCGACATTGCCGCCATGGGCATCGGGTTCGTCCCCGAGCATCGCGCCATCTTCTCCGATCTCAGCGTCGAGGAGAACTTGCTCATCGCAGAGCGGGAGCGTGGTGACTTCGCTGCCAAGGAGGACTTCATCTTTGGTCTCTTCCCCGACTTGAAACGGCTCATTCGTCTTCCCGGTACCAACCTGTCCGGTGGCCAGCAGCAGATGTTGGCAGTGGCCCGAGCCCTGGTCCCCAATAACCGCCTACTGCTCATCGATGAGCCAAGCGAAGGCCTTGCGCCGGTTCTCATCGAGCAGATGATGGAGGCGATTCGTCGACTCTCCAGCGAGTCGACGGTCCTCCTGGTGGAGCAGAACTTCATCGTTGCGAGCCGTCTCGCCCAACACTTCGTAATCATCGAGGAGGGCCGATCGATCATGAGCGGTGCCATGAAGGACCTCGTCGACGATGACGAGACCATCAAGCGCTACCTCGGAGCAGGGACCGGAGGTGCGACATGACCACTGACACCAAGCAACCAGAGAAGGTGTCCAAGCAGCGCCAGCGCGCCGATTGGTTGCTGGAGAACCGGGCCCGGGTTTCGGTGCTCGCTGCGCTCGCCTTCCTCTTCATCGTCGCTCTTGCTGGGTTGGAGTCGAAGGACTGGTTCCCCACCATCATGCAGGGGCTCTCGGTTGGAGCTCTTACGTTCCTCGTCGCTTCGGGGCTTTCATTGATCTTCGGCTTGATGGACGTGCTCAGCCTGGCCCACGGCGAGATCTTCATGCTGGGTGCCTATGTCGGCTGGACCGTCTACACCCGGTTTGACACAACCGTGGATGCCACCGTCCCGTTGCTGCTCGTTATCGCTCCGTTCACACTCATGCCGTTGTGGCAACGTATGGCGAGATGGCTCCGCACGCTCGGCAGGAAGTGGCACTTCGGTATTTGGATACTGGGTCTCGGTGTGGTCTACGCAGCTTGGTACGTGATCTTTGCCGCGGGAGACGCCGACGCCATCGAAGGTGAGGTCTCGGGCGCCGGCGCCGGTGTGACGATCATCGTCAGCCTCTTGTTCGTTGCGGCCGCTTACGGTCTCTATCGCAAGTGGCGAAGCAACGATGGCTCTGTCGAATCCGTCAAGGAGGCGATGAGCCTGACGTCTTGGAGCTTGCTGGCCCTCGGTGGGGGTGCGGCCATCACCGCCATGACCAAGTTTCCCCTGGTCATCTGGGATGCTGAGGACTTCGCCAAGAGCCCCAGCAACTTTGCCGTGCAGGTCGATCTGGGCACGCTGGCTCCTTTGCCTGCCGACTCGTTCGGGTGGCCGGCTCTCGTTGCCTTTGTCGTGTTGCTGTTGGGTGGTTCTTTGATTGCGCTGGCGCTGTCGTCGCTCCAAACCGCGATTGGCGATGTTGCCCCACTGACGCGGAAACACTGGACGGGCTTTGTCGCCATGGTTGGTCTCGCGATCGTCTTACATCTGACCAAAGCGTCCTTGAACGAATGGGTTTTCGGGCTCAGCACCACTTGGCGCTTCTTCCTAGCCATCGCCGTCGCCACCGGCCTCGGGTTTGCGGTTGGCGCCTTCATCGAGGTCGTGTTGATACGACCGCTATATGACCGACCCATCTATCAGCTCATGATCACCCTCGGGGTGGGGTTCATCCTCATCGAGTTGGTGCGCGAGGTCTGGGGACGTCCCGAGTTCACCATGGCTCGACCCGCAGCTTTCAACGGCACCGGGGAAGGCTGTCCCGGGCAGGGTCTGGGAGGGTTCTTTAGCGGTTGCTCAACTGTCGAGGTGTTTGGAGGTCGGCTTCGGGTCTACAACGAAGGCTTTGTCGTGCTCGTTGGGGCACTCGTCCTGATCGGCGTCACGCTTCTTCTCAAGAAGACCCGAATCGGTATGGTGATTCGGGCCGGCGTTCAAGATCCCGAGATGGTTGAGGCCCTCGGCATCAACGTGCGGCGTGTCTTCACCCTCGTGTTTGCCATGGGCTCAGGTCTCGCTGCCCTGGGTGGGGTACTCGCCGCCCCATCGATTGGCCTATCGAGCGGTATGGGTGCCACGTTCTTGCTCGGTGCGATCGTTGCTCTCGCCATCGGTGGGTTGACCAGCTTCCCAGGTGCGGCGGCCGGCGCCTTGCTGGTAGGGCTGTTGCAGCAGATCATCATCAGGTTTGGTCAGACAGGCATCAACTTGCCCTTCCTTGACGAGCCGTTCAAGCCGTCGCCAACGGTGGTTCCGGCTGCAGCCATCTTGCTGATGGTTGTCATCTTGCTTGTGCTCCCATCCGGTCTACTGGGAAGGAGCGAACGATGACGACCCTTACTCCGACACCGCAGAGTTGGTTGCGCAGGCGTCGCGGCTTGCTGGCAATGGTTGCGCTGCTCATTGCGTTCCCGTTCCTCGTCTCGATCATCGTCGATGGCCAAGGACTCGGCGCAGTGATTGCGAACGATCAGGGCAACGCTCGCTTTCTGCAAGGCCTGGCGATCGAGATCTTCATCCTCGCTATCTATGCGCTCAGCTACGACCTGATCCTGGGCGTGACCGGTCTGTTGTCGTTTGGACATGCCATGTTCTTTGCGGTCGGTGCCTACACCTTTGGCATCATGCTGAAGACCCACGAGATGCAGTGGGTAGCCGCTCTGGTTGTCGTTCTGATTGCGGCCATTCTCCAGGCGTTCTTGTTTGGCGTGGTGCTGGTTCGAGTCAAAGGAATCGCGTTCGCCCTGGTGACGCTCGGGTTGGCCTCAGTGTTTTGGATCGTGATCCAATCGAGCGACCTCCAGCAGTGGGCGGGAGCGGAAATCGGACTGCAGGGGGTGAGGGCGCCGGTTTGGTTCCTAGATACAACCAACGAGCGCTTTGCCTTCTACCTGGTGACGATGACGCTGATGATCCTCTGCTACGTCCTGTACTTGCGGATCATCGACTCGCCATCGGGCAAGGTGTTCCATGCGATCCGCGAGAACGAGGACCGGGCGCTGATGCTCGGCTACAACACGTTTTGGTTCAAGCTGCTGGTGCTTGTGATTGCTTCGGTCACCGCTTCGTTGGGCGGAGTGCTGCACACCATGCATCAGCCAATCGTCACCCCCAACATCGCAGGCCTCGGCTTTACCGTCACCGCCCTGCTCATAATCCTGATCGGGGGCGTCGGCACCATCACCGGCGCACTTGTCGGTGCCGCGGTTTATCGCCTGCTCCAGTTCTATCTCGATCGTTGGTTCGGGGCTGCGTCAGAGCTCCTGATTGGTCTCGCCTATGTGGTGCTGGTGCTCTATCTGCCCTACGGAATTGTGGGTACATGGCGGGCCAAAGCGGCAAAACGTAAAGAGGGCTGGGAGCGGCTGCGGACTTTGCTTAGCCCTGGAGAGAGACCGACGTCATAAGGAGGGAAACCGGGATGACACGGGAATTGGCGGCATTCGATTGGATTGCCCACCATGCAGACCAGTCACCTGACAAGGCTGCCCTCGTTGACGAGGGTCGCGACCTGACCCTTTCGTACGCTGAGCTCGATGAGCAAAGCCGTCGTCTTGCCGCCTGGCTGGCCGACAACGGGGTGGTAAAAGGTGACCGGGTTGCATTCCTTGCCGGGAACACGACCGATGTCTTCGAGGCTTTGTTTGCGTGCGCCAAGCTGACCGCCATTCTGGTGCCACTCAACTGGCGGTTGGCGATCCCTGAGCAGCAGTTCATTGTCGATGACTGCCGTCCCCGGGTGCTGATCTATCAGGAGCAGTTTGCGGTGACGGCTGCGGAACTGGCCGCACCGGTCAAACTGCAACTGGGGGATGACTACTCGGCTGCAAAGGCGCAGAGCGACCCCGATCCGATTGGACCGGTCAGCGCAACCTTCGACGACCCGTGGGCCATCATGTATACGTCGGGGACAACGGGTCATCCCAAAGGCGCAATCGTCACCCACGGCATGATTTTCTGGAATGCCATCAACATCGGGCATGCTGTCGATCTCACCTCGAAGTCCACCAACCTCAATGTGCTGCCCACGTTCCACACCGGCGGTCTCAATCTGTACACCACGCCTTGTCTGCATCTCGGAGCCCGATCGGTCAACATGGCCGAATTCGATCCGGGGAAGGTCCTGGAGTGGCTCGAGAGCGGGGAGATCACGCACTTCTTTGGCGTTCCGGCGATCTATCAGTTCCTTGCCGAGCACCCGCGGTGGGAGGAAGCCGATCTCAGCAAGGTCGAGTCGTGGGCCTGTGGCGGGGCGCCGATGCCGGTGGCCCTGCTAGAGCGTTACTCGAATCGTGGCGTCGTGATCCGGCAGGGGATGGGGTTGACCGAGACCAGTCCGACTGTGTTTCTGACGGACGAGGCACACGCCGTCTCCAAGGTCGGCTCGGTGGGGAAGCCCGCACTACACACCGAGATTCGGGTGGTCGACGAGGACGGGAACGACGTTGCCACTGACGAGGTGGGTGAGCTTTGGGTGCGTGGGCCAAACGTCACTCCCGGCTATTGGGAACGACCCGAAGCCAACGAGAGCTCCTTTACCGACGACTGGCTACACACGGGGGATGCTGCCCGGATCGATGCGGATGGCTATGTCTTCATCGTGGACCGATGGAAGGACATGTACATCTCGGGTGGTGAGAACGTCTATCCGGCGGAAGTCGAGCAAGTCCTATTCCACCACCCCAACGTCTTGGATGTCGCCGTCATCGGTGTTGCCGATGAACGCTGGGGAGAGGTCGGTGTCGCCGTGGTTGTGCCCCGCCAGGTAGAAGGCTTTGATGGTGACGATCTGCTGGCGTTCTGCGGCGACAAGCTCGCGCGGTACAAGATCCCCAAGCACGTTCGGGTCATCGACGAGCTCCCGCGCAACGCTGCCGGCAAGGTGCTGAAGCGCTCGCTGAAAGAGACGCTGTCGTGAACGCTGCAGTTGGTCCCGGCACCATGGAATCGGCAACTGACAGATCGCCCGCCGAGATCTACGAGGTAGTTGACGATGTCCGGCTGCATCGGCTCCAGCCAGCCGGGACCGACGTGTACCCCGTCCCGATTGTGCTGGTCCCTTCTCTGCTCAGCAAGTGGTATGTGTTTGACCTGCACCCGGCGCGAACCATGGCGGGGTTTCTGCGAGATCACCAGTACGACGTGTGGGTCGTTGATTGGGGCAAGCCGAGGTGCTCGGTGCCGGCCACATCGGGATCATGGCAGGCAACAAGGCTCGGCATGTGCTGTGGCCAACTCTCGCCGCCTGGCTGGCAGCGCGTTCCGGAGAATCGAAGTGAGTAGGGCGAACCTCGTCAAGACGCACCGCATGGGTGCTGTGGCCACTGTGACATTGAACCGACCCGATCGTCATAACAGTCTGGTCCCCGAGTTGCTTACCGACTTGTGGGTTGCCCTCGAGGACGTGGCTGCCGACCCCTCGATCCGGGCCGTGGTGCTTGGTGCGGAGGGGCGTTCCTTTTCCACGGGCGGGGACGTGAGGGGGTTCTTCAGCGCAGGTGACGGTCTCGCCGACTATGCCTCCGAAACGGTCGGGCTGCTCAATAGAGTGATCCTGACGATGTTGCAGCTTCCGCAACCGATTGTGGCTGCGGTCCACGGTGTGGTCACCGGCGGATCGATCGGTCTCATCCTCGGGTCCGATGTGGTGCTGATGGCTCGTGATGCAACGATCACGCCTTGGTATTGCGTCGTAGGCTTCTCTCCCGATGGTGGGTGGACGGCAATGCTCCCCGACCTAATCGGCACAAAGCGAACGAGCGACATCCTGCTGCGCAACCGAACCATTCGCGCCGACCAAGCTGCTTCTTGGGGGATCGTGTCGGAGGTGGTGGATGGGGGATCGACTGTTGCCGCGGCTCAAGCGGCGGCGCAGGACATCGCCGCGATGGCCCCGGCATCGGTTGCCAGCACCAAACGGTTGTTGTGGCGGGGCCACAAGGAGGTCGCCGCCGGTTTGGAGGCGGAGCGAGAGGCTTTTGTGGAGCAGATCATCACCCCCGAAGCTCTGCAGGGGATGGCGGCATTCTTGGGGCGAGAGCGGTGACTCCGCCGCTAGACATCGATCGCCAGAACGAGGGCCTTGCCGGACGAGATCGTTCCGTCGGCTACCGAGCATGTCGTTGCCAAGTTGATCAGGCCTTTCTCTGGCCGGATCCGGGTGATCGTGACCCGGCACGTGACCTCAACCGGTACGACAACCGGCCGGTGATATTCGAAGCTCTGCTTGAGCCAGCTGGTACCGCGCCCCGGAAGGTCCACCCCGAGCACGCACGAGTCCATCCCGGCGAGCAGAGCCGGCGGCAATTCGGGGGTGTCGCCTGCGAACAGCGGGTTGCGGTCACCAACCAGCCGCAGAAACCCGGACACATCGTCCTTCGTGAAGCTTCTCGTGCGGCTTGCGGTCATACCGACTTCAAAGCTCTTGTATCCGGGAGACACCACAAGCTCAGCGGGTCCCGGTTCACGTCCATCGGGTTCCCCGAGACGGGTCTTGCCCTTGAGGGTGACAGTGCCGGTGGAATCGGTGATCTCTTCGACGATGGAATCGCCAGCGGGATGCAGCGAAAGGATCAGTGGATCGCCGGTGTAGGTGGGGGCCGTGAACATGAACTCTTGAGCGGACAGCCGGATCGGCTGGGCGGCTTGGGCGGCCACGGCCGCTTGGAGGGCGGAGTACAAGAACATGCCGTGAGCAACCGTGCATCCGAAACGTGTCTGCGAGGCAAAGTGCGGGTCAACATGGATGGGGTTGTCGTCACCAGAGAGTCTTGCGTATTCGTCGAACTGACTCTGTGTGAAGACAGTGGCAATAGCGACGGGACCAATGAGCATATGGTCATGTTACGGAAGGGGAGTCAACGATGCCCATAAACACGCTTGCGACCCGTCATGCGCAATACCGGCCAAACCACAACGCGGTGGTGTTTGAGGGACGGCGCTACACCCACGCCGAGTTCAATATCAGGATCAATCGGCTGGCGAATAGCCTGTTGACTCTGGGGCTGCAACGTGGTGACAAGGTGGCGGTTGTGTTGGACAACTCTCTCGAGCTGCTTGAGATCTACCAGGCGGTGGCCAAGACCGGCCTGGTCGTGGTGCCGCTCAGCCCGCTGTTGCGTGGCGATGGTTTGGTGACACTTGTCAACGATGCTGACTCAGCAGCGGTGATCACGATGCAGAGCATGGTTGCGCACTTCGATGCCGTGCGGGAGCGGATCAGCGTGGCAACCGATCGATACGTGATCACCGACGCCGATGCCGTACCCGGGTATCGCAACTATCACGAACTCACCGGAGCAGCCTCGGGGGAGGAGCCCCCCTGGGTAGATGTTGTCGATGAGGATCCGTACAACATCATCTACAGCTCTGGCACCACGGGACAGCCAAAGGGGATCGTCCACAACCATTACATCCGGATGGCCTACTGCACCGGGTTTACAGCGTCGTACCGAATCAAGCCGGAGAGCGTGATTCTGCACAGCGGCTCGTTGGTGTTCAACGGGGCATTCTTGACCCTAATGCCGGCGTTCTATCTAGGGGCTACCTACGTTCTGATGCCTTCGTTTGATGCCCGGGGGATGATCGACCTGATGGCGGCGGAAAAGGTCACTCACATCATGACAGTGCCGTCGCAGATCATCGCCCTGCTCGCCGAGGACGACTTCGACGAGGAACATCTGCCAGCATTGGAGATGGTGTGCTCGGTGGGGGCTCCACTTCATTTGGAGCACAAGGAGGAGCTGGCGCGGCGGCTCCCCAACCGGTTCTACGAGCTCTACGGTCTCACCGAGGGGTTTGTCACGATCCTGGATCGTGACGATTTCGTCGCCAAACCCGGATCCGTTGGCGTTCCTCCGCCTCTCTACGAGATGCGGATCGTTGACGATGACGGAAGCGACCTTCCCGCAGGTGAGGTCGGTGAGATCGTCGGCAGGGGACCGATCACCATGCCCGGTTACTACAAGCGGCCCGACCTCACCGCCGAGGCGATCAAGGACGGGTGGCTGTACAGCGGTGATCTTGGGTATGTCGACGACGATGGCTTTCTGTTTCTGGTTGATAGGAAGAAGGACCTCATCATCTCTGGTGGAGTGAACGTCTACCCGCGCGATATCGAGGAGATCGTCATCCAACACCCGGCGGTCACCGACGTTGCTGTTTTTGGAGTCGAGGACGACCGGTGGGGGGAGAGCCCGGTGGCGGCGGTGCGACTCGAGCCGGAGTTCGGGGCCGATCCTGTTGCCGTGCTTGAGTGGGTCAATGATCGTGTCGACGCCAGGTTCCAGAAGCTGCGTGAGGTGATCGTGCTCAATGAGTTCCCCCTGAGCGTTGCGGGCAAGACTTTGCGAAGGATCATTCGTGATGAATACATGGAGGGCTGATGTTTGCTGAAACCGGTCAGGTCCGTCTCCACTATCTAGATCATGATGGAGGTGGCCCGACCCTCATTCTCCTTCCCGGGTTGACGGCAAATGCCCATTCCTTTGGTGGTCTGCTGCAGGCCGGTCTTGCAGATCATCTTCGGGTGCTCGCAGTCGATCTACGCGGTCGCGGACAAAGCGATGCGCCGGACGGGCTGTATGACGTTGCCACCCATGCCGCCGATGTGTTGGGGTTCATGGATGCTCTGAACATCGATAGGGCGATCGTGGGTGGCCACTCGTTTGGTGGCCTCGTCTCGTACTACTTGGCGGCGAATCACCCGGACCGGGTGTCCGCATGTGTTGCCATGGATGCTCCTGCCGAGGTACACATCGGAATCATGGATCAGATCAAGCCATCGCTTGATCGTCTCGGCATGGTCTTTCCATCCTGGGACGAGTATCTGGCGTTGGTGAAGGCAGCTCCGTACTTCAACGGATGGTGGGACCCGGCTATCGAGGAGTACTACCGCAGGGATCTGCGAACGAACCCGGATGGGACGGTGCAAGCGATCTCGGACCCGGAGCATATCCGGGCGGCGGCGCTGGCCACGCTCGATATCCAATGGCCGGAGATTGTGCGCAGAATCGGGCAGCCAACACTGCTGCTGCGCGCCCCAGATCAGCTGGGATCAGCGGACGTAGGTCCGATCGTGACCCGAGAGGTGGCCGAACGCACGTTGGGGTGGATCGAGAACTCGACCCTGGTCGAGATCCCTGGCAACCACATCACTTTCTTGTTTGGTGATTCTGCGCCGCTCGTGGTTGCTGAGATTCAGAAGTCCGTTGGCGTTTAGGCGAGCGGTGACTTGCCGTCTCGGGCTGCGGCGACAGCTCTTTCGATGCGACTCTGACGGGTCGCATCGCGTTTCGCAGTCACCAGCCAGGTGAGGATCGCCTTGCGAGCACCGGGGGTCAGGTTGTCGAAACCGTGGCGGGCGCCCGCCGCTTCAAGGGCAGCTTTGAGGTCAGGAGGTACGATCCCGGCTTCCGGGCCATCCAGCATCGTCCATGACCCGTCTTCCTTGGCGCGAGCCACTGCGGCTGTTCCTGCGGGAGCCATGGCCGCGGCTGCCTCGAGCTTGGCGATCTTGTTTTTGTTGATCTTGGACCAGCCGCTGCCACGCTTGCGGACAGAGAAGTAGACCAGGTAGCGGTTGTCGTCGAGAGATCGGCTCTTGGAGTCCACCCAGCCAAAACAGAGCGCTTGATCGATTGCATCACCGATCGTCATCAACTGGCGTCCGCTCGACTTCTTCCACAAGATGAGCCAGGCGGATGACTCGCTCGCATGATTGGCTTCGAGCCAATCTCGGAACTCACCGGGAGTGTGCGCCGCAATCTTTGGTGTCCCGTCACTCATTGTGGTGACGCTACCTGGGATCGACCGCGCCTCGCGAGGATCGCGAAATCTATGCCTAGGTCGCGAAAAACGGGGCCGTAACTCGGTTGCGAACAGATGTTCGGTGACATATGGTCGAAGGCCGTTCGCTCGGAGATCGTGATGGAGCCAGTTCTCAACATTGAGCCCACCCAGAGACTCGCAGAACTGCGTCGGACCGTTCGTCTGTACCAGGAACGCTACGGCGAATTGAGCGGAATGATCGACGTCACGAAGGCGAACGCCGCCATGGCAAGTCGGCAACGGCGACTGGCCAAGCTCGAAGAAGAGGTGGCTCGGATTCAGGTTGACATCAACTCCATGTCCTCGGAGGTGCAGAGGATCGAGCGCTGGGTTGAGTTCTGCCTCGAGGATGTGATCGTAAGGGCGAAGCAGGACCATGCCGAGGGATGGTCTCCGACGCCGGTCCTTGGCTTTCGCCTGTGGGGTGTCGGTGAGGAGGCTCTGCACGGAGTCAAGATGCCCTGGCCGGAACGCACTCTTGTTGCCACCTGTCTTTCACGTGGTGGCGGCGAGGAGATCCCGCATACCGATGGGAGATGCGGGCGCCTCGGTTGCGGGGTCTACGCAGCAAAGTTGGTCGACCCCCTCTATACCGAGTTCGATGTGACGGCAATCGGTGACGTGGCGCTCGGCTTGGTCGCTCTGACCGGCAAAGTGGTCGAGCATGACGAGGGTTACCGCGCCGCGTCGGCAACGGTGATAGCGCTGGCTGCTTCGCTTGGAAAGCACGTGGTGCTGACCAGCGATGCAGGCACGATTGACGGTGTCTTTGCCGACCCGGCGGTGATTCGGTGCGAACGGAAGATAGAAACACACGGACAACGTCTCACAGAGATGGAGACGTTCGTCATGGCACACAAGAGGAGGGCCACACCATGGACATTGGCAATCAACAAAGAGTGATCATTGTCGAATTGGACAGGACCGAAACCCCCGACCTGGCACCGGTCGAGCCAGAACCAGAATTCGTGGAGGCTGGGCAGTGGCTGGTCGGAGATTGGCCGCTGCCGCTGGATATCAACGTCGAGCCCGTCAGTTAGCGCCAGTCTTCTGGGCGAGGACGACGGCAGCATCGATACTCCCGTGCCACGGTTCGCCGTGGCCGGGGAGGAGGATCTCAGCGCTGACGCTTCTGAGTTCATTGAGTGATTCCAGGGCTGCCGGACTGTTGGCATTGAACGACCCCGGCATGATCCGGGGGGTGCGCTCACCGGTAACGATGCTCAGGGTTACTAGAGCGTCGCCGCTCATGACTGCATCGCGTTCCGTGAACTCCAAACAGGCACTTCCCTCGGTATGGCCGGGGGTGTGGATGACACGCGGGCTCCCCGGTATGTCGAGGACCTCTCCGTGGGCAAATTCAACCAAATCATGGACCGGGGGTGCTTTGGTGGCGCCACCTCGCAGAAAGAACATGAGCGACTTCCACGCAAAGCTGTGGCCCAGGTCCCGGATGTAGTGACGCTCATACTCGCGGTGGCTCTCACCTCTGGCGAGCTTGACATCTTTGGAATGAACGTGGACGTCGGCGCCGCTCACATCTCTGATGTGGGCCGCCGAGCCGAGGTGGTCTCCGTGGGCGTGGGTGAGCACGATGGCATCCACGTCATCCATAGTGCGGCCGAGTTTCGCTAGTGCGGCGGGCAGCTGGGAATACTGGTTGGGATTGCCGGCGTCGACGACGGTGATACGGCCGCCATCTTCGACGACATACCAGTTGACTAGATCAGCGCCGAGCCGATAGATCCGTTCAGCAACTTCGTGAGCCATGGTTCCCTCCAGTTCTCACAATACGCGGGGATTAGGCCCCGCGGTGGCGGACAACTAGGCGCAAATCGAGCAAGACTCTATTGTGTGCACATTCGTGGGGTGCCACGGGAGTGCGAGTGACGATCCAGCTGGTAGAGGGGCAATGAAAACGAACAGTATTTGGATCTGGCTCACCATCGCGGTGATCTGGGTGGCGGTCCTGGTGATGAGCCTCGGCTCACCCAGGCTCGAATTCGGCAGCGATCCGGTGGTGGTCGACGTTGCCAAGATCATGGACTGGTTCTGGGGGCTTGTTGCCACCGTCGGCGTCCTGCGACTCACGATGTTTCGACGTCCCACCGAGGTGGGTTGGGCTCAGGACACCTCCTATCCGTGGATCCTGGGCATCGTTGGTGCGATTTGGCTAGCTGCGGCGGTGGCCAGTACCAGTCTTCCCGTCTTCGAGCTTGGCGATGAAATCGTCATCCCGGCTGCGGCTTTGATTGCGCCGATCGCGGCAGCCATGCTGACTTGGTATGCCTGCGAGTTTCTCGTGGCCGGGTTTGCGGCTCGCCAGGGTGGCGACCCGGCCTAGGTCTGACAATCTGCGGGCACCGTGCCCAGCAGTGTGTCTACCGCCGCCGATAGTTCCGGAGGCCAGAACGGTTTCTCAAAGAACCGGTCGGCTCCACCATGCAGCGCCCGTTCCGCAACTGAACCCTGACCGTGTGCCGTGATCACGATGATCGGCACGTCGGCCGTATCCGCGTTGCCGCGAACCGACTCGAGTATCTGCCAACCGTCGACTTTCGGTAGTGCAATGTCGAGCAGGATCAGATCGGGACGAGATTGCTTCAGCATCTCTAATGCCTCAGCGCCGTCTTCGGCGAATTCGAGTTCCGCTCCGCGAGGCTTGAGGATCTGGCCGCATAGATGGCGCGTTGCCGCATCATCTTCGATGATCAAGATTCGTTGTCTACTCATCGGCTGTGGCTCCCCACGCACTCGAGCGGTTGTCGCTCGCTAACACACGGTACCGGACGCGCATCCCAATTTGGAGGAGCGGGCGCATCCGCCGCGGGAAGGCGTTGGCGTGGACGTGCACCGCTTCGCCTCCTTCATCGGGCTCAATCAGGCCAAACAGAAGCTCAGGGTCGTAGAGGGTGATGGTGCCGGTCTGGCGGTCCCCGCGCCAAAGCAACGGGTAGAGCCCGACCCGGCCCACCGTCGCAAAGCCAACGAGCAATGCCGCCAACAGAGCGAACGGCCAACGCAGAGATTCTGTCGTAGCGGCCGCGGCACTTCCCATAACGACGAGGCTGCGCCGGACCGGTTCTTGGTCTGCGGCGACCCCGGTTGTCTCAGCAATCTCAGCCGCAAAGTCGTCGAGCGCCTGAACTAAGCCATCCTTGTCGTCAGCTGCAGCTACGTCGGTGACGGTCCAGGTGAAAGCTGAGTGAGCCAGTTGCGCCGGGGTTGCATCGTCGGTCACCGTCACCACCACCCCGTGGGTTCCGATGGCATCGGTGCCAACGGAGCCGGTGATCGAGCCGGTGCTGGGATTGATGGTGAGCCCCGGCGGCAAGCCGGTTGCCGCGTATGTGAGGGTCCCGCTGCTCGTGGCAGGCACCGCGAGGCTCACGGTGCTGCCCTCGTCGGTGTACTGGTTTCCAATATCGCCGATGGTCGGAGGAGCCGCCGTGTCCGGCTCGTCTGCCCCGGGACTGACAGTCCACCTGAACGAAGTCGTGGCGGATAGCTGGGGGATGCCGTGGTCGGTGACTGTCAGCTCCACAGCGAATATCGTTTCCTCGCTTGCTTGCAGCGTGCCACCGATTGCGCCCGTGGCCGGGTTCAGGAACAGGCCAGGGGGTAGCCCAGTTGCCGACAGGGTGAACTCGTTTGCGGGCAGATCTGGGTCAGTGGCGCTGATGGCGAGTTCAACCTCGTCCCCGGCGTTACCTTGCTGGTCCGCAATCGGGTCCACGGTCGGTGGCAGATTCACTTCGCCAACAGTGATGCTGACGACCTGGCTGTCGCCGAGGGCGGGCGTACCGTCGTCGGTCACCAGCACGACGGCGCTGAACGTCCCAGGACCGTCGAGCTCGCCAGGTGTCCAAGTGAACACACCACTCTTTGCACCGATTCGGGCCCCCGCAGGGCCACTGGTGAGGCTATAGGTCAGATTGTCGCCATCTTCGTCCGTGGCGGTCGCAGTGAACGAGATCGTTGTCTGCTCATCGCCAAACTGATCGCTCACCCGGCCGAGACGGGGGGCCTTGTTGGTATCGGTGATCGTCCACTCGAATGTGGTCGTCGCCAGATACGGTGGCTCGGCGTTGTCGGTGACGCCGATCGTGACGGCATACACGCCGACCGTGTCCGTGCTGACGGTTCCAGAGATGAGCCCGTTGGCGCTACTGATGGACAGACCCGGAGGAAGTCCGCTGGCGCTGAAGCTGAGGTGGTTGGTTGGCAGATCGGGGTCCGAGGCGACAACCGCCAAGCTCACTGAGCTGCCCTCGTTGCTGGTCTGGTCGGCGATCGTTTCGATCGTTGGTGGTCGGTTGGCTTCGGTCACGGTGATCGTGACCACCTGGCTGTCGGTCAATTGTGGTGATCCGTCATCCGTGGCGATCACGGTGACGGTATGGCTGCCAACGCCATCGACCTCTGCCGGTGTCCAGGCGAATACACCGGTAGCGGTGTCGATTACCGCACCGGCTGGGGCGCCCGCCAACGAGAACTCGACGCCGTCGCCGTCTGGATCGGTGGCCATCGCGGTGAACGTGATCTCGGTTTCCTCGGGCCCAAGTTGATCACCGATGGATGCGAGCACCGGAGGCTGGTTCGTATTGGTGACGACCCACGTGAAGGTGTCGGTTGCGATGAGGTTTGGTGTCCCGGAGTCTGTTGCGGTGAGAGTGACGGCATAGGGCGAACCGGCCTCGGCGATCGTGGCCACGGTGCCGCCGACAAGCCCGGTGCCCGGGTCCATCGCTACTCCAGGGGGCAGGCCGGTAGCGCTGTATGTGATGTTGTCGAGGTCGGGATCAGTCGCTGCGGCCGGGAGCGAGATGACCGCCCCTTCTGCGTCTCCGCGATCGGGGAGATCGGCGTCGAAGATGGGGGGCCGGTTGACATCGGTGACGATGATGTCAAAGACAGCATCGTCGGTCAGTGAGCCATCGGTAACTGTGATGGTGACGGCGGTGGTGGCGGCATCGCTGTGACCGGGGGTACCGGTGATGATCGCGGTGTCGTCCCCATTGTCGGTCAGAGTTGCCCACGCCGGTAGCGAACCGGAGTCGGAGAAGCTCACCGTGGTTCCGTCGGGGTCAGATCCGGCCAGCAAAACGCTGATTGGGGAGCCTTCCCCGATGGTCCGGCTGCCGGGGTTGACGATGGTTGGCGGCAGATTGGTGTTGGTTACGGTGAGGTCGAAGACTGCGTTGTCTGTCAGATCCGGTACGCCCCCATCGGAGACCGTGATCGTCACGGTCGAAGTGCCCGAGGCCCCGGCACCTGGAGTGCCCGAGATAGTTGCCGTGCCGTCGCCGTTGTCGATGAGCGTTGCCCATGTGGGGAGGGTGCCGCCGGCGTTGAATGACGGCGTGGTGCCATCAGGGTCTGAGGCGGAGAGTCCAAGCGTGAACGGCGCCAGCTCGGGCGTGGTCTGTGCCCCCGGGTTGACGATGCTCGGTGGTTGGTTCGTGTCAGGAATGGTCCAAGCAAACGTGTCCGGAGTTGCGCTGGCGCTGGGCGCACCGTCGTCGGTAGCGGTGATCGTCACCGCATACGGGCTTGCTGCAGCCGCCGAGTAATCGATCGTCCCGCTGATCAGCCCCGAAGCGGTGTCGATACCGAGGCCAGTCGGCAGTCCCGTCGCCCCATAAGTGACGGTGTCGCCGACATCGTGGTCCGCAGCAGAGGCTGACAGCGAGATGACTGTGCCTTCGGCATCGCTGCGGTCCTGAAGATCCTGGTCAAAGGTGGGCGCTTGGTTGAGGTTGCCAACAGTCCATGTGAATGTGTCGGTGACGTTGAGGTTGGGGATGCCGTCGTCGCTGACGGCGACTTCCGTCGCATAGCTCCCTTCGGCCACAAAGCTGATCGTTCCGCTGATGAGCCCACTGCCGGGATCGATCGCGAGTCCTGGCGGCAAGCCGGTTGCGGAGTATGTGAGACTGTCTGCGGCGTCGGGGTCGGTGGCTGCTGCCAACAAGGAGATCACCGTGTTCTCAGGGTCCGTTCGATCAAGCAGATCCTGGTCGAATGCCGGCGGCCGATTCGGGTTGGCAGGAAAGGCGATTGCCATGGCCTCGTAGTTGGAGCCGTTGTCGATGACGATGCTGCTGACCACGGATCCGTCAGTTTTGTCGAGTTCGTACAGTGTCTCTGCACCACCCGTTTCGGTAGAGGTGTAGAGACGGCCAGCCTCGTCGAAGGCCAGGCTCACAATGTCGTCGGGAGCAATCCCCACGGTGGCGCTTGCTCCTGTCTCCGGATCGAGAGTGGCGATCGACCACTGATTGAGGAAGGCCCAATGGGCCATATAGAGCTGCCCATCGGTCGGATCGAACGCAAGGTCGGCTGAGTGGTAGAACACGCCACTTGGCTGGATGGGTATGTAATCGTCCCCGCCAAATACTCCTGGCGAGTGAGCTCCCGTTACCGGGTCGAAGCGGAACAGGAGGTCACCTTCGTAGTCACCACCACGGCGGTGGGTGCCGTACAGATCTCCGGTGAAGGGGTCGAAGGTGAGGCTTTCGATGTTGTCGAAAACGACAAGCCCAGCCGACCCGCTCCCGGCTCCAGCGCTTGACGCCTTAGGAGTGAAGACGCCGGTGGTGGCATCAATGGTGCCGAGCTGATCGTTGGCGACCGCATACAGAACGTTGGTGCCAGGCTGGATCGAGGCAGCTTCGATGTTGGTTGTTCCGGTCCCCGTCCCGATGTTGGTCTCGTTGGTGGCTGGGTCTGCGTCTGTCCGGTCGGCGGCGGTGAGCAGGTCGTCGCCTCCGTTTGCGCCACCGGAGTTTGCGATGAGATACGTGACTTCGGCCGGGATCACAGTCCACGTGAAGACGTCTGCGTTCTGGAGGCTTGGGCTGCCGTCATCGGTGACATTGACTGTGACCGCATGGCTGCCGGCGGAGTTCGCGCTCAAGACTCCGGAGAGGGTTCCCGTAGCCGAATCGATGGCGATGCCATCTGGCAGTCCGATAGCAGAGTAGATGAGATTGTCGCTGGCATCTGGATCGGTTGCTCCAGAGCTGATCGCAATCGGCGTTCCCTCAGCGTCGCTGCGATCACCCAGGTCCTGATCAAAGGCTGGCGGCTGATTGACGGGAGGGGGTGGACCGGCGACCCCGGTGGCGAAGATGGCTCCGTTGCGACCGACCACCCAGCCGCGGGTGAGGCTGCTGAACCAGATACCGAGCAGATCTTCACTGGTGGGGACGGGCTCGGTGCTCCAAGTCGATCCGCTGGAATCTGTGGCAATGACGCGTCCACCGTCTGTCGAGATGTGCCCGTACTGAGCATCCTGAGGAAAGTGGACTGTGTGGAGATCGTTGCCGGTGGGAGTGTGGATCTGCCAGAGTGCCCCTCCGTTGGTGGTGCTAAGTACTTCACCACCCGAGGCGACTGCGTATCCGTTGTCGGTATCAACAGGAAAGTAGATCCCGTTGATGGTTTGGCTCGTACCGGACGTCTGGGGGGACCAGGAGTCCCCTCCGTCAGCGGTCTTGAGGATGGTGCCGTTGTCCCCCACCGCATAGCCGGTCTGGTCATTGATCGGGAAGGCGACCTCCCGCAACGCTTCGGCACTGCCGCTGGGCTTCTGAACCCAGGTTGCGCCTCCATCAGCGGTCTTGAGGATGGTGCCGTTGTTGCCGACCGCAAAACCGGAGAGGTTGTCCATGAGATCAACCCCAAGGAGGGTCACACTGGTCGGGGTCGTTAAGCCGACCCAGGTTGCGCCTCCGTTGGTGGTCTTGAGGATGGTGTCGTTCGCTCCGACGGCGAAGCCCGTGATCGTGTCCTCGGGGAAGTTGAGGTCACGGATGCTGTCGGTAGTGGGGGTGAGCAGTTCGACCCAGGTGTCGCCACCGTCGACGGTCCTCAAGATCACGCCGTTGTCTCCGGCGGCAAACCCGGTGTATTCATCGACCGGGAACTGGACGGCAAACAGGTCGCTTGAAGTTGGGCTTGACTGTTGAGCCCAGTCGACGGTCTCAATGACAAGATTGTCCACATTGAGGTGCGAGTCGTCGGTGCTACCGGTCACAGTGAACCGAATCCGTGTGTCGGCTGCCCTGAATGGCGAGAGGTCGTAGAAACCTACTTGGTCACCCAGGTCCGTGCCTAGGGACCATGTGTCCAATGGGGCCCACCCACCGCTTCCGTCGGATACCTCGAGGGATGCGGTCCCTGCGCCACTTCCGTGCCTGTGAGCTATGTAGTCGAATCGCAGAGTGGCGGAAGCATATGGCGCGAGGTTCGCCTCCCGGGTGACGGCAGCATCTGGGGCGATGGTTTTTCCGAGAACCAAGCAACTGGCGTCGTAGCAATTTGGATCATCTACAACCCGGATAATGCCGGCGGCAGCCCCGTCCGACTCGCCGGACTCCACCCAAGGGCCGGTCCAAGGCAGCGCGCCAGTGCTACCGGTGAAGTCCTTCGTCTGAAAGTCGTCGGAGTATGTCCCGCCCAGCGCGCCGCTAGCCGGTGCCGGTGCGAGTGCGATCAGCTGGCCGATGTTATCGTCGCCGGCAGTGCGAAACGCTTCCCGGGTCCCGGTGGGACCTGGCCCACCAAACTGCTCTGTGGCGCCTGCAGCGTTGCGTTGGTCGCTGGCCGGAGAGCCGGTCAGCATCTCATCCCACCGCTCCGTCATGCCGGGCGGAGGGTCGATGGTGCCCTCCTGTTTTATGCCAAAGAAGCCCACCAGAGTGGTCTCTGCCACCGATGTTGCGATTGACGGCGCGGTGATAGTGCTCGAACCAGGCGTTGTTTGTCCGCCGTGCGCATTGATTGGATCGCCCGTATCAACGCCTCGGAACGCGGCTAGACCTCCCACCGCCTGGTGGCTTGTGGAGAGGTTGAAGGTGTAGTCAGCTGGTTCGCTTGCCGTAGCCACCTTGTAGAACAGGATCTGCAGCATCTGGTCGCCGGGCATCTCATCCGTGCGAATCTCGATCCAACCTGACGGCGGAGTGACGGTGTTGGGAAGGTTGTTCTCGTACAAGACTTGGGCGACCAAAACATCATCAGTCGTCAGTCCCGCCGGGCGCGCCATCGTGATCCAGGCCTCACCGCCCACGGAGGTGCCGGTTGTTGCTGCTACAAAGGCTGGCGAAGCGGCCTGTGCAGCTGGAATCGGCGCCGCCGTTGTGCCGACGACAAGGAGGAGGACTAACCCAATCCGCGGGGCCTTCCTCTTCGTAGAGGGGTGACATCGTTCGACGATCCGAGGAGAGGCTCGTGAGATACTGCGTAAGAGCCTATCGAACCTGGATCTCATGGGAGCGCCGCGCCGTCACCCGGCGCTACGGCCATGTGTCGGTCTCGTACGTCGTGGCGTGAGCTTTCGGACACCGTCTCAGGGCCGGCCAATGGGAGCCGAACCACGAAACGGGTCCAGCCATCGAGGTGTTCGTAGCTGACTTCGCCACCCATCCCCTCGCTGAGGATCTTGACAACGGCAAGGCCTAGTCCGATGGTCCCGGTGGTCAGGGCTTCGTTGCCTTCGTGCATGTAGCGGGTGAACAGTCGACGTTCGACGTCGGCCGGGACTCCAGGGCCGTTGTCGGCGACCGTGACAACTGCGGCGGAGTCGACCCGCTGTGCAAAGAGGTGGATGGTTTCGCCGCCCCAGCGTTGTGCGTTCGAGAGAAGGTTGCGCATGATCTGCCGCAGCCGGAGCTGATCGGCATCGACGATGAGCGGTGGGCAATCCACACTGACGGATACTCCCGCTCGCTGCAGCGGACGGGTGACCGTCTCGATCTCTTCGGCGAGGCTGAGCTCTACGTTGTTGTACGCAATCTCGCCTGCCTCGTCACGGGCGACGGTCAGGAGATCCTCGACCATGCGGTTCAGCTCAGCAGATTCTTCGTTGATGACCGAGATGAGAGTGTGCGCCTCGTCGGGATCGATCATGCCTTGCTCGATCAATATCTCGGAGAACCCATAGATGCTGGTGAGCGGAGTGCGCAGCTCGTGAGAGATGTTCGAGATGAACTCGTCCTTGGCCTTGATGACACGGCGCTCGGCGTGAAGCTTGGTGTCCATCTCGCTGCGAGCGCTATCAAGCTGGCGGCGGGCGATTCGCCAGTATGCGTATACAGCGAGAGCGGGGGCGAGCAAAGCGACGAGGAACCCTGCGATGGTTCCGACCCGCCGTGTCATGCTCTTGGCTCCACTGAGCGTATCGAGTGTCGCATCTCGTCTTTCGACGACGGTGTCTCGCAGTTGCTCGAACGATGTGAGCGCATCGGTGGCGAGGAGTTCACCGGCCTCGTCGACGTTGCCCGCTTCGAGTTCTGCAACGACTTGATGGGACCGTTGCACTGCGCTGGTCGATGATTGGACGTCGATACCCAGCGTTGTGAGTCTTGCTTCCAGATCGCCGACGGCTCGGGTGGCTTCGGTGCGTGCGGTCGCTGCGGTGTCGAGATCGGCAACACCCAGGTTCACGTCCTCGGCGAGGAGGACGGCTTGGCTCAGAGTGCGCAGGCTGAGCTGGGTTGATACAAGAGCAGATTCGGACTGGGCAAACTCGTTGGAGTCGTCGAGGAAGGAGCCGATGGCCAGAGCGTTGGCGTGGAGGAGCGCGGCAATCAGGACGGCGATGACCGCACTGATCGCGGCGCCGAGCGCAGGCTTGCTGATTCGCCTTCCTCTGAGGCGATCTGAGCTGAGGGACTTACCCATCACCATCACATCTGGTTGGTCTCCATCCAGTCGGCTTGAGGAGTGGACAGGTAAGGCAAATAGGTGACCCAGAAGGGGTCAAACTACGGAGGTACAGGAGGACTAGTTACGGGCATCACTGGGCGAGCGCTCACAGGCTCGTAGGTCCGTGTTTGGTTGGTCTCAGCCGCAGTCTGATTCGATCCAACTTTGACAAAAAGTAAAAATTGTGCACACAATCTGTCTTTGTAGCGGCGGTCAATGACAATAGAAGAGCGGCGAACACGTGCTTCTGGTGAGGTTGAGGGATGAAGCAGAATAAGTACGTGGTTCTAGTTGGCGCCCTACTGGCCCAGGTGACAATCGCCGGTCTCTATGCGTGGAGCATCTTCGGCACCGCTCTCGAGGACGAAAAGGGCTGGTCAAGCGACGAGGTTCTGCTGGCCTACTCCATCGCCCAGTTCGTATTCGCTTTCAGCACCATCTTCTCGGGGAAGTTGGTCGACACCATGGGGCCACGCCTGACGATCACCATCGGTGGCCTGTTGTACGGAGGTGGGTTGATCCTATCTTCCTATGCGACCACGCCACTGATGTTGTACTTGACTTTCGGGGTCATCGTCGGTGCCGGCGTCGGGTTTGTTTATGTCTGCCCGATCGCCACGTTGGTGAAGTGGTTCCCGAACCGGAAGGGCACGATCACCGGATTGGCGGTAGCCGTATTCGGTGGCGGCAGCATCATCTTCAAAGACGTCATCGGGTGGCTGATCGACGGTTCCGACGTGTCCACAGCGTTCCTCCAATTGGGGCTCGTGACCGGGGTCATCATCATCTTCGGCGCACAGCTCACCAGCAACCCACCGGGCTACTCGAAGGCAACCGCAACCAAGGGCGCCAACGACTTCACCACCCATGAGATGGTTAGAACTCGTACTTTCCGTTTGACCTGGGTCATGTACTGGCTGGCCGTCATCCCGGGTCTGTTGGTTCTCGGAGCAGCCAAGAACATTGGTTTGGAGGTAGCCGGTCTTGGAGATGAAGCAGCGGCGACCATCATCAGCATTCTTGCGATATCCAATGCCAGCAGCCGTCTGATCTCGGGATCCCTGTCGGACAAGCTGGGGACCCTGAACGTTCTGAAGTCAGTGTTTGTCGTGACCATTCTGGCTCTTCTGTCGCTGAGCTTCTTGGCGGACAACCAGTCGATGTTCTACCTCGGAGTCGTTGGGGTAGCCGTTGGATACGGTGGCTTCCTCGCCTTGTTCCCGACCTTCACCAACCAGCAGTGGGGCACCTACCGCTACGGCTCGAACTACGGGATCGTTTATCAGGCCTACGGCTTGGCAGCGCTATCGGGGATCTTCATCAAGGCGACAGTCGGCAGCTACACCAATACCTTCATCGTGTCGGCGATTGCAGCAACGATCGGATTGGGCATTGCTTTCATGATCAAGGAAAGAAAGCCAGCACCCGTTGTTGCCTCAGAATCCGCCTCCGAAGCAGATCTGGTTGGCACCCGTTGAGCGTAGGCGTCAATTGGCGGGCTTCCGTCAGTGAGGGTTGACGAATCGGGAGTTCCGGGGGATTCTTGATGGATGGACGCCTTGGCCATCTCGCGTCGGGTTTTTGCGGGGGCGCGTCATATCTCGCCGTCGCCGCCGGTTCGAGTCAGGGCGTGGAATGGAGAGGTCTGGGGCCCCAGCAACGCTTCTGCGACGGTGGTTCTGAACCATCCCGCTGCATTCCGGGCGCTGTTGGCGCCACCAAACGATCTGACCTCGGGCGAGGCCTACGTCTATGGCGACGTCGATATCGAGGGCGACATCGTTGCCGCTTTGGAGTTTGCCGCCGGCTTCGACGCTGCCCCAATCGCATCGCTCAAGTTGGTCGGTCTCGCACGGCGTTTGTGTGGACCCTTGCGGCGTGACGATCCGGTGCGGCCACGGCCGTCGGGCCTGAGGCACTCCGTCGGTAGGGACCGAGCCACCATCAGTCATCATTACGACACCGGCAACGACTTCTTCGAGACATTCCTCGGCCCGACGATGGTCTATTCGTCCGCCTACTTCCTAGAGCCGACCGAGAGCTTGGAGGCGGCCCAGGAACGGAAGCTCGACCTCATTTGCCGCAAGCTCGAACTCGCTCCGGGACGCCGTTTCCTGGACGTCGGCTGCGGATGGGGGTCCTTGGCGATTCACGCGGCAGCAAAGCACGGCGTCGATGCGACCGGCATAACTCTCAGTGCCGAGCAAGCAGAGTACGCCCGGCGCCGAGTTCTCAAGGCGGGTCTCGCCGATCGGGTCCGAATTCTCGAGGTCGACTATCGGAAGCTCGACGGCGAGTTCGATGCGATTGCCTCGGTTGGGATGTTTGAGCACGTTGGTCGACGAAACCTCTACAAGTACTTCTCGGTGCTGCGCCGCCTTCTTGCTCCAGAGGGCGTCCTCCTCAACCATGGCATCATTACCAGGAGCTATCACAGGTCTATTCGCCGGCCACCCTCGTTTGTCAGTACCTACGTGTTTCCAGACGGAGAGCTGATTCCGCTGCCGACAGCCCTCGAGAAGGCCGAGAGTGCGGGGCTCGAGATTCGTGATGTTGAGGCGTTGCGCAGGAACTACTCGTTGACGTTGCGCCACTGGGTGAGAAACCTCGAGGAGAACCGTGACGCGGCGGTCGCCGCCACGTCGGAGATCACCTATCGAATTTGGCGGCTCTACATGGCCGGTTCGGTCGTCGCTTTTGATAGCGGAGCTATCGGTGTCGACCAGATGCTTCTGGCCGATCCCGGCCGTCCATGGAGCTTTGGCCGAGCCAGACTGCTTGCGACGGACGATGGGGTGCCCCTTGCTCAGCACCATCTGGGTAAAGGCCCGGCCGAATAGTCGGCCGACATCGATGAGGACTAGCCGGTCGCGTCGCGAGACCGGAAACAGGTAACGTGTATCCCGTTACTCGTAGCTGCGGTTAGCCTCTCCCGTGCTAGCGGAAGCGGTTCTCGTGAATTACAAAAAACCAGTTGCTGGTGCGGCGGTTCTTGCCGGTGTCGTTCTCGTTGGGGTGATCGCGACCGCATCACTTTCCGACAACGATGCCACAGTGACTACGACCATGCCCGATGCGGCAGGGGATGCAACGACATCAACGGCGCCCGCCATTGATCCGTCCGCACCCACCTCAACCACCACCACCACCACCACCACCACGGAGCCGCCCTTTGACTATGTCGTCGCGTCGGAGAGTGACTTTGCGGCCGCCCCAGCGGGGGCCAAGATCCTTGTGCAACCGGGCGTCTACAACGTTTCAGTTGCGCCGCAGGCAGGTCAGGCCTGGTTGTGTGAAGAAGGGGCCATCTTCGACGGCGAGTTTGATCACGAGTATGCCTTCTTCTCTGCCGCACCTGACGTCTCCATCGACGGCTGCGAGATTCGCAACTACGACACTCCTCTGCAGGAGGGCGCCATCTTCGGCAGGATTCCGAATCACACAGATGGTGGCTGGGTGGTTTCCAACGTTTGGATTCATCACAACACCGCCACCGGCATCAAGCTGAGCGGCAACAACGCCCAATTGCTCAACTCCCATATTGAGTGGAACGACCAAATGGGCTTCGGCATGCTGCACGGCTCTGATCAGTTGGTCGAAGGGAACGAGATCAACAACAACAACCCGGGCGACCGCCACGAGTGGGGCTGGGAAGCCGGCGGTTCCAAGAACTGGGGAACGATTCGCCTCACCATTCGGGGCAATGTCTCCCACGAGAATCATGGTCCCGGGATCTGGTCGGACTGGAACAACATCGACACTCTCTACGAGGGAAATGTCGTCTACGGCAATGTTGGTGCCCCTGGGATCTTCCACGAGATCTCCTACGAGGCGATCATCCGTGACAACGAGATCTTTGAGAACGGGTTCCCCGATGGGTTGCCGGGTCGTCCGTTCCGGGCCCGTTCCGGTATCCACGTCGCCGGCAGCCGGGGGGTTGAGATCTACGACAACCACGTCTACAACAACGCCAAGGGGATCACCGGTGTGGAGCAGTGCCGGAGCAGTTCCAGTGACGAGTTTGCCGAGAGCGACGGGCCGTGGCGTCTGACTGACGTTGTTGTGCACGACAATATCATCGAGGACTCGGGTCTGTCGGTGGCCAAAACAGATTGTGACTATCCCATCGACATGCAGTTCTTCGATAACGAATGGATAGGCAGCAACACCACTGAATGAGTCGCCCATGAGGCCGAGGCGAGCATCGCAGGCTGTGAGTCGAAATGATGCTGGTACCGTCTGGTCAACGAGATGGAGTTGGGTTGACCATCGAAAAACCGCCACCGCCGACGTCGGAGCGATCAGAGCCGATTGCCCGCGAGCTGCCGGCCGTCGGCGCTCGTCGCGAGGTTCGTGTCGCCGGGATTCGGGTAGCCGGACGCCGTCGACGTCCCAGCGGTGAGAAGGCCGCTCTGCGGCGAGATCTCGAAACCAGCGGCAGGGCGTGGCTGTTAGGCGGGCTCATCATGATCCTGATCTGGATTTCCCTGTTTGCCTTCCCCCGAACGGCCGACTGGTGGACCAGACAGGACACCAGGTTGCTAGAGCAGTTCGTCGATCTTCGCAGCAGTGCGATGACCTCGATCGCTGACTTCATCGCCATCCTGGGATCGAGCTGGTTCCTGAGAGTGCTCCGAATCGGCACCCTGCTTGGGTTGATCTTTGTCCATCGCTGGCGCCACTTCTTTGCTGTCTTGCTTGCAATTGTCATCGTCCAGGCGACGGTCGAAGTCGTCAGCTACTTCGTTGGTCGGCCGCGACCGTTCGTCGAGATAATCGGTAGTTGGCAAGGCCCATCCCATCCGTCCAGACCTGTTGCAGGGCTCGGTGTGACCCTCGCCTCGATGGCATTGGCTCTCGTCCCGCACGGTCGATGGCGACGTGTCACTCTTGTCAGCTCGGGAGTCTTGATCTCTCTCCTGATCCTGGCCCAGATGTACTTGGGTGTCGACCATCCGAGCGATGCCTTCACCTCGGCGATCTTTGCGCTGGCTGTCCCCGCTGTGCTCTTCCGCTGGTTTGCTCCCGAGCACGCCTTCCCTGTGACATGGAAGCGTGGTGTTGCGGCCCATCTCGACGTGACCGGCGACCGCGGCGAAGCCATAAAGAGAGCGGTCGGGGAGCAGCTCGGTCTCGAAGTGCTCGAGATCAAGCCATTTGGGTTGGAGGGATCCGGTGGATCAACACCACTGCGCCTCAAGGTGGCGGGCGATCCGGACCAGCATGTCTTCGCCAAACTGTATAGCCATACCCACCTTCGCTCCGACCGGTGGTACAAGGTGGGGCGAACCATCCTTTATGGATCGCTCGAAGATGAGGTGCGGTTCAGCTCGGTCCGCAGGCTTGTGGAATACGAGGACTACATCCAGCGGCTGATGAGTGCTGCGAATGTGCCATGTGCCGAGCCATACGGCATTGTCGAGTTGGCCCCCGAGCGCGAGTACTTGATGGTGAGCGAGTTTCTCGAGGGCTCAGAAGAGCTCACCAATGCTGAGATCGACGACACCATCATCGACCACGCTCTACGAGTTGTCCGTTCGATGTGGGATGCGGGCTTGGCTCACCGTGACATCAAGCCGGCCAATGTGATGCTGAATGACGGCAGGGTTGTTCTCATTGATGTGGCGTTCGGCACCGTCCGGCCGAGCCCGTGGCGCCAGGCCGTCGATCTGGCGAACATGATGGTGATTCTTGCGTTGCGAACCGATGCGGAGCATGTCTACCAGCGAGCCCTGCTCCAGTTCGCCCCTGAGGACATCGCCGAGGCGTTCGCAGCAACGAGAAGCGTGACGCTGCCCTCACAGTCCCGCAGCTCGTTGGCCTTGTTCAAGGAGGAACAGGGTGTCGATCTGGTCGAGGACTTCCGGCAGCTGGCACCTGCAACCGAACCTATCTCGATCCAACGATGGAGCCCGCGCCGGGTGCGGCTTGCGATTGGGGCCGTCCTGCTTGCGCTCTTCATAGTGGCGATGGCCGTTTCCGAGTTCACTGGAGGTGGGATCCTGTGATGCGACGAAGCATTCTTGCACTGGTGGCCATGACGTTGGCCATCGCTGGCTGCAGCAGTCTCGGCTTGGGCGAAGCGAGTTGTCTGCCTCCTGAGCGGGGCATCTCATCAGCCAACATTCTGACGATCCAAGCTGTACCGACTGCGAAGTACACCCCCTGTATTGATGAGCTTCGCCTTGGCTGGGATACCGTCGAATGGTTTGCTGAGGACGGCAAGGCTGGTATCAAGATCACGCGCTCGATCAGCCCATTCCTCACCGCAACTGTGACGCCGTCGTGCGATGTATCAGGTGCGGTTCAGGTGGATTCGGGTTTTCCGGACATCGAGCGGTACGAAGACATTGAGTTTCAGGCCCCCGAGATCGGCATAACCATCATTCCATCCGCGGAGCGGCCGCTGCTCTCGTCCCAACTGCTTGTCGAGCAGCTCGAAGGAACCGAGGTCAACGAGCGGCCGGTGGTCTTCACAATCGACGAGGAAGTGGATCACCAGGTCGGCCCGCGGGTCAACCAGGCCCTCATGGCCAATCAGTACGTGTGGGTGGTCAGCGAGCTCGACTCTGAAGAGGGGACCGTCGAGCTGCGGAGCAATGACCCCGCTCTCACGGGGCGTGGCCAGGGGGTATCGACCACTGAAGCCCTCGCGTTGATGCAAGAGTCTGTGCCCGAGGTGTTTTACCGCGGCCACTGGTACTTCACCTTCGAGGGCGGTTGCATTACGTACAAGTTCAATGCAAGTGGCAGGCTCGCCGAAACCATCGCTACCGACGCCGAGGATGTCTTCGGCTTCTACCCGGCCGCGGTGGTCGTCGAAGTTGCCCGTCAGCAAGGCATGGACTTCTAGACCGCTACAGCGCGCCTTGTGATTCGAGACGCTTGTAAGCGAGGTAGCCGGGGAGAATCGGGAACCAGAAGGTGCCGATACGGAAGAGAAAGACCGCCGGCACGGCGGTTGCGCTATCGAGTCCGAATGCGGTCAAGCCCGCAATGAGGGCAGCTTCGGCGGCGCCGATCCCGCCTGGTGTGGGGGCCACCTGAGCCAGCGCCGATCCCGCAAGGTACACCGCAGTTACCGCCACGAATCCTATGCCTCCACCGAAGGCGGCGATGCTGTACCAGAGCGCAAAGACATACGACATCGTGATCACCAGCGACCCGCCAAACAGGGACAGGATTTTCAGCGGGTTGGTGGCGACCGTTGCGATTCCTGAGACTGATTTCTTGGCGATTGGCCAGATGCGCCGCAGCCATAGCTTGCGCCCCCATGGCAACAGCATCACGCCACCGGCGACGGTCAGCACCACGACGAGCCCCATCAGGACGGTTTCTCCTGAAGGAAACGATATGACGTCGGTTGCCGATCGACCCGCGGTGGTCACAAAGATGATCAGCAGCAGCACGTGAACGACGATTCCTGCGATGTTGTTGAGCCCTACACCCGCGATCGCAACGGCCGGGTCGATACCGCTTTTCTGTAAGTATCGGATGTTGGCGGCGATCCCGCCCACCTTCGCTGGTGCGATACGGTTGAAGAAGGACGCAGCTACTTGAGCCAGCAGTGTGGGCAGAAAGCGCAGACGCTCCGGCATGGCCCCCATGAGCGCAATAGCGGCGCCTGCATAGGTCATCAGCGAGAAAAAGAGCACAAGCGGGAACCATTGCCAATCAGCGCTGACCACCTCGCCAAAGTCCACCTCCGCAAGCTGTGGAATCAGGAAATAGAAGGCGAAACCGAGCATCGCGGTGGTGAAGACAGCGCGAGAGCTGACCCTCTGTAGTTTCTCTAGCTCAAACTCATCGAGTCCTGTGGCATATCTGACTTGTGCCTGCAGCTCATCGAGAAGACCCTTCTGCTTCTTCATTGCGTTGCGGGTTGTCGAACTCAGTGCAGTCGGTTGCAGTCGGGGAGCGGCCGCGGCCACCGCATCTCGACCCAACTGATCGACCGCAGTGGCGACGCTGCGTTCCGCACCGACAAGCAGTGCCAGCGTTGCCATCAGCTGGGCGACATCGCCGTTGATGTCCCCGTCTGATGCGGAGATTTCGGCGAACGCAAAGTCAATCAGCCAAGGCTCGCCATCGGCGGTTAGAAGAACGTTGGCAGGACTGAGGTGGCGGTGGGCGATTCGAGCGTCGTGTAGCGTCCTCACCTGGGTCCATGTTGATCGCAGCACCGCATCGGTGATGAGGTCCGGGTTGGTCTCGGCCAGTGTCACCGCATCGATCTGTTCGTAGGCAATCAGCATCGCCCCGGCCGTCACATCAGCGACCCGGAGCATCTGTGGCGTGCGCACTCCAGCAGCCGAGGCGGTGAGCGAGAGTGCCGCCTCGTGCTCTACCTCTCTGTGGAGTGAGGCCAGCGGCCGCTCGTCGCCAGACCCTTTTAGCCGGAGCATTCGGTACATCCGGAACAGGATCTCGGCTGCTCGTTCCTCCATAGTTCTGACTTTGACGAAGATCTCCTGGTCGCCACGGGTTTGAACCGTCAGCCGTCTGGTGCTGGTTCCCACACCTCCGGCGGCGGCGACAGCAGCGACGTCGAAGCCATGGCTGGTCAAGGTTTCGGCCACCTGCAGGCCTTTGGGTCTTCGGTCGGGTGAACCGAATGCCAGCAACGTCGCAGCCCCAATGGCGTAACCAAGAGCGACGATCAAGATTGCATCAACCGGCACGAGAAGTCCGTCGATCAAGCGCACGGTCAGGAAGATCCACAAGACGATCCATGCGGCGTGGCGCCACCGTCGACTGAGCCAGGGCGTCAACGTGGAGAGGCCGGCTGCCAGACCAGCGATGTAGACCATGGAGGGGAAACCGTCGCCGGGCACACAGGCATGGGAACCAAAGACGGTTCCGATTGTCTCTCCAGGCTCAGAAACGATGGCCCCTACCGAACCGGGGTCATCGGCTCCGATGCCGGTGTCCGCGGTGCGCGACAGGTTGTCGCAAACCCAAGAGGGCGGATCGACGGCCAGTTCGGGTGGCGTGAACCGTGCGGTGAGCTCGCTCTGGACACCCCATGCCAGCGTGACCGCTGTCGCCACGGCGAGGAGTACAAGCGTGAGTCGCCGGTAGCGATGCCACCAGAGCAGAAGACCCACGACGACCACAGGGATGATCCAGGCGACCAGCTGCACGGAGAGGATCGTGGTGACAACCAAAGCGGCCGGCAATGCCTCGAACGCATCGATGACCTCAACGGTGATGCCGACACTGATGTTGTCGAAGATGCTGGCTAGCAGGAACCCGACCACCCCGGCCAGGAGCGCCAACACAAGGCGCAGCAGATCGCTGGGAAGTCGGCGCCGCCGATACTCCTCTTCACCTTCGATGTCGATCAATGGCGCAGCATTGGCGCCCAACGAACCATCCATACCGGTGAGGATAGGTAAGGCGAACGATGCCTACGGCATCTCGACGTAGCGACGACCCGAAAGCCCCGGAATCCCAAGGAACTCGACTTCGCAAGGTTACCGTCCCGGTCGTTCCCTGGAGCTCCACGTGGTGGAGACCGGGAGAGGGCCTGGGCAAGGGGTCCTCGTCAGGTACCGGGGGGCGGTCAGCGCTTGCACCCACTTGTCCATTGGTTGCATGCGTCTATCCGTTGC
>JAAETI010000488.1 GCA_024228555.1 bacterium | reverse complement strand
GTTCGTTCTGTCGCCCGCTGCCGGGCCGCCATCACCGCCCGCTCCAGCACGCTGGAACCGACCCGGATCACCTTCTCTGACCGCAACCATGAACACCCAGACCGGTACAACGCCCACGGCTGGTCATGCTCAACTGCTCGATCCCCAAGCCAATCACTCAGCCGCTTCAGATCACCGCTATCAGCCTGCCGGAACCCCAAATGCGTCTCTACCGACGCCCGGCTCCGCCATCGAGTGACCCGATCAACGTCAAAACCGACAAACTCGCCAGGATCAACCCCTACCTGATCTGCGACAAAGGAAATCACCTCCGCCGGAGCTGCCTCCAGACCTTCTGGGATCAACCCCATCAGCCGGAGCGCTCCGATCTGCAGACCGGCCAACACACGCCCAGACCGATCCCGACGAGCCATCACAAAATCGAGATCCTCAGCACTCAGCGTGAAACAATCGACCAGATCCTCACCGAGAACCTCATCAGGGAACGCATCGAGAACCACCCGTTCCGACGCTCGAACAAACCCTCCACGATCCACGCCGCCGCCTCCTCGACAACAACGCTAACCCACCAGACCCAAACCCGACCATCCCAACCACGAACAGCGGCCAATCAACCACACCACGCGACACCAACTGCAACATCCTGTCCAAAAAACGAGCAGACCCCTTGACGCAGGGTCGCTTGGGTTAGCTGAACCGTTGATCTGTACCCGACTCGGACGGACATCGACCCGAGCCATTGCTGCGCACAATCACTGACCCAGGCGACCGATACACTCTCGTCGTGACCCACAGCAGTGGCCATCTCAGACGGGTGCCTACCGGTGGCCGGAACATCCGAGCAGCACGACTCCGTCGACGATTGGGGCTGACGGCCGGACGGGTCTTGTAAGCCGGTCGGATGATGTTGGTGATCACGGTGGGTACCGTTGTGAGACGATCTGATGTCCCAAGCCATTGGTTTCACACGGCTGTTTGCACCCGACTGCTCCAGCAACACGAGCCAATGGTCCGATCCAATTCAGGATCCTGCACGGATCCTCCTCATGCCCCAAGCAACACCCTCGCCCAAGGGATGCGTTGGCGCTTGCTCGTCGTGTCGCAGACGGGTCTGAGTGCTCCGGGCACGTGGTTCAAGCGACGTGTGACCGGCTTCCCGGGGCCGACTCGGCGCCGTTCGCTCTGGCCAATTCAGCGATCGGCATTCCCTTACCTGGCTCACATTGTCTCTGCCGGGGCGGCAACGCTCCACAGCGGCAGGCCGATCGGGTTCATCAGTCGGCCGGAGGTGTCGACGATAGGTCGCAGCGGTTCCTGGTGCAGCGGATCCTGGTCAGTCATCGCCGCCCTCGACTGGGTTGTTTCGCAGCGCAGCGCCGGTGCTGGTGGCGGCTACAGCGTCCCGCAGTTCGTGGGGTCGGGCGGTGAGGTAGCGGCGAGTGGTTGCCACCGATTCGTGTCCGAGCAAGGCCTGAACCTCGACGATCGAGGCACCATGGTCGAGCAGGTCCATGGCAAAGGTGTGGCGGAGAGCGTGGACCAGGGCACCGTCAGGTACCTGAGCGCGGATCCCGGCTTCCGGGTAGATGCGGTCGAGGAGGTACTGGACCTGGCGGGTGGTGACCCGTCGGCCGGTGTGGGGGTGGACGAAGAGGGGAGTGGTGCGCCGATTGAGTCGATGCTTAGGGAACCGGTCCTTCCTTTCGACCTGATACCTGTTGATGCGGTCGACGAGGCCTTCCATGGCGGGGATCGCCCAGTACTTGGCTCCCTTGCCCGAGATGTCGAGCTGAAACGCGCCAGGTACACCGGTGACCGATTGGCAGTTCAGGTCGACGAGTTCGGAGAGGCGGATCCCGGTCGACATCAACACGGTGATGATCGCGGCGTCGCGGGTTGGCCACCGGGTCGAGGACTTCCCCGGTGGGGGAGCGGCGGCGGTCTCGAGCAGCCGCACCGTCAGATCCGGTGTTTCGATCGAGCGGGGACGGGTGGTGCCGGTCTTGGCCTTTTCGATCTCATCGATCGGTGACTCGGTGGTGATACCTTCTGAGCGGCAGAACTTGTAGAAGCGGGTCCAGGTCGAGTGGGCTAAGGCTTCTGATCCATGACGCGTCATCCACAACGACACCCGGTAGGGCATCATCGACGACCTCTCGTGAAGTTAGGGGGACCCGGATGAGCGCGCAACGCCACCCTTGACAACCGCCCCGACTTCTACGGCGACCCGTGGCAGTACCCTGCTACGGGTCGCAAATCACACCCGTGCCGGGTGACAGGAGCGAGGACCTAGCGGAGGATCACGCTCAGTGAGCCCCACCCCAGCACCACCCAGCCATTCGTTATTGCCCCGCAATCTGTTCACGACGAGAAGGCTCAGCAACGTCTGCGCTGAAGGACATAACCGAGTCCCCGCCGGTCAGATCGGTGCCTCGGCTCAGGATCCTGCATGGTTCCTCGTCATACCCCCTTCCTCAACTGTTACCGCAACCTCCGGATAACGCCACAAGGTCAGAGAACGGCCCTGAACGGGCCGCCGTCGGCGACTGCAGGTGGTGCTCTCAGGAGAAGTATGGCTGTTAGAGCGCTAACTGCGACGAGAAGGAGGCCGGCTGTTGATGCCGCCTGGCGAGATCCGAGCTTCTCAATGACAACGCCGGCGGTAGTGAGACCAGCGATGGCCCCAACGGCACCAACCGCAGCGATTGATCCGAACACCCGGCCGAGAGCCGATTGCGGCAGTTCCTCTTGAAGGACGGTGTCATCGGCGACGTTGTAGACGCCGTTACCCACGCCCAGCGCGACGCGGAGCAGCGTTCCGACGGCGAACCCGGATGTCCAAGCGAAGCCGAACGTCGTAACGCCCATGAGGGCAATTCCTGCAACAAGTAAGGCTCGCGAAGGAATTCGTGACCGCAGGGCGAGGATCAACGATGGCCCCAGCACCATACCGATCCCATGAGCTGCGACCAGAAACCCAAAGCCTGCGTCGCCTGTGCGAATGTGATCCCTTGCAATGAAGACCAGCGCTGCGAGGTCGACGCTTCCCAAGAAGGCTACGCAGAACAGGGCTGTTGCCACTGCCCGTGCCGCAGCGTGGCGGAACACGATCCCTAGCCCTTCGATTGCTGAGGCGCCGAAGCTGCCAGAGGTGGCGGCATCAGATGGGTGTCGTTGATAACCCATCAGCGTCAACGCCGCCGCCATCATCGCGGCGGATACGAGGAATGTGACAGCATTGATGGCGAAGACTGCACTGACGCCAGTGATGGCGACCAATACGCCACCAAGTGCAGGGCCCCCAGCAGTCCCCAGATTGGCTCCGAAACCAACAATGGAGTTCGCTTGCTGCAGTTGAGTGGTTGTCACGAGTCTCGGTATCAGGCTTTTGCCAGCTGGAACATAGATGGCGGCGATTCCAGTGGATAGGGCCACGATGGCAGCCGCACCGACGATGCCAGGGCTCGTAGCCGCAAATAGCACGTATAGCAGCGCCCTGGCAAGGTCGCTGACTACAAGCGTGTGACGATGAGACAGTCGATCGCTAATCGTACCGGCGATTGGACCGAACAGCTGTGGAACAACTCGTGCCAGCAACATGACGCTGACGGCGACGGCGGGCCGAAGGAGGTCAGCTGCGTAGAGCAGCAAGGCGACGGAGGCCAGACCGTCTCCGAGGCGAGACACAGTACGGGCAACAAGGAACGCTCTGAATGGTGGACTATTGGTCAGAAGGTCTATTGCTCGCTCCTGACTGACATCTGTCGCTACCGCACGCAACCGCGCGCGATAGCGGCAGAGCAGGTTGGCGTCTGTGGCCTAGTGGGTGCCGCCACCCTCGTAGCGCCAGTGAGTGACAGAGATGGATCCAGACTCCAGTCCTATGTCAAGGTAGGCGGCCAGGTGTAGCGGGTCGGTGTAGGCATCCTTTTTCTCGTCGAAGAACTCCTCGTCATACCAGGCAGCACCCAAGGAAATGGTGCCACCGGGAGCGTCGGAATTCAGCTCTGTGTCGATTGTCGTTAACTGCCAATCCCAGAGCATACGCTCTTGCGGACGGTTGCGTAGCCGCTCGTCAGAGTGACGGAGTGCTTCGACACACCGCTCAAGTGTTGCATCGTCCTCGATCACGAACTTGCATTCCGATCGGGCACCTGCCCAATGTCGTCCGGAAGTCAACGCGTGCGCAGACCTGGCTCAGGTGGAACCGAAACTGCTGATAGAGACCTCCAGGGGATGCTGGTGGGGAGCCAAGCATCACTGCACCTTCTGTGGGCTGAACCGCGACGAGATGACATTCAGAGAGAAGTCTCCGGGGCGGGTACTGGCCGAGATTCGTCACCTTGTCGGCAATTACGGCAACCACTTCATTAGCGCCACCGACAACATCATGAGCATGTCCGTCTTCCGGACACTTCTACCGGAGTTGAAACGGCTCCAGCTAGATGTGGAGCTCTTCTACGAGACGAAGGCGAATCTCCGCGAGGATCAGATTCAACTGCTGGCGGATGCAGGAGTAGTCAGAATCCAACCGGGCATCGAGTCGTTCAGTAGATCTGTGCTCAAGCGTATTAGGAAGGGCGTAACGCCGCTCCAGAACGTCCAGCTACTCAGGTGGTGTCAGATTCACGGCGTGGATCCCCATTGGAATCTTCTGTACGGGTTCCCGGGTGAAAAGAAATCTGACTACGACAGGAACCTGCGATTCGTTAGGGCGTTGGGCCACCTGCCGCCTCCGGAAGGCTACGGCTCTTTGCGTCTCGATCGGTTCAGCCCATACTTCGACGATCCTCAAGAGTTTGGGATACGTGGACTGCAGGCGTTTCGCTCTTACGAGTACATCTATCCATTCAGCGGCGACGTGCTCGATCGCCTGGCGTACTTCTTCGAATTCGACTTTGACGGGCGAGACCAACACGACAGTTGGATCGAACCGGTCCTGGATGCCGTGGATAGGTGGATCGACCAGTATTCGACGAGCAAACTAGAGATCGTGGGCAGGACATCGGGCAGTATGGTCGTTCGGGATACTCGGGCCAACAGGGTTGCCGACCGCTTTATGTTTGAGGGTGTTGAGGCTGAGATCATGGACCTCTGTAGCGAACCGGCAACGGTTGATAGTCTGCTGGCCGACGCTACCGGCGACGTTTCCGCCGAGTGGCTTGTGGGCTTCCTAGGTAGCCAGGAGCAACGACGCCTACTTCTGTCGGATGCGGGCCGCTACCTCAGCGTAGTTTTACCCGAGAACGGGTAGGAGTCGTTGCTCCTGGTTCGCCTGACCCGCAAGAGAGGTGGTTCAGCCGCGGCTTGGCCAGGTCCCAGTAGCATTGCTCATCAAGGTGGTTGGCCGAGGGACGCGCCGCAGGTGGTAGCCGACAGGCGATGCCTAGCCGCCTGTCAGCGGCCATGAGATAAACCTAGCTTCCGTCGACACCTACGAGTTCGAGCCAGCCGCAAACGAGATCGTGACGCTGCTCATGGGCGGTCAGATCTGCGACCTCGACCTTCAAGTCCTCTTGCTTGATCCGCCCGGGACTGACGTCTCGCCCGCACCGGGCGCCGGTGTCATCGAAGCGGCGCTAACACCCTGTGGAGTGCACCGCCGCCTACCAGGTACGTCTTGAGCATCCAGACGACGAGTACTTTGCCGTCAGCGTTGAGGACACGAATACAGCCGGTTCCGCCGGGACGGGATCCGGTGAGATCGAAACCCTGGGCGGCTCCGACAGGTACGCCTTCACCGCCCCGACCAGCGGATACATCTCGATCGTCACACCGCCGTGCCCAACCGACTTGGCCTTGAATTGGGCTTGGCCCTGGCTGTGACTGGCCGTTCACCGACGCCTGCAACTGGGGACGGAGGGCTTTGTCACCGCTCGTGGATCCAACTAGACAGGTATGCGAGCACCAACCATACGAATCCAGCACAGATCACCGCACGGAGGGGGTGGATTGCGTCAATCCTTGTCACGTAGAACGCGGCTTCGGTCTCTCTAGCGAAGACGATCCAGCCTACTGGCCATCCTGCCAGATAATCGGTGGACCCCTGCAAGTTGGCTGTCGCATCTCCATTGACGACAAACAAGGGAGCGATTCCAGTGAAGACCGCGGACGGAAAGATCAACCGAAACAGCCGGTGCCGCGAGATCCACGGGCCGAGGAAGACACCCGCGGCGACAAATAGCATGCTCCACGCAATCACGTTGAAAACAGCCGCCCCTAACCGAAAACTGCTCATCCCAAAGCTAGGGCCAACAAACAGCTGCGAGCGTACCGATGTGTCGTCCGGCACTGTGAGATCGGCCGTGCGGTTCTCCGTAACGAAATCACGAGGGAAGCCAAACTCGCAGATCGGGTTCGCACCAACCAATTCCGTGTTAGCTGCGATCTCCTCCGATATTCGGAGATGGCACGATCCTGAGTACAGTGACAAGGTCGTAGCGAGGAACCCGCCCACCGTGGCGGCAACAATGATCAGCAACCATGTTCGGGTGCCAGCAGACTTCGTCTCGGACTTGTGCTTTCCTGCGGCGCCTGAGCGGGTCATCGTCCCTCCTGACCTCTGTGTGGGCGGCAATTGAACGCTCGAATGACACTAGCTCTGTTCCGAAGTTATGACGTAGCACCCTGGTCTCTGGAAGCGCCGTAAATGAGCACGCCGGACGTCGCGGCGACTGACTAGTGAATAGGTCCCGACAATCTGTCGCAAAGCGGCGCCGTTCGGCCCTGGGTAGATCTGGAGCTTTTTGGCACTGTGATGGCGAGGTCGGTTGCATCGCGACAACGAAGGAGCATCAATGCAATCTATAGGTACAACAAGGATGACGAAGCCACGTGGGGGACGGGCTCTTGTGTCGCTAGCGATTGCTGCCGCATTAGTAGCGGTGGCTGTCGCTCCAGCGTCTGCGGTCGACGCGCGCGATGAAGATGAGGCTACGGGCTATGTGATAGCCCTCGATGCAGATGCAACACCCGAGGAAGTCATTGACTTGGTCCATGCTATCGAGGCTGGCAGCGAGACCAGTCTCAGCAGAGGCGCGGACGTTAGCGACGTTCCACTGACACCCGACATAGACGTTGTCTTTGAGCAACCACTCGGCGACGGTTCGATCGGCACTTTCGGAGTGAGCGCCGCTGCGATCCACGACATGGGTCTTGACGCATTCGATCTCTCGACGATGGTCGACGACATGCTTCAGATGGATTCAAACATGAGCAAAGCGCCGGTTGATGCAACAGAACCGTGGGACGACTCTGGCTTTGTTGCGAAGGAACGGGCCCTGCTCGCTGAACTGCATATTGCTCTCTCGGGGACTCTGTCGACACCCGATCGCATTCTCGTCACAACCAGTGGTCCGGCGGGCGAGGAGAGCCTGCGAAGTCTCGTCCAGACGAGTGATGGTTTCGCCCTTGAGATGGAAGAGACCGTCCTATCAGCGGACCAGCCGGCCTCGGGTGCGGCCGCCGCTTCGAGCGCTTGCACCTACTTCTCGCCGAAATCGGGTAACACCTCTCTAGGCTACTCGAACTCGTACCCCGGGAAGAGATACACCCAGACTTACTCGACATGGAGCACCCTGCGCGTCGACCACATTGCGTCCAACTGCAGCTCGAACTCCACTTTTGAGATCGAGACTCACACCACTGTTGTCGGTGGCCACTTCCTGGGCTCGTACTATATGTGGTACTCAAGCATGCCGGATGCATATAAAGACACGGCCTTTGGTGATGGTGACAACACGATCAGCGGGAATCCGACAAAGCAGTGGGCGATCGGCACATTCGAGCTCGACGAGGTCGTCGCGAACACCAACTACCGCACGACTATGTGGACTGAGCCAGGCACTGCAACAACGAACGACATCTTCATGAGCAACGGTCAGCTTGGGGTGAAACAGCCATTTAGTTGCCACTCGACGTGGTGCGTGTGGCCCGTAGATTCCTACTATCTGGCTTCGCCCTGGACTTGGACTCCTGGTACCGGCTACTGGTCGAAGTCTTCCATGTGACCCATCACACAGATCGGTCGTCAAGGGGCTCATTCGAGAGTGTTGGCCCTAGCTAAGTTGGGAGAGTCTTGGGCGCAGGCCTTCTCATCCTTTCGGATGAGAAGGCCTGCGCTGAATGTGGGTGGGGCGTCGCCTGTCGGCCATGTTTCGCCGCCGAAGTCGAACGAAGACATCCTCACCCGCCTCGCCGACCTCGACCCCTGAATCAGTCCGCTACATGACAAGTCCTGCCACCTGCCCGGGCAGCTCCGAAACCCCGAATCGTGTTAGTAGAACAATCAGTGTGTCAAATCTCACCGTTACCCCGCTGACCCGATCTCGCACCCTCCCGCTGAGCCTTGTCGGTTCGCTGGCCTGGTTCTTGAGCGACAGAGCCGGCTTGGAGCGCAGGTCACGATCGTTGTGGCGACGACGGACTAGATAGTCTGGAGACCCCTGTTGAGGTCAATTGCCAATTCCGCGTTGTCGAGCCGGGACTGTCCGATCGTTGGTGTAACTGCCGTTGGCATGTCTAGTTGTCGGTGGGGAGGATGCGGCCTTCGAAGGTGATGGCGAAGGCGTTGAGAGCACCTTTCCATCGGTTCATCCAGCGTTTCCTTCCCTTGCCGGT
>JAAETI010000487.1 GCA_024228555.1 bacterium | reverse complement strand
TGCTGAGTCCCTCGGACCCGCCGGCATAGCGTTTGATGACGTTATCGAAGTGAATCATCGGTTATCGGGGCTATATTTTTATCGTTAAGTGTTGGATCTTGGGCGTGCGTCAGGCCCGGACCGGCTAAAGAGAACCAATGTTATAACCTATTCGCTGTCGCTATTCATGGTAATGCCGTCTGCACGCATGGCGCCAACCCGTTTTTTGCGGATGTGCTCACGCTTTGGGATTGTGGGTGAAACCGCCTCAGGTTTCAAACAGGGCATCTACAAACTCCTGTGGATCAAAGTGGCGCAGATCCTCAATGGCCTCTCCCACGCCGATGAAGCGGATCGGTATCTTCAACTTGTGGGCGATGGCAAACAGGATGCCGCCCTTGGCGGTGCCGTCCATCTTGGTCAGGGTGATGCCGGTGATCCCCACCGTCTGATTAAACTGCTGGGCCTGATTGAGGGCGTTTTGACCGGTGGTGGCGTCCACCACCAGCATTACCTCGTGGGGTGCCTCCGGGTCTATCTTCTTCATCACCCGGGCGATCTTGCCCAGCTCGTCCATCAGGTTGGTCTTGGTGTGGAGTCGGCCTGCGGTGTCGGCGATCAGCACATCAATATTGCGTGCAGTGGCGGCCTGGAGTGCGTCGAAGATCACCGAGGCGGAGTCCGCACCGGTGTGTTGGGCGATTACCGGAATGTCGTTGCGTTCGCCCCAGGTCTGGAGCTGCTCCACCGCTGCGGCACGGAAGGTGTCACCCGCCGCCAGCATCACGCTCTGGCCATCCTCCTGCAGGCGCTTGGCCAGCTTGCCGATGGTGGTGGTCTTGCCTGCCCCGTTGATGCCGACCATCAGGATTACCTGGGGCCGCCCACTCTGGGGTGCGGCCACCGGGGTGTCGCACTGGCCGAG
>JAAETI010000486.1 GCA_024228555.1 bacterium | reverse complement strand
TCTTGACGGGTGCCTTCTTGGCGGGAGCCTTCCTTGCGGCCGGCTTCTTCGCCGGAGCCTTCTTGGCGGCCGGCTTCTTTGCCGGCGGCTTCTTTGCCGGCGGCTTCTTTGCCGGCGGCTTCTTGGCTGTCGTCTTCTTTGCGGCGGTTGCCTTGGTCGTCCCCGCCTTCGCCGCCGCCGTCTTCCTGGCAGGCGCCTTCTTGGCGGGCGCCTTCCTTGCGGCTGGCTTCTTGGCTGTCGTCTTCTTGTTCGTCACACTCTGTCCGGGTTGTTGCTAGAACGCGCATTGTAACTGCATGTGGAATCGCTTTGGACAACCGCGAGCTCGGGGACCGACTTTGCAGGAATCCACATCAGCGCCGGTCCAGGTTATGCCTCGCCAAGATCGATCATCCGATCAAAGAAACGCCGCAGTTGCTGCGCCCTCGATCTGCCTACGCCTTCGACCTTCTCGAAGTCGGAGACACTGGCATGGAGCATTCTTTGGAATCCCTTGAAATGACCAACAAGGGCTTGGCGCGCCGAGTCAGGAACATTGGGAACTCTGGCGAGAGCCCGCAGTCCGCGTGGCTCCATGCGTTCCTCAACGTCGGTGAACCCGAGAACAGCAGCAAGCCGAGACAGATCATGCAACTCATCAATCGGGACCACAGCAAGTCTGTCGAACACAGCCTTCTTCCCGCTGCGTTTCCGATAGTCGGCGAACACATTCTCAGCCAGATCGTCGACGCCTTCGACAAGATCTGTCGCTTGGATGCTGATGAGTTCGGATTCGCCGCCTAACGCGACCAGGGTGCGCTCGATCTCGTCATACATCCGCTTCACCAAGGTCGCTCTTGCCAAGACCACCAAAACATCGCGGGTACCGACGACATCATCGACCTCGGCACGAGTAAGCCGATCGTCTGCGGATTGCAGCCGTCGCCGCAATCGCTCCAAAGAATTCAGAGAGTTGTTGGCGCTGGCGAGCAGATCCGAGGGTCGGGCCAACTCGTATCGCTGCCCGTGCCGGTAGACAATCGCAGTTCTCCAGCCCTCCTCGCTGACAGCAAGGACGTCATTACCGGTCTGGATAGCCATTCGCTCTGCAGTCCGGAAACGGGTGCCCGTCTCATTGGTTTCGATCGTGGGGTCGGGGATAAAATGAACGTTGGCCCTGGTGATCAGGCCCTTCTCGTCATCGAGAACAATCCCGCCGTCCATTTTTGCCAGCTCCGCGATCCGCTGTGCGGTGAATGCCGTGCCTTGCAGATGAAATCCGCCACTGGACAGACTCTCCAATTTCGACCCGGACCCGATGACAACCAGGGCGCCGGTCCCTTGGGCGTGGATTAGTTCGACCGCGATACGCAAAGCAGTCCCCGGTGCGAACCGGCGGAGAACTTCGTAGGAGTCGGATACGCGCAAGACCATCACGGCGAGGCTAGCCGATAACCCGTGCAGAGCGATGGTTTCCGGTGCCGGGTGCGTTATCGCCGGCCTGGGGTCAATCCCGCCTCGAGCAGGGCCTCATGCAGCGTCCGGATCCCACCCTTGCCCGGCCGGACCACGAGTTCGGGATCGAACCGAGATGCCTCCTCCTGACGCCGTTCACCGTGTGTTGCCGTCCGAATCTCGCCGGTCAGACCCACCTCGCCCCAGGCCGCGGTCAGCGGCAACGGACGATCCTGGACCGAGGAAACGATTGCCAGCGCAACCGCAAGATCGACAGCAGGATCCTTGAGGCGGACTCCACCGACGACGTTGACATGAACATCCGCTTTCACCAGTTGGACGCCGGCATGTCTCTCTAGGACCGCAAGAAGCTGATGCACCCGAGCGCCGTCCAGCCCCTTCACGCTGCGGCGGGGTTGCGGGAGAACGGTCTGGACCACCAGCGCCTGGACTTCGCACAGCATCGAACGTCGACCCTCGACCATCGGAAAGAGCACGGTTCCTGACGCACCCGCACGATGCGCCTCCACAAGCACCCCGGAGGGATCGGGCACTTCGTCAAGGCCAACGTCCCCCATCGTGAATACCCCGACCTGATTGACCGAGCCATATCTGTTCTTCAGGGACCGCAGCAAACGCAAGCCGCCATCACCCTCCCCCTCCAGGTACATGACGACATCCACCATGTGCTCGAGAGTCTTGGGTCCCGCAATCGAGCCTTCCTTGGTCACGTGACCGACAAGTGCGACAACCGTTCCAGTGCGCTTTGCAAATTCGATGAATCGCCCCGCAGACTCGCGGACCTGGACAACACCCCCGGCGCTGCCTTCCGCATCGGCGGTTGTGACCGTCTGGATGGAATCAATGATGAGGAGATCTGGCATGTTCTCGACGCACGCGCTGAGCACAGCTTCGACACGACCATCAGCAACCACACGGAGACCCGGCGCATTGAGGCCGAGTCGGGTGGCGCGCAGTGCTACCTGACTGGCCGACTCTTCTGCGGAAGCGAGCAAGACCGAACCCTGGTCGGCAACTTGGGCCGCTAGCTGCAGAAGCAGCGTGGACTTGCCTACACCCGGCTCGCCCCCGACGAGAACGACGGAACCCCCAACAAACCCACCGCCGAGCACTCGGTCGACTTCCCCGATACCGGTCGGAGTGCGGGGCTTGCCACTGACTGAGACCTCGCTCAAGACCTGCGTTTGCAGCGATGGCCCGGCGGCAACCACAGATTCCTCGAGCGATCCCTCGGATCGACATTGCGGACAGAAACCCATCCACTTCCCGGTGGTGAACCCACATTGCCCGCAACGGTATGTAGTTTGGGCCGCCTGACGACGACGTGATTTGCTAGTCATGGGCTCAGCCTATGGAATGACGCCGACAGATTCTGCGCATCGCTAAGGCCCCTGCAGAAAGCGGCGCACCTGCCAGATCAGGATCCCTACAGCAACAACGAGCAGGACAATTCCGAGCACAATGCTGGTGCCTGACCAAGCTTCAGTCTCACGTATCGCACTAATCACAACCATCCGTGGCACAATAGCCCGGGCGGACCGACTGACGGAGACGAGACGTGGCGAAAGACAAGGACCCATTCGACGATTTATTCGAGCCGTTCGAGCTCGAAGACGGACCACCCCCGGCGGGCACGGAGCCCCCTCCGCCACCACCGCAGCAAGAGACATCCACCACGGCGTCTGCACCGGTTGAGCAGGCTCCCTGTCCTTCATGTGGCGCCTACAACCCTGCCTACAACCGCCATTGCGAACAGTGCGGTGCACGTCTCACCAAAGAACCACTTCCCGTCGCTCCGGCGCCGATGGTTCGCTCGACCCCCGGAGGACGTGCCCTCAGCGTGCTCGCCGCTGCTGTCCTAGTGGTCGCCCTCATCGCACTGATTGTCAACGTCTTCCGTGGCGGCGATGACACCGCCGCAACGACAACCGTTGCCGATGCCACGACCTCGACGATCATCGAGCTTGCCGAGATCACGCCAACGCAGGTATCGGCCAGCGACAGGCTGTCGGCTGGCTTTGATGAGTCCAATCTCATTGACGGCGACCTGGAAACGGAGTGGCAGGTCAACCAGAGCACCTCGCCGTTGGTCCTGGAATTCCGCTTTGCTCAGCCGGTGCAGATCCGGTTCATCGAGGTCTTCAATATCACCGATCAGGATCGCTTCCTGCGCAACTACCGGATAAACGGCTACAAGATCACCACTGATGATCTTCCAGGAGTCGAGAACCGAAACACGCTGAAGGACCTGGCTGGTGGCGGGCAACGAATCGACATTGCAAGCGTTGAAACCACAACACTGACTTTCGAGATTCTGAGCAACTATCCGTCACAGGCGGTCGGCGGTCAGCCGGCCTTTGAGGAACTCGTCTTGGCCGAGGTCAAGTTCTGGGGCACCCCCAGCAACTAGACCGAACCTAGAGAAAGACCCGGCCGGTGTCATCGCGGTACTGCTCGAGCAGCCGCAGCCACACCTCGCTGAGCGTCGGAAAGGCCGGGACCGCATGCCATAGGCTGGCGAGCGGAACCTCGCCGATGATGGCAATCGTTGCTGCGTGCAACATCTCGCCAACCCGTGGGCCGACAAAGGTCGCACCGACGATCACATCCCGGGAAGCGTCGACAACCAGCTTCGTGGTTCCGCGATACCCGCGCCCCAGCGTCGAAGCTGCTGCCACATGGCCAATGTCGTACTTGACGGTGTGTACCTCGATCCCCGCGTCGCGAGCCGCCGTCTCGGTCAGCCCGACCGCGGCAATCTCCGGGCTGGTGAAGACAACTCGGGGAGTTGCCTTGCGGTCTCCAAAGGCAACCGTGTCAAGACCGGCGATATGGGCTCCCGCAACCCGGGCCTGATACTTCCCAGTATGGGTGAGCAGCGACCTCCCGTTGACATCGCCCACCGCATACAGCCAGCCACCTTCCACACCGGTAGCCCGTAGCTGGTCGTCGACGTCGATGTAGGAGGCGGGTTCCAGACCCACAGCTTCAAGACCGAGGTCGCTGGTACCCGGTCGGCGACCCGTTGCGACAAGAACCTCGTCGGCAACAATGGGGATGCTCTCACCGTCGGCCAGTGTCACCGTCGCAGTAACGGGGGCGTCGGCGGCTTGGCGTTCGATGAGGTCGGTGGCAGCACCGGTGTGAACGACAATCCCCATACGTTCCAACGCGGCCCTCAGTTCGGACCCGACAAACGGTTCTTCACGCGGCAGTAGCCGGTCGGCCAACTCGACGATCGTGACCTGTTCGGCGCCGAGCCACTTCCAAGCTTGGGCCATTTCGACGGCAACAACACCGCCACCGATCACCAGCAAACGACCCGGCACCTCCTTGGCCGTCGTAACGGCACGGCTGTCCCAGGTAGCAATGTCGGAGAGACCAGGGATCGGTGGCCAGGCTGCGGTCGACCCCGTTGACACGACAACCGCCTTGCTGGCCCGATATTCGCTGGTCAAGCCATCTGCATCGGTGACCTCGACGAGACGCTCGCCGGTGAGACGGGCGTGACCCCTCACGAGATCAACCCCGACGCTGTCGAGCCAGGAGACCTGGCCCGAGTCGTCCCAGTTGGCAGACATCGCATCACGACGGGCCAGGGCCGCCGCAACGTCGATCGAGCCGGTCACGGCTTCTTTGGCTCCAGGTACCCGGTGCAGTGCTTCGAGGGCCTCTCCGGGTCGCAGCAGCGCTTTGGAAGGCATGCAGGCCCAGTAGGAGCACTCACCGCCCACAAGCTCACGCTCGATGACGGCTACACGCAGCCCGCCACGGGCGGCGATGTCGGCGGCGTTCTCTCCGGCGGGACCGCCGCCGACTACCAGTACGTCGTAGGTCGTGTTGGTCTTGCCCATGATGAATCCACTTTCAAAGTCTGACTATGACTTCGAACCATCGAGAACTGACCACAGTCCGACATTGTCGGGGTAGCGACAGTTCACCGGCAAACCACCTGGTACCACTGCTCTAGTTGCGAGATCCGGGGTCTACTCGACCTCGTCCGCCATTTCGAGAGGCGGCTGATCAGGGGTCTCGACCGATGTAAACGAGAGACGCTCGGGGTCCTCCTCGTCCACATCGACCAGGATAGTGGCCCCTGCGGGGAACTCCTTGTAGAGCACCTTCTCCGAAAGAGGGTCTTCGAGCATACGTTGGATAGCCCGACGCAGCGGTCTGGCACCCAGCTGCGGGTCGTAGCCCTTCTTCGCCATCAGCTCCTTGGCATCCTCGGTTAGGGCCAAGTCAAGAGCCTGCGATTCAAGCTGGTCACGAACCCGACGCAAGAAGAAGTCGACGATCTGCTTGACCTCGTCCATCGTCAACTCATGGAAGACAATCACGTCGTCGATGCGGTTCAGGAACTCAGGGCGGAAGTGAACCTTCAGCGCCTCAGTGACCTTTTCCTTCATCTGCTCGTAGTTGACCTCGTCGCCACCAGGGCTAAATCCGATCGCCTGCTTGCGCAGGTCACCGGTACCCAGATTCGAGGTCATGATGATGACGGTGTTCTTGAAGTCGACAGAACGTCCCTGCGAGTCGGTGAGCCGCCCGTCCTCGAGGATCTGCAACAGGATGTTGAAGACATCTGGATGGGCCTTTTCGATCTCATCGAACAGGACCACCGAGAACGGCTTGCGCCGCACTGCCTCCGTCAGCTGACCGCCCTCGTCGTATCCGACGTAGCCAGGGGGCGAGCCAACGAGTCGGCTGACCGCATGCTTTTCCATGTACTCAGACATGTCGATCTGAATAAGCGAATCCTCATCACCAAACAGGAACTCGGCGAGCGCTTTGGCGGACTCAGTCTTACCGACGCCGGATGGGCCCAGGAAGATGAACGAACCGGCGGGACGTTTCGGGTCCTTGAGACCGGCCCGGGTCCTGCGGATAGCGCGGGACACTGCTTCGATCGCTCCGGCCTGGCCGACAATCCGCTTGTGTAGCTCGTCTTCCATACTGAGCAGACGTGACGTCTCCTCTTCAGTCAGACGATGCACCGGAATGCCCGTCCACTGTGCAAGAACCTGTGCGATCTCCTCGTCGTCGATAACCGATGTGTAATCGGCACCGGCGGCGACGGCCTCGGTTTCCTTCTCGGTACGGTCGGTAATCAAACCACGCTCTTTGTCACGAAGCTGGGCAGCGCGTTCGTATTGCTGTGCACGCACTGCATCACGCTTGTCCGATCGAATCTTGGTGATCTCGTCGTCGATCTCTTGCACATCGGTGGGCAGATGACCGCGACGCAACCGCATCCGGCTCCCGGCCTCGTCGATGAGGTCGATGGCCTTGTCCGGCAGGAAGCGATCAGCGATGTAGCGATCGGCGAGATTGGCCGCGTTGACCAGTGATTGATCGGTAAAACGGACCCGATGATGTTCTTCGTAGCTGGGCCGCAAACCCTCGAGAATACGGATTGTGTCCGCAACCGATGGCTCTTCAACCTGGATCGGCTGGAATCGGCGTTCCAAAGCGGAGTCCTTCTCCAGATACTTGCGATACTCCTCGAGAGTGGTCGCACCGACGGTCTGCAGCTCACCACGAGCCAACATGGGCTTGAGGATGCTGGCGGCATCAATGGCACCTTCCGCAGCACCAGCTCCAACGAGAGTATGGATCTCATCGATGAACAGGATGATGTCGCCACGGGTGCGGATTTCCTTCAGAACCTTCTTGAGACGCTCTTCAAAGTCGCCGCGGTACCGAGAACCGGCGACCAGAGCGCCGAGATCCAACGTGTACAGCTGGCGATTGGTGAGAGTGTCGGGGACCTCGTTGGCAACGATTCGCTGGGCCAGGCCCTCAACGATGGCGGTCTTACCCACACCCGGCTCTCCGATGAGCACGGGGTTATTCTTGGTGCGACGTGACAGCACCTGCATCACACGCTGAATCTCGTCGGAGCGGCCGATGACCGGGTCGAGCTTGTGATCGCGGGCCTGCTGGGTGAGGTTTCGCCCAAACTGATCGAGAACCGTTGAGCCACCAGGCGAGCTCTCACTGCTCTTACCACGACCGGATCCGCCGGGATGGGCGCTCTGCGAAGAGCTTTCCTCACCCTGGACACCCGACAGCAGCTGGATGACGGTCTGACGAACCTTGTGCAGCTCGGCGCCGAGCTTTTGCAGCACCTGGGCTGCGACACCCTCGCCCTCACGGATCAGACCGAGCAGGATGTGCTCTGTACCGATGTAGTTGTGACCAAGCTGCAGCGCTTCGCGCAGCGAGAGCTCGAGCACCTTCTTCGCCCGTGGCGTAAAAGGAATATGACCACTGGGGGCCTGTGAGCCCTGCCCAATAATCTCGACGACCTGTGACCGAACCGACTCGAGGCTGATCCCCATGCTTTCGAGCCCGCGAGCAGCTACGCCCTCGCCCTCGTGGATCAACCCGAGCAGAATGTGCTCGGTCCCTATGTAATTATGGTTAAGCAGCCGGGCTTCTTCTTGGGCGAGTACAACAACTCGCCTGGCCCGGTCGGTGAACCGTTCAAACACTCTTCACCTCAAAACTTCGGCGCCATGTTTTCCCGGCGCCCGCGGAGTATAGCTACGGCGGAAAAGTAGCTTCCGGCCGTCGCAGTCACCGACATTTCTTTCATCGGCCACTGCTCGATTGTCATTAGCGAAACAACTTGAGAGTGGATCGTAATCCCGAAGACTGACATTCGTGACGAGTTCGCAATCTTTGATTCGCGACCTTTCCGCAATCTGCTGCCTCATTTGGTATTCGGCGGCGGCTTGGATCCGTATGAAACCGCACTGGGAGACGTGATCGCATGGTGGACTACCATCGCGCCCCACATGGACAGCCCCATTCTTCATGAATTAGTTCCCATCGATCGTGTCTGGCGCCGGATGGTCGAAGTCGAGCGCCGCTTGTGCGAAGTCACCGCCTCGGATGATCAGTTTCTGACCGAGATCGCACAACACGGTCTTGCCGCCGGCGGCAAGCGCTACCGGCCGCTGCTGGCGCAGGTCGCAGCCGAGCTCGGCGGTAACGATGACGGCGGACCAGTCGAAGCCGGGGTCGCAGTGGAACTCGTCCACCTCGGATCGCTATATCACGACGATGTGATTGACGAAGCCGATACCCGTCGTGGCGAGGTCTCCGTCAACGAAAACTGGACGAACACTGTTGCCATCCTGGCCGGTGACTTCCTGCTGGCTCGGGCCTCAGAGGTCGCCGCACCTCTGGGAACCGAGGCCGTCGCCCTCATCGCCCGGACCTACGCAACGCTGTGTGAGGGCCAGGTCCGTGAGCTGCAGCTCGACAACGACCTCGACCACGGACCCGACGAGTACTACTCCGTGATCGGGGGGAAGACAGCCAGCTTGATCCGTACTTCGGCGCGTCTCGGTGCGATGACCGGTGGCGCCGATCAACACACCATCGATGCAATAAGCGACTGGGCTTGGGAAATGGGTCTGGTCTTCCAACTCGCCGACGATGTACTCGACCTGGTTGCCGACGAAGCTTGGCTCGGCAAGCCTGCAGGGAGCGACATCGGTGAGGGCACATTCACCCTACCTCTGCTCTATGCCGCCGATGGTCCCGCAGGGCCGGAAATAAGAGAACTTCTCGAGGGGCAAGCACCCTACGAGCAGCACGCGATCAACCGGGTCATCCAGCTGGTCACCGAAGGTGGCTATGTCGAGCGGGTTCTCGACGAGGCAACGGATCGGATGCGAGCTTCGGAGAAGGCAGCTGCACGGATTCCCGAGACAGATCTAACTCCCATCATCCGCAACCTCGATCGCTACCTACTCGACCGCGTCGAAGTCGCCCGTAGCCAACGCTAACGGGAACTCGCTTGGCGAGTTTCTTGGATCTTTGGCTATCGCCAAAGTCAGCCTTGCGGGGTGGGTCTACTCCCCGGCAACCAGCGGGACCTGCGGATAGTCATCGGGGCCGAGACCGTCGAGTGACGTCACAGACTTATAGTCGCTGAGGAGCTCCTCCTGGATCCCTTCTTCGGGGTACAGCAGGTCGTAGATGCGGGTGTGATTGACATCGTCGGGCGCTCCCCCACCTTGCCATTGCTCGGCCACAGGGCCAATATCCCTCACCCGACGCACTCCTGATGAGGGGAAGCCCTCTTGAGACATCAGCACGACGGCATAACCCCAAGCCGATGGCTCCCCGTTGCCCAGGAGCTCGAGCGGGATCCGGGCGGTAACTCTGCCATCGGCGTCGGCGATCACCTTGAATGTCGGCTCCGTCTCTTCCGTGGCGCCATCCGCATCTGCGAGGTAGAGAGCGGGGAACCATCCTTCGAGGGTTAGGCCGTACTCCCAACCGTTCCCGTCCTCCAGAGCCGCGTTGCGGCCGGGCAGCAGCAGCCGGGCGCCGGTACCGGCACCGGGATCGGTGTCGATGTACAGATCAAACGTCTGAATCGCGTAGCCAACAGGGCTGCCCCAGGGGTTACCGATTGCGGCGCCAACGTCAAAACTGAACACCGCGTTCTCACCAGAGACCCCGACGCTGAAGTTGGTCAGATCGTACGAACCAGCACCAAAGACCCCATCCATTGGATAGCTGTAGGTTCCCGGTCCGTGATCGTCGCCAACAACGTCTGCGACCTCAAAGACAGGCTCGACATTTGATATCTCGGGCACCTGGATGTATCCCGGACCCGGTGAAGGAAGAACTGCCCCATCGGGACCACCGCTGGTCTCGATGACGCGGAACGCAATTCGGTCTCCGGTCTCGATCGGAGGTAGGGACTCGATGGGAACTGCAAACTCGATCCCAGAACCATCGAACCCGGCTCGCGTCTCGACGCTCTGATCCTCGTCGCGGCCGCTATGGACAACCGGACCGACGAGCGAGACGGGATCACGCCCCGTCCAACTCAACCTATGGGTCCCCTGGAAGCCGAGGACCGATCCTCCATCGCTGAGCCCGTACTCGCGACTGGCGTTGGGGACGTCCAGGTACAAGTCAAGACTGAGATTGTCTTCGCCGAGCACCTCACGCTCGAAGAGGACACGTAGATACAAGAACTCTTTGTCGAAGACGTAGTCGATCGACTCGACGAGGTCTCCCCCGGTGAACTCGTACCTACCGCCCTTTTCCCAGTCCCCGCTGGTGAGGTCATTGTCGATTTCGATTGATGTCAATTCTGTGAGCTCACGATCCGGTTCAACGGTTGGGCTCGGAGTTATGGGGATGGAGACGAATGCGGGACGGTCGACTCCGAGACCGTCGTACACCTGGCCAAGCAACTCGCGGAAAGCACGATCGAAGTAGCCATCGTCACCGGATTCCTGATCGGAGCCGTACCACCAGAACCAGTCCGATCCCTCCGCAAACAGCATCGTCTGGTATGCGACGGCTATTGCTGCCTCCTCGTATTCTCCGCTCCGCTGTGCCACCCCGAAGTCGGCTCTGGTTCGATACAAGTAGTCCCAAGCTCGAGCCTCTTCCTCTTCACCGATCCACGTTGCGAAGTTCGGCTGGAACCAGGATGCCGGAAACACATCAGGTAGCGGCTCCGGTGCGTCGGGGAATGTGGCGAGCAGTTCGCCAGGAGTGATGGTCTCAACGAAGTCCGAATTCGCTAGCTGGGTATAAAGCGCATTCAGAAAATCGATACCGTCGTTCTCGTAGTGTTCCCACGCGTTCTCACCGTCAACTATCACTGTGACCACCTTCGGCCCTTCGACCTCGGCAGCGTCAAGCGCGGCGTTGATATCGCCCAGGCGCGCCATGAAGTCGTCGGCAGCTGCGTTGGGGGCACTGCCCGAATACTCAAATCCGATTCGGTCGGAGAGAACAACGTCGCGGAAGAACATCCCGACGCCTCCTCCCGTAGTCTGGGCCTCGTACGGTGAGTACAAGATGTCGGCTTGGTCGACAAGATCGTTGGAATCCCTCGTGAAGCTGCCGATATCGAGGGTCTTGGCCAGCACATCTTCACCGGTCGCCACCCACTCCACACCGCTCGAGGCGAACACCGGCATCACCAATTGCGCCACCGATCCCTCGCCCGGCCACATGCCGGCGGGGCGCCGCCCAAGGAGACGCTCGGCTTCGTCAAGCCCGAAGACCACGTGGTCCACCGCGTCGGGCAGCTGACGGAAGCGATTGACCGGCAGCACCGCGGTCGGGTCACCAACAGTGGCCAACGACGTATCTGCGATCAGCGGCAAGATCGGATGTGCCAGAGGTGTTGTGGTCACTTCAATCTGGCCCGACTCCCACAGTTCGGCGTGCAAAGGCAGGACACCCGAGATAATCCGTTCGTGCTCGGCAAGGACGGTCGCCTTGTCCTCCTCGGAGAAGTTTCGACCCTTGTCCACAAGACTCGCCAGCGGTTCGACCGTCAGGAACGACGGATCGGTCCACGCCAGGTTGAAGAGCACCTGAAGGTCACGGATCTCGCTGGTCGTGAAGCTGTTGGGACGATCGCGCTTGTCGATCAGCTCCTGATACCTGGGGAAACGGGCGACAATCCCGCCGTTGGTGTCGAAGAAACGATCCAGGATGAACGTTCTCTCGTCGTCAGTCAGTGCGTCGGCCGCGATCTCCGTCATCACCCAGTAGATATCCCGCGTGCCGTTGTTGAGCTCCTCGATCTGGCGCATCAACACCGGCGTCAGATTGAAGGTGACGTGAAGATCTGGGTAGTCGGCAACCAGGGCAGCCATGTCGTAGTAGTCCTTGGTGGCATGGACCCGAGTCCACGGTCTGCTCACCACGCCCGCCTCGTCCTTGGGATACAACGGCTGGTGCTGATGCCACATCAGCACCAGGTACAACTGGTCACCGGGAGGTTCAGTTGTGGTGGTGGTTGGAGCCGGAGCCGCTGTCGTCGTGACAGTCGTGGTCGTCTCGTCAGTCGACGAGACGCAGGCAGCAGCGACAAACGCCAACACAAGAAGAACGGCAACAAGCCGGGTGGGAGAGTTCATGACCCCGAGAAGGTAGCACCTGCACCGAATACCGGGCTCGGAAGGGGCCAGACCGGAAAGAACTGATCCGGGAGGGGGAAGATCTGCGCCGGGGGGAAGTCGACCACCTCCTCACCCCCCTCGTACGGACTCCGCCCATCCGATCCCCCCATCAAGGGGGGATTTGTCAGAAAAGCAGCCCTCCCCCTGCGGGAGGGCGGGATCAGACCCGACCAAAAGAACTGATCCGGGAGGGGGAAAAGTGAGCTCCTCACCCCAGCTCGTACCTCTTACAGCGCTTCCTCGTGGGCTATCTCTACAGGGTCGAGCACATCGGCGCTGTCGAAGCCGAACACTCGCGAGTAGAAGTAGAACTCGACCTCGCGGGCGCGTTCGATGTTCTCGGCTTTGCGGAATCCGTGACCCTCGCCCTCGAACGGAACGTAGGCGTGCGGAATACCCTTTGCGTCCAGAGCGGCGACGATCTCCTCGGCTTGTGGTGGCGGCACCACCCTGTCGTCGAGACCCTGGAGAAGGACAACGGGACATGAGAACCCGTCGACGTTGTGGATGGGCGACCGGGCCTCATAAACGTCAGCGGCCTCGGGATAGGGTCCGATCATGCTGTCGAGATAGCGTGATTCGAACTTGTGAGTGTCGGTGGCGAGGGCAGCAAGATCACCGACACCGAAGTACGAGGCACCCGCCGCAAAGACGTCTGCAAAGGCAAGGGCGCATAGGGTCGTGTAGCCACCGGCACTACCCCCACGGATAGCCATCCGCTCTCCGTCGACGTGGCCGGCATCGGCCAGGAACAAGGCGGCGTTGATGCAATCATCGAGATCGACGACACCCCACTGCTCACGAAGCGCGTTCCGATAGGCGCGGCCGTAACCCGTGGATCCCCGATAGTTGACATCGACAACGGCGAACCCGCGCGATGTCCAAAACTGCAGACCTAGGTCGAGTTCGGGCGAGGTTGCCGCGGTTGGCCCTCCGTGACTAAACACGAGCAACGGCGGGGTTTCGCCCGGCGGCGCAACAAAGTTGGGATTGCGTGGCGGATAGTAGAACGCATGGGCAATCTCATCGTTTGTTGTCGGAAACTCGATCGCCTCCGGAAGGCTGATCAATGAGGGATCGATATCGATCTCCAGGCTGTTCTTGACGACCTTGACGGCCTCGGTGTCCACATCAACCCGGATGACCGCCATCGGTATGCCCCCGCTACCCGCCGTCGTGAACAATTGGTCGCCACAGACGGCAACGGTTGGTCCGATGTGGTCGTAAGACACAGGGACGGACTGGACCATGTCCCCATCGATGATGGCGACATGGTCGAAGCCGCCGCTCGAATAGACAGCCGCAATACGGTCGTTGAGCAAAAAACCGTATCGGCTCATACCGAAGACCCACTGCGGCATTCCGAACTCGGCGTCCATCAGATGGAGTGCCTCGATATGTCCGTCGACCGCCCGAAAGAGGTTCCACCAGCCGGTTCTGTCGGAGACGAAGTGGAGAACTCCGGTGGGTGACCATTCGGGTTGAAAAACCGACTCGTCATCCCCGCCGGCAACAAGCTCCGGCTCCGAAATCGAGCCGTCGGGGGCCAGCGCCGCCACCCAAAGCTCAGTGCCATCCCAAGGCATCCGCGGGTGGTCCCACGAAAGCCAGGCGAGAGCGGTGCCATCTGGGCTGACCCGTGGCGACGAGTAGAAATCATGCCCTTTGGTAATGACTCGGGGCTTGTCCGACCCGTCCAACGGGAACGTCACCAGAGTATTGGCGACTTCCTTGCCCTCCCGATGCCGCTCGCGAACACAGATAATGCGATCACCGTGAAACTCGAAATCGGCGAACCGGTCACCCGCAGCCACCTTTGGCTCCGGTGTTATCGCCGTGGCCTGGCCCGCCTCGAGGCGATAGACCCGCTGGTCGACGAAGTCGCTGGAGATGAGGACTCCATCTTCAACTGCATAGGATCCGCCACCGTATTCGTGCACTCTGGTCCGCGAGTTGAAGCCCGGGGGAACGACGTCGGATATCTCGCCGTGTGCGTTGCGCCGCACGATCACGGTACGGCCACCTTCGAGGGCGCGGGACTCGGTCCAATAGAGATCGCCGCCGTCGGTGCGCACCGCCCCCAACGGCACCCCGGCTTCTGTCAGCATCGAGATGGTGATCGGAGATTCCCATGATCCATACGGAGCAGTGACCGTCATGACAGCCTTTCGTGCGTTGATGTCAGGCTACCAAGCGAAAGCATGAGACTGTCATCCAGCGATTGGCTACCGCAACAGCCTGCGTTTCGCAGGCATCCTGCACTACTTCGACTGTGTATCGCCACGTTCAGCCAGCTGACCGTTCTTGCGTATCTCATGTCGGGCATATCCGGCATGTCGTACGCAAGAACGGAAGTCTCGGCTAGCCCTCGGGTCGCAGGGTTGGGAACAGGATGACCTCACGGATGTGGTGCTGATCCGTGAGCAACATCACCAGACGATCGACCCCAATTCCCAGTCCTCCGGTTGGGGGAAGCCCGTATTCGAGAGCGAGTATGAAGTCCTCGTCGACCGGATGGGCTTCGTCATCACCCGCGGCGCGCGCCAGTGCCTGCTGCTCGAAACGACGGCGCTGGTCGAGCGGATCATTGAGCTCGGAGAACGCGTTTGCGTACTCGGCACCGGCGATGAACAACTCGTATCGCTCGGCGAGATTGGGGTCGTTGCGATGCTGACGGGCCAGCGGTGAAACCTCTTTCGGGTGATCCAGCACATAGGTTGGCTCCCAAAGGTTGTCAGCCACCAGAGCCTCAAACAGCTGGTCGATGATCTTGCCGTGCCCCCAAATAGCGTCGGGCTCGATCCCGTGGCGGCGAGCTAGGTCACGCATCTCGTCGATCGGTCGATCAAAATCCACCGACTCGCCGGTGGCCTCGGCAACCAGATCAACCATCCGCACCCTGCGGAACGGTTGGGCCAGATCCAAGGTACGTCCTTGATAGGTGATCTCTGTGGTGCCGACCGCAATCAGGGCACACGCTCTGATCATCTCTTCGAGCATGACCATGATGTCGCGGTAGTCAGCGAAGGCCTCGTACGACTCCAGCATTGTGAACTCTGGATTGTGGGTTGAGTCAACGCCTTCGTTGCGGAAGATTCGACCGATCTCGAATACGCGCTCCATGCCACCAACGACAAGCCGTTTCAGATACAGCTCGGTGGCGATGCGCAGGTACATGTCCTGCTCGAGAGCGTTGTGATGGGTTCGGAACGGGGAGGCCAAACCACCAGTGGCCTGGTTGAGCAGCACCGGCGTCTCGACTTCGACATAGCCGCGCGCCTCGAACTGGCGGCGTAGCTCTGAAACGATCTTCGCCCGCACCAGCGCTACTTCGCGTGCCTTGTCGTTGACCATCAAATCGACGTAGCGACGGCGGCTCCTGGCCTCGACATCCTGCAATCCGTGCCACTTGTCGGGCAGGGGCCGCAATGCTCTTGCCAACAATGTGAAGTCATCGATGCGGACGCTGACCTCACCCTTTTTGGTCGTGATGATCACGCCGGAACCACCGACCCAATCACCAATGTCAAGGTCGGCAAACAGGTCGAAAGCTTCATCGCCAAGAGTGCGCTTGTCGACGAACAGCTGGATCCTGCCGGTCGTGTCCTGCAGCACGGCAAACATGAGCTTGCCCATCTTGCGGACCGCCATGAGACGGCCGGCGACCGCTCCCCGATGAGTAGTTTCGGTCCCCGGTTCCAGATCCTCGTAACGTTCGTGCAGCTCAGATGCGTAGTCGGATCGATCAAAACGGTACGGATAGCCCTCCCCGCTGAGCGTGGCTTCGTGCTTGGCGAGCCGCTGGGCGGTCAAAGGGTGATCGGCAAGCCCACCGTCAGGACTGGGTTCTTCTATTTCGGGGGCGTCACTCATGTGTTGTTCAATTCGTAGATGATGCGCAGACCCTCGAGCGTCAGCCAATCGTCAATGGTCGAGACGCTTGAGCAGTGCGGAACGATGGTAGAGGCAAGACCGCCTGTGGCAATCCTGGTCACATCACCGCCGAGCTCGGCCGCGACCCTGTCCATGATCCCGTCGACAAGACCGGCGTGGCCATACAAAGCCCCGCTCTGAATCGCCTCGACGGTGCCCTTGCCAATAGGCGAACGCGGCGGCACATATTCAACGCGACGCAGCGCCGCGGTACCGGAGATCAGCGCATTGGTCGCGATGTGAAGACCTGGCGAGATAACACCGCCCAGGTACTCGCCGTCGGCGCTCACCACATCGAAGTTCGTCGACGTTCCGAAGTCCACCACGATGACGGGAGTGCCGTAGCGCTCCCGAGCTGCAACTGCGTTGGCGATCCGGTCAGCCCCGACCTCGCGGGGATTGTCGATGAGGATCGGCATCCCCGTCTTGACCCCGGGCCCGATCACCACGATGGGCCCATCGGTAATGGAGTGACCAACGGTACGGAAGGCCGCTGTCAGTGCCGGGACAACACTCGACACTGCAATGCCAGAGATATCGGCGAGTTTGTACCCCTCGAGACCAAACAGGCCCGTCAGCGATATCCGTAACTCATCCCCGGTCTGGTCTGCGATCGTGGTGAGTCGCCAATGCGCCACGACTTTGTCCCCATCGAGAAGACCAAGGGCAGTCTGGGTATTGCCAATGTCGATGGTGAGCAGCATTCAGATTTCTCCTGTCCCGTACAGCACGCTCCGCTCGGTGAGCCTTGTCCCCCGGTCGGCAACAAACTCGTCTGAGTCGAAGTGAATGTTGTCGATGAGCCGGGTCTCGCCTGCCCATGCCGCCAACGCCAAGAAGGCGGGACGATCGAGCGTTTCGAGCGGTTGCACCAGATCCTGGCCTGCCAGCGTGACATATTCAACTTCGAGTGAGTCACCGACTTCGTTGTGAACAGCTGCCGACAGAGCGCTGCCTTCCCGCTCACCGCCACCAGCGAGGTCGGCTGCCCGCATCAAACCACGGCTCAGCGCCAGTGCGGCCGCCCGTTCCTCAGCCGACAGGAAGACATTGCGGCTGGACAGCGCCAACCCATCGGCTTCGCGGACGATCGGGACACCGACGATCTCGCCGGGCATCGAGAGGTCTGTGGCCATTCGTCGCACGATTGCCAGCTGCTGTGCATCCTTGCGCCCGAAGAACGACCGATCGGGTTGAATGCCGGCCAGAAGCTTGGCAACGACCGTGGCGACACCCTCAAAGTGACCGGGGCGATTCGGCCCTTCCAGTTCATCGCTGAGTTGGTTGACGATGACCCTGGTGAACTGTTCCTGCGGGTACATCTCCTCGAGCTCGGGGGCAAAGACAATGTCGGCACCCGCGGCCGTTGCCAATTCGACATCTCGCTCGAGGTCTCGCGGGTATCGAACCAGATCGTCATCGCGATCGAACTGAAGCGGATTGACGAACATGGACATGACCACCGTGTCGCTTGCCTGGCGGGCTGCCGTGATCAGCGAAAGGTGGCCCTCGTGGAGAAAACCCATTGTCGGGACCAAACCGACAGTGCCCAAAGAAGCCGCCCGGGTTTCTGCGAACGACTTCGTAATCCTCATTGATCCTCTTTCTCTCCGGCGAGCACGGACTCGAACTGCTCTGATCGTCCGGTGATGGTGGCCAGCGCCTCGATCGATCTGGCAAAAGCAACCCGCCATTGCGGATCGGTAACCGCAACCGCATGCAATTGTGCGGCAACCGTTTCTGTGTCCCCGCGAGCGACCGGCCCCGTCAACGCTGCACGAGGTCCAAGCTGGAACGCGTTCGCCACGACCGCCTCGACAAGGGGTTGAGCGGCTTCCCAAGGGACGCCTGCCGCAGCAAACAGGTCGGAGGCCATCGCAAGGGCGGCGAGAGGGAAGTTGGCAGCTGCCGCCGCTGCTGCGTGGTAGATCGGCTTGGCGTCGTCGTCGAGCAAGAACGGGATGGAGCCAAGATCAGCCGCCAGTTGCTCCAGCCGCTCACGCAGCGGCGGATCAGCCGTGATGGCGATGTAGGCACCGGCAAGCCGAGCCGCACCTGCTTCGGGTGTGGGCAGCGTCTGCAACGGATGGAACGACCCAATGTCGGTGCCGTTGTCGGCAAACGGCGCCAACACCGCAACCGGTGTAACCCCTGAGACGTGGATCGCAGCCTCGATGTTGGCCGCATGCTCGGCAATCCCCGCGGCTACCGCCGCGATCGCGCCATCTCTCGTAGCGATGATCAGCAATTCTGCCTTGGGAAGCTGATCGCCAACCGTCAGCGGTGATGCACCCACCATGGCAGCAGCGTTGGCTGCCGATTCGTGCGTTCGCCCGACGACGGCAACGACTTCGTGATCTGCCGCGTCAGCAGCAATCGCCAGCGACATTCCGGCCCGTCCCGGGCCAACAAGAACAATCCTCATGATCTCCTCCGACGCAACAGTCTACGGGAACCCACGCAGTCGGTTCCCTGGGAGTTCGCTCTGCGAGCTCCATGGGAGTCACGCAGTCGGTTCCCTGGGAGTTCGCTCTGCCAACTCCATGGGAGTCAGGGAACCCACGCAGTCGGTTCCCTGGGAGTTCGCTCTGCGAGCTCCATGGGCCCTTCCCCCAGGAGCACATAGGGGTTGGTCCCCCTGTCCGCAAACGGCGGTTTGAGAGACACTGTGAGTATGAAAGACAAGGCCCCCACCACCCCAGGCCGCTCGATCCTCATCGGGATCGGGGTCTTTGTGGCGCTCGCCTTGATCGTGGCTCTCGCTCTGGCGAGATCCAACGTTCGCTCCTATGAAGCGGGAACTCCTGAGGCCACTGCCCAGGCATTCATCCAGGCGCTTCTGGATGAAGATCCAGAGACAGCCCGCGGCTTTCTGTCAGACGACCTCAAGACAAAATGTGAGCCCCACGACCTCGATCTGTGGTGGGTCCAGCACACAGATACCGCAGTATTCGACGAGGTGCGCATCGAAGGCACCCATGCCGATATTGAGATAAGCCTGCTCTCGAACGACTACGAGTTCGGGATCTTCCCGTTCGACAACTACGACTACTCGCGAGAAACCGAGCTAGAGCTCGATCGCATCGCCGACGAGTGGCTCGTCACCGACGCAACCTGGCCGCTTGCCGGCTGTACCTGGAGGTAGCCCATGTTCTTCGTCTTTGGTTTGCTCCTACAACTAGCCGTCATCGGCGGCATAGTTTTCGTTATCGCAAACGCCATCAGGGGACGCAGCGACCGGGCTCAAAGTGGCGCCGGAGGGGCTATCTCCATTCGTCGGCTCTTCCAATATGCCCTGCTGCTGACCGCGCTTGTGGTCGCCGCATTTGGCGTTGGCGGAATCCTGGGCCGGATCATTTCCGACGCCGATGCCCGACGCAGCAGCGAACTCGCAGGGCCCCTGGCGCTGGCCGTGGTCGGGGTTCCGGTCTTTTGGTTCTTGGGCCGTTGGATCTGGCAGCAAGTGCAGACCGACCCGCTCGAACGCGACAGCCTTGGCTGGAGTCTCTACATCAATGTGGTTTTGCTCGGCTCACTCCTCACGGCGGTGAGCACAGCATTTGCCATTGCCGACAAGATTATCGGTGATAGCCGATACGACGGCAACGCCGTTGCTGCCTTCTTGGTGGCCACTGCAATTTGGGCCGGGCACTGGCTGGCATGGCGTCGGGTCACCCCAAGCGTCTTTGGGGACTTCCACATCATGGCGGGTGCAACCATCGGTCTTGGTTCCATGGCGGGAGGCACCGGGTTCATCATCGGATCCGCCATCGACAAAGCATTCGTGCAGGCCGGCGGTGTCGATGCTGCCGGGTTCTTTGGTGAAGACCTGGCAATGGCTGTGGTGACCATCGGTATCGGCATGGTGGTCTGGTCCTGGCACTGGCTCTACAACGGGCTGGCGGCAGAACGCACGACCTTGTGGCATGCCTATGTCATCCTGGTTGGGATCCTCGGGGGCCTCGTTGCGGCCGTCACCGGCGGCGCCATTGCCCTCTTCTTGTTGCTGCAGTGGATATTTGGCGATCCCGGAGCCAGCTCGGCCGCAATCCACTTCCAGGACGCCAGCCCAGCCTTTGCGGCCAGCATCCTGGGGGTAGCAAGCTGGTTCTATCACAAGACTGTCTTGGGATTCGACAGGGGCCAGCAACGTACCGACATCGACCGTGTCTACGACTACCTCGTTTCCGGGGTTGCTCTGACAACCGTTGCGGGAGCGCTAACCACCTTGATCGTTGCCGTTCTCTCGGTCTTCGGTACCGACGACGTCGTCAGCGACGGCGGTTCCGACGTCAACATCGTCATCACCGCGGTCACCCTCTTGATAGTGGGCGCACCGCTGTGGTCAATTGCCTGGCACCGCGCTCAGCAAGCGCTTTCAACCAATCAGCAGGCGGAGAGCTCCTCGTCGGCACGCCGCATCTACCTATTTGCGGTATTCGGAATCGGCGGTGCAATCGCATTTGGTGCTCTGACCCGCTTGGTGTTTGTGTTGTTCGAGGCGGTTCTGGGCGAGCGGTCCGGGGGGACGTTGCTCGACGATCTCCAGATCCCCTTCGCTCTTATCGCCACCACCGGTGCGGTAGCTGCCTATCACTGGTCTGTGTACCGGGCGGAACGCCATGTCGAAGAGCCCATCACCTGGAGGAACGTGACCCTGGTGTGGCCGGGTGGGAACATCTCCGAGATCGAGGAACGGTCCCATGTACACATCAGCACAGTGCAGCGGCTCGACACTCCCGAAACGCAACCAGTAGATGCAATCGTTGCTGCCATCAACGAGACGGAAGGTACCCAACTCCTCGTCGTCGTTTCCCCAGATCGTGTCGATGCGATACCGGTCGTCTCCCCTGGCCTCGATCTCATCGACCTCGTAAGGTGATTTCATCCCCCGAGTTCGATCTCATCGAACTCGCAAGGTGATTTCATCCCCCGAGTTCGATCTCAACGACCTCGCTATGTGCTTGCAGCCCCCGAGTTCGATCTCATCGAACTCGCAAGGTGATTTCATCACCCAGCATCACCCGTAGTCCGGGAGACCAAACCGGGTGTGCTCGAAGATGATGGACGTTTCGATGTGTGCGACCTCCGGCTGAGCAGTGAAGGCCCCCATGGCGATATCACGCAGGTGGTCAGAATCCCTCACTACGACGTGGACGAGGAAGTCGTTGCTGCCCGCCATGTGATAGAACGCAACCACCTCAGGGAGTTGCTCGGCGTACTTGCGGAATCGTGCTACCTGGGTGGTCTCGTGGCGATGTAACCGGACCGCGATCATGGCTTGCAGGCCAACGCCAACCACCCCCGGGTCGATTTCGGCGTGGAAACCTTGAAAGACACCAGCGGCCTCGAGACGACGGATCCGCTCTGAGCAGGTGGATTGGGCAACCCCGACCTGGGCGGCGATCTCTTTGTTCGACAAGCGCGCATTGTCCTGTAGAAGCCCGACGATGGCGCGATCTGTTCGGTCCAGCAGAGAAAATGACACCATATTCCGAAAACCCTTCGGTTGATCTTGACGATATCCGCAACAAACATATTATCGGAGATAGAACTTCGAAGAAACACTGCGATTTAGGGCCTCCGGCCGGAGAATCGACGTCAGACGAAAGGCATGAGCGTGAGCCACCACAGCTGGGCAGAGCCCTACAAGATCAAGGTCGTCGAGCCGATCCGCATGACCACCAAGGAAGAACGGGTCGCCGCCATCAAAGAGGCTGGCTACAACTCGTTCCTGCTACGGGCCGACGATGTCTACATCGACTTGCTCACCGACTCGGGTACCTCAGCAATGTCCGACCACCAGTGGGCAGGAATGATGGTGGGCGATGAGGCCTATGCCGGTAGCAGGAGCTTCTACAACCTGGTCAGCGCTGTCGAGGACGTCTACGGCTACGAAGAGTTGATCCCCACCCACCAAGGCCGCGGTGCGGAACACATTCTCAGCCAAATCCTGATCAAGGACGGCGACTACGTGCCGGGCAACATGTACTTCACGACCACCCGATTCCATCAGGAGCATGCCGGGGGCAGGTTTGTCGACGTCATCGTCGACGAGGCCCACGATCCGGCCAGTCTGCACCCGTTCAAGGGCAACATCGATCTCGACAAGCTGCGCAAGCTCATCGACGAGGTCGGCGCCGACAAGATCCCGTATATCTCGGTTGAGACCAACGTGAACATGGCCGGCGGCCAGCCTCTCTCGATGGCCAACCTCAAAGCTACTGCCGAGATGTGCCACCAGAACGGAATCCTGGTGATGCTGGATGCGACCCGGGCTCTGGAAAACGCCTGGTTCATCAAACAGCGCGAAGCGGGCTACATGGAAAAGAGTGTCGCCGAGATCGTGCGCGAGATCTGCTCGTACTCCGACGGAGCCACCGTTTCGTCCAAGAAAGACAACCTCGTCAATATCGGTGGGTTCCTGGCACTACGCGATCCTGAACTGGCTAAGGCGGCCAGGGCAATGCTCGTGGCGTTTGAAGGTCTCCACACCTATGGCGGTATGTCAGGTCGTGACATGGAAGCTCTGGCCCGCGGGATCCGCGAAATGGTGGAAACCGACGACCACGTGCACGCACGTGTCGGTCAGGTCGAATACCTGGGCGATGCCCTCATCAAGGCCGGAGTACCCATCATCCGGCCGGTTGGCGGTCACGGCATCTTCATCGATGCCAAGGCGATTCTGCCGCACATCCCTCATGACCAGTTCCCCGCACAAGCGCTGACCGCCGCTCTCTACCTGGCGTCCGGCGTGCGCGGGATGGAGCGAGGAGTCGTATCGGCAGGACGAGACAAGGTCACCGGCGATCATCACTACCCGAAGCTGGAGCTGGTGAGGCTCGCAATCCCCCGTCGGGTCTACACCCAGGCTCATATGGATGTGACCGCCGAGGCCGTCATCGGGGTGTTGGAGCATCCCGAGGACGTCACCGGGCTCCGTTTCACCTATGAGCCCGAGTCGCTGCGCTTCTTCCAGGCTCGATTTGAGCCCGTGTCCTGAAACACCGCGACAACGAGTCCGCGGTAAAAATCCACTGTTTATGCGGGTTTTGGGTGTAGCTTGGTCGCTTGCAAAGCGGGGAAACACATCCCGAAGGTTTGTCGAGATAGGGAGTTCACTATGAACAAGACAGAGATGGCGAAGAAACTCGCCGGCAAGGCCGACCTAAGCCAGGCCAAGGCCGCCGAGGTCATTGACATCATTTTCAGCTCAGAGTCAGGTCACGGCATCATCGCCGTGGAGCTCGATGCCGACCGTGAGGTCAGTGTCAGCGGTTTTGGCAAGTTCTACACGAGCCGCAGCAAGGCCCGTCAAGGTCGCAATCCTGCCACCGGCGAAACAATCCAGATCGCAGCCAAGAAGCATGCGAAGTTCAAGCCCGCCAAGGGCCTCAAGGACCGCGTAGCCGTCTAGGACGACTGGATCACCGGAACTCGAGACGAGTTCCCTACAAGCAAAAAGCCCCGCATTTGCGGGGCTTTTTGCTTGTAGACCTGGGTTCTACGAACTGAGTTCTCGATCGGTTGCGGCAAGACGTTGCGCAAGGACCCCCATCACGTCAACCGCAATCTCGGGGTTTGTGGTGAGTAGCGCTTTGAAGTCCCAACGAGTAACCGCAAGGACCTTTACATCCGACTTTGCCGCCACCGTGGCGGTACGTGGCATGTCGTCGAGCAGCAGAGCAATCTCCCCGAAGTAGTCCCCAGGGGCATAATCGGCGAGATGGTGCTCGCCACGGGTCGCCTCGGCCTCACCCTCCAACAGGATGTAGAAGCCCATCGTGCTCTGGCTGTCCTCACGGATGATTCTGTCACCGGCGCCGAACTGCCGTGTCTTGGCCACATCCGCAATCGACGCAACAGTTTTGTCAGAGCAGCTCGCAAAAAGCGGCGTCTTGCGGAGGAATTCGACCTTATCCATGGATGCTCCTCGATACGACTGGTAGTTCGACACTAGCCAGAACAAGCCGGGCCGGCACGAAAGCTCCGGTCAAATCTTGCCCGCACGACCTGGTGATCCATCCTGTAGCTCGTCGACTTGAGCGATCAACCTGGTCGCACCCATCGACTCAGCCATGGCGCGGGCACTTGCCAGCAGGTCGGAGGCTTCGTCATCTCGGCCCAACGCCAGGAAGGCTCGTGCCTGCCCGATCCGGGCCAACAGCCCATCAAGCACCCGGCCCGCTTTGTCGGCGGCGGCCGCTGCGCCTGAGAACTGTGCGACAGCCTTGTCCATCTCTCCGGACGAGAACTCCAGCATCCCGCGAGCGAGGGCCACTTGAACCTCACCGACGGCTCCGACCGGCCGCGTGCTCTGAACCAGGTGTAGTAGGAAGTCGGCGTGGCCCGTCTCAGCCAACGCCGCCGCGACCGGCGCCACGAAGTAGCTGCGAAAGGCCGGAGCATCGGCCGTTGCCTCGTCGTACTCCTCGCTGAGGGCCAGCACCGCGGCGCCATCACCGACGTCGTGCGCCAGCTCCACAGCAAATGACAGGACCGGGGCCAACACCTGCTGGTCCTTGATCTCCCTGGCGTTCTCCAACAGTGGTTCAAACAGCTCGCGCGCCTCGCGTTCCCGACCACGGTGAAACAGAATCGCAGCCCTAATTGATGCCGCCCCTGTGCCGGCCTGACTGCCGCCGGTCTTGGCGTCGCGGTTCATGATCTGTTCGGTGAGCTCCAATGCCTCATCCCAGCGACCCATGGGCATCAGGATCTCGGACTTGGTGAAACTATGCCAGTTGGCCGCGATCGGAAGACCTCGCTCCTTGGAGAGGCGTAGGCCCTTGTCTATGTGGAGCAGGGCCTCGCCGGTGCTACGCATCGATGCGACGACGGTGGCCAGATTATTGAGAGCAGTCGTCGCCGCACCCGTCATGTTGCGATCGAGGGCGATCTCAGCAGCGTTCTCGATGAATTCCACACCCGAATAATCGCCTAGCTCTACTAGCGCTCCCCCGCGGCAGTACAGCAAGCGAATCTGGTCGTCTATGGTTCCCGCCGCGGCAACGACCGGCGCCGCCTTCTCCGCGAGGTCGAGGGCCTCTGCGGCCTGACCGCGGAGGAAGAAAGCCGAGACTCTTCCGGTCAGCACCGTTGCCTTGGCGGCGCCGACGGGGAGGTCGTCGACCAACTGCATGGCCTCCATGCCATGCACGTCGGCGCCTGCCGTGTCACCCCGCCACCACATGAAGGCGGCGATGGCATGGAGCGCCACCGCCTCGCCCTCGACATCCCCTTCGTGGCGATACAGCGCCAGCGCTTCTTCAAGCAGGGGCATAGTTCCATCAGGGTCCTGGGACAGGCGGCCGAGTTCGAGAAGCGCCACGGCACGGTCCTTTCCGGACTGAGCGACGTCAGCGGCGGTGCGGTAGTAGCCAGCCCCGGCAACTGGGTTCAGACCACGGGAGCGCTCGCCCGCCTGCATATTGACCCTATAGGACTTCATTCGCAGCTCGGGATCAGGATCACTCGAGAGGAGCATGGCTTCACCCAGGTGATATGCCACCAGTTCGGCAGCGTCGCTGCCGTGCGGACCGGCAACCGCTTCGATCCAGCTAGCAACCGACTCGTGCAGATGAGCTCGATCGCCACGTGGAATCTGGCCATAGGCGACATCACGAATCACGCTGTGCGTAAACGCATACTCCTCCTGACCCAGCATCGAAGGATCCCGCACCGGACGGATGAGTTCGCGTCGAATCAGATCACGCAGCAACGCCGATGAGTCAGGTACCGACCGGATCGCCTGGAGAACTCCAAGCCAGAAGACCTTCCCGACGACCGCTGCTGCTTGCAGTGTCGCCTTCTCTTCGGGTTCGAGAAGGTCAAGCCGGGCGGCAACGATGCCTTGCACAGAACCCGGCGGCGGCAAATCCTCGATACCGGCGGCGTCCTGCAAGAGGCCCTGATCGCCCGCCAGCCTCACAAACTCAGTCACATAGAGAGGATTGCCTTCCGATCTTTCCAAAATGGCCTGCTGCACCGATGCGTCCAAGACTGTCGTCTCCAGCAGTGCCCCCAGCAAGACCGCGGCATGCTCACTATCAAGCGGGGACAGGCTCACGGAGACTGCATTGCGCTTGCCACCGCCCCAGCTCCCGCGTACCGAGTAGAACTCGGGCCGGGCTGTCGTGATGACAAGGATCGGCGATGCGACCGCCCAGTCCGTCAGGTGCTCCAAGAAATCCAACATTGCCTCATCGGCCCAGTGGAGATCCTCTACCACCAGAATCAGAGGGTTTCGTGCGGCGAGCGCCTCCAGGAATCGAGACCATGCCGAGAATAATTCGGCTTGGTCAACGTTGTCCGTTCCTCCGCCAACACCGGCCAGCAGTGCGAGCCTCGCCTCTACCCAGTCAGCAGTCGTTGAGTCGGTGAATAGGGGCTTGACTGCTGCCCGCAGCTTCGCTTCGGCTCCAGCATCAGAATCAAGAATGCCGGCGTGCGCTTTGACTATCTCGGCGAGCGCCCAGAAGGTGATTCCCTCACCGTAAGGAAGACAGCGACCCTGACGCCACCATGCAATGTCGGGGCGGGCATCAGTGGTTTCACGAAACTCGTTCAGCAAGCGGCTCTTGCCCACACCGGGATCGCCGATAATCGTGACCAGCTGGACGGTGCGTTCGCGAACTGTTCGCTCGAACGCATCAACAAGAGCGCTCAGCTCTGCATCGCGACCGACGAACGGTGTCGAGTGCCGCCGATCAACGTCAACGCCAAAACGACTCCGAGCTTCGAGCGGCTGCCAGATCGTCACCGGCTCGGACTTGCCTTTCACCGCAACCGGATCGAGATCCCCGTAGATGACAACTTCACGAGACGATAGGTAGGTGCGCTCATCGACAACCACACCCCCAGGAGGAGCAACCTGCTCGAGCCGGGAGGCGGTGTTGACCACATCACCGACGATCCCCTCCCGATCGCGATCAGTCCCAGAAATCTGAACGATCGCCTCACCGGTGGTAACCGCAACTCGGATGGACAGCGAGAGTTCGGGATCGCCGGCATTCAGATCGTCAACCGATCTCTGCATTCGCAGCGCAGCACGAACCGCTCGCTCCGGATCGTCCTCGTGAGCAACGGGAGCACCAAACACGGCAAATACACCATCACCCATCAGCTTCTCCACTCGACCACCAAACCGCTCCACGTCCTCACGGATCTTGCGGTGATACACGGTGAGTCGGGCTCGCACATCTTCGGGATCCGACTGCGCCGTGTGAGCGGTGAAGCCAACTAGGTCAACGAAGAGGACCGAAACCACCTTCCGTTCCTCGAGCCCTGCATCTGTGTCCGGATCGACGACCGCGGTCGGAGATCCGCAGGAAGGGCAGAAGCGTGATTCCGCGGGGATATCGGCACCGCACGAGCTGCATACGTCGGCGAGCGAGGTTCCGCAGCTGGTGCAGAAACGGGCATCGCCCACCGCAGGTGCGCCACAAGAGGGGCAAAGGTCAGTCATAGGTCGCGGATTCTAGAGTCGGGGAACTCACCAGGATCTCGCAGCCCGCTGATGGAGGTTGAGGGCGGTCGAGGTTTCTACTTCTTGGCGGCTTCGTAGTACGGATTCTCGCCACCGGCGTGGTCGGTGGCATCGATCACTTTGGTGATCTCAGGGACCATCTCAACCAGCGTTGCTTCGATTCCCTGCGACAGGGTCACCGACGCCATGCCACAACCCTGACAGCCGCCTCCAAACCGGACATAGGCGACGCCGTCTTCCACCCCGGCGATCTCCGCACGGCCGCCGTGGGATGCAATCGCAGGATTGATGACCTCGTTGACAACCTGGTTCGCCCGCTCCACCACCGAGCCAGAAAGGTCAGACGGGGGCTTGTCGCCAAGAATGTTGGGGCTGAGGCCGTTCGGGTTATCGAGAACCAAACCCGGCTGCAGCAGATTTGTGGACGCCTTGATCGTGGCACCCGTGAGGTTGACCACATCGGCGGGGGGGATGATCAACGAAAGCTCGCCGTGCTCGATGATCAGGTCGTCGGGTGCCGCATCTTCGACCCGCATCATCGCGAGGTTGTATTTGAACCCGGTGCCCTCGACCCCGGCAATACTGACCACAAGTCCAAGCCTCTCGCTGTCGGGCTCCTGCTCGAGCACCTCCAGAATCATTGATTTCGCCTTGTCGTCAATGGCAACGAGCGGTTCAAAGGTGTTTGGCATCGGCGTATCGTAGGCCTCCACCCTTCTCGAAGAGGATACCGATGAAGCGTGTCGCCATTGTTGCCGGCCAATCCAGCTACAGGACTCCGGACTTTCTGGAGGCAGCCAACCTGTTGCGGGTTGAGGCATTCGTGGTCGGCGATGGCAATTACCCCGCTGGCCATCAAGGCATCGAGGTCTGCCTGGATAACCCCATGGCTGCCGCACGGGCCCTAGTCGCCGGTCTCCCCGACCTCGATGCGGTCATCGGAGTCGACGACCAATCCGTGCTCACCGCAACGACGGCTGCAGAGCTACTCAATCTTCCTCACAATCCGATCGATGCCGTCGCCGCGGCTCGAAACAAGGCGGTCCTTCGTGGGCTGCTGGGTGCTGCTGGGGTCAGTCAACCGCAATTTCGCACCGCCCCGCCGGGTGCTGCCATTCCCGCCGCCACTGAGATCGGCTTTCCCGTTGTAATCAAGCCGACCGGGCTCTCCGCGAGTCGCGGCGTGATCAGGGTCGACAGCTCCAGAGAAGCCGCGGTTGCCGAGAACCGCATCCGCACCATTCTCAACGCGGCAGACCTCCCTGCCACCCAGGAGCTTCTGGTTGAGCAATACATCCCCGGCGAGGAGATCGTGATCGAGGGTTTGCTGGACCAAGGCGACCTCGAGGTCCTTGCCATCATCGACAAACCCGACCCCCTAGAAGGCCCCTTCTTCGAAGAGACCCTGTATGTGACGCCGTCACGACACGACCCCTCCTTGGTACAGCAGGCCGTTGTGCTGGTGGAGGACGCCGCTGCGGCTATCGGGCTGGTGATGGGCCCGGTCCATGCCGAGGTCAGAATCAACCCCGACGGCATTTGCTATCTCATCGAGATTGCGGCCCGCAGTATCGGAGGCTTGTGCGGGCGGGCGTTCACGTTTGGCCTGTTGGGGGAGTCCCTGGAGATCATGATCCTGCGCAGTGCGCTGGGTATCCGCTCACCCGAGACCACACCGGCGCGGCCGGCAACGGGCGTGCTGATGCTGCCGATCCCCGCCACCGGGACGCTCACCGGCGTTGCCGGACTGGCAGCGGCGCAACAGGTCCCCGGTGTTGAGGACATCACGATCACCGTCCCGACCGGACGCCGGGTCGAGATGCTTCCCGAGGGCGACCGCTATCTGGGTTTCGTCTTCGCCGGCGGTGCCAACCCCGCCGCAGTCGAGACATCGCTTCGGCAGGCAGGCAACGAACTGGTCATCACCGTCGATGGGGAGGAGATCTCACCCTGGAGTCCCGCAAAGCTGGACTACTAACAAACCCTTCGCCCCGGAGTCCCGCCAGAGTGGGACTCCCAAGGAACTCGAAGAGTTCCCGGCTACAACAGCAGGTCGCCAAGCCACCAAATCACCAAGACGGCCAGCGTCACCACGACCAGGACTGCGACTGAGGTCCTGCGATCGGGCACAACGGTGTCAAGTTTGTGCACCTCCTGATCGGCAACACCGGCGCGGAACCCTGATATCGGCGTTCCATCAGGCAAAACAGCATCGGGCCAAATCTCCAACAGCGGCTCCAGAACAAACCGGCGTTCCGCAATACGAGGGTGCGGGACCGTGAGATCCGGCACTGCCACAATCTGCTCGCCGTACAGCAATACATCGAGGTCGAGCGTCCGAGGTCCCCAACGCTCCCGACGTTCCCTGCCGTGCTCCTTCTCAATCTCGAGGCATCGCTTGAGTAGCTCACGGACCGGCAGGTCTGTGTCGAGAATGGCAACGGCGTTGATATAGGGTCCTTGCTCGGCGCCGCCCACGGGCGCAGTCTCATAAAGCGACGACACGGCCACCAGGGATCCCAACCCGGACAGAGCACCAACCGCGTCACCGATATGGCGGGCTCGATTGCCCAGATTGGAGCCGAGCCCGATTGCGGCTCGGATCACCGGCTACTCCGCGTCCGGGATTAGACCGCGACCCTCTGGCCCAAGAGGACGGCCAGAGATCTCCTGGATGATCGAGGTGGCCACGATCGGATCTTTGACGAGACCGGAATGCACCAAATAGCCGCCCATCAATCCAACGAGGAGGTCACCGATCAGCTCGCGGTGCACCAGGACAGAGGCGCCCGGTGCGTTCATGGCGTCATCGAGGACACCGAAGACTCTGTCGACTTCGGCTGGATCGAGATCATCCTCGATCGGGTAGTGGTAGAAGGCCAGCGTGGCGCCCTCGTAAGCGGCCTGGTTCTGATTGCCGGCCATCAAGGAGACAACCGAGTTGACTCCTTGCTCAGCCAACCAGATGATCTCTTCCTCACGCCGAACTCGGCGATGCTGGAAGCCATAGCCACCAATCCGCTCTGAGATGGCCAGCCGACCGGCGATAACCCATTTGAACCCTCGCGGTTCCAGACCTGCCACTTTGCTCAATTCCTCCGTCGTGAAGCCCGAACCATAGCGTCGGCTGTTCGCGCCGCCTGGAGTGCATGGCCCACATTGTGTACGCGAACCACTGACGCTCCGCCGTCGACTGCGAGCGCCACCGTAGCCGCTGTCGCGGGGTCACGTTGCTCTGCGGTAGTAGGAAATCCGGCATCTTGCAGGATTCCACCAAGAAATCCTTTGCGAGAGGTGCCGACGAGAAGCGGATACCCAATGCCGGCGAGGCGATCAACACCGCTGAGCAGCTCCAGGTTGTTGTCGAAGGTCTTCCCAAATCCGATACCGGGGTCAATGCAGATCCGGGATGCGTCGACTCCGGAGCCGATCACGTTCTGGGCCCGATCTTCAAGAAACGAGCTGACCTCTGCCACAACGTCGCCGTACTCGGGGCTCGCCTGCATGGTCTGGGGGTCACCCTGCATATGCATAAGCACGACACCGACACCCGATGCGGCGCACACGTCGACCATTTCAGGATCGGCCAGGGCAGTGACATCGTTGATGATGTGGGCGCCGGCGGCAATCGCCGCATTGGCTACCGCCGCTTTCATGGTGTCAACGCTCACGACCACGTCTTGAGCAACAAGGTCACGAACGACCGGCACGACCCGGGACATCTCCTCGATCTCCGCAACTGGTTCGGCACCAGGCCGGGTCGACTCTCCCCCAACATCGACGATGTCGGCTCCCTGACTCCACAGTGCAAGACCGTGTGCGACGGCGGCCTCAACCGCGGTGTAGCGACCGCCATCGGAAAACGAATCGGGGGTCGTGTTGACGATTCCCATGATCAAGGTGTGGTCGGCGGTCGACAGCACACGATCACGGATCGTCCACCCTTTGCGAGGCTGTTCAGTCAGCATGTGGGCCACGCCACCGACAACGATCTCCTAGACCCGTGGTGGCTTGGGGTCTTCGCCCTTCACTGAAGATGCCACCATGCCGTCATTGACCACCGGCGTCTCTGGCAGACGTATCCGCAGCGCACCCGCTTCTGTGTGCTCCCACTTCGGGACATCAGCGAAGATCTCAGCCACTTCGTCAGCGTCGACGGTCTCCTTGTCCAACAGCACCTCAGCGATTCGGTCGAGAGCATCGCGGTGTGTGGTGATGATCGACCGCGCTTCCTCGTGGGCTTGGTTGATCAGCATCCTGATCTCGTCGTCGATCGCAGAAGCGACGTCATCTGACATCTCCTGCCGACTCGAGTAGTCACGACCCAGGAAGACTTGCGACTCGGGCTTTCCATAACGCAGGGGTCCGAGCCGATCGCTCATCCCGTATTCCGTGACCATCTTCCGAGCCAGCTCCGTGGCCTTCTGGATGTCGTCGGAGGCGCCGGTGCTGGGGTCGCCAAAGACCTGCTCCTCTGCAGTCCGGCCCCCCAGTGCATAAGCAAGCTGATCCACCAATTCACTGCGGCGGTCATAGCTCTTGTCCTCGACAGGAAGGGCAAGGGTGTAGCCGCCGGCCCTTCCCCTGGGGATGATCGTGACTTTGTGGATTGGAGCCAGGTTGGGCAGTGCAAAACCAACGAGCGCATGCCCACCCTCGTGATATGCGGTGAGCTTGCGTGCCTCCTCAGGCATGACACGGCTCTTGCGTTCCGGACCGGCAATGACTCGGTCAATCGCTTCTTCCAGCTCGCTCATCGAGATCAGCTTCTTGTCACGCCGGGCGGCCAACAAGGCAGCTTCGTTGATGAGGTTGGCCAGATCGGCGCCGGTGAACCCGGGCGTTTGCCGGGCCAGTGCCTCGAGCAAGATACCTTCGTCAAGCGGCTTGCCTTTTGAGTGCACCTCGAGGATCGCCTCGCGACCCTTGAGATCGGGCCGGTCAACAACAACCTGGCGATCAAAACGACCAGGTCGGAGCAGCGCAGGATCGAGAATGTCGGGACGGTTGGTGGCTGCGATCACGATGACCCCGGTATTGACATCAAAGCCATCCAACTCGACGAGCAACTGGTTCAGCGTCTGCTCACGCTCGTCATGGCCACCACCAAGACCGGCACCACGATGACGCCCGACAGCATCGATCTCATCGATGAACACGATGGCCGGCCCGTTCTGCTTGGCCTGCTCAAAGAGATCGCGAACTCTCGAGGCGCCAACACCGACAAACATCTCTACGAAATCCGAGCCAGAGATACTGAAGAACGGAACGCCGGCCTCACCGGCGACGGCGCGGGCCAGCAGGGTCTTGCCGGTTCCGGGAGGGCCGAACAGCAGGACGCCCCTGGGAATCTTGGCACCGATGGCCCGGAACTTGCCGGGACTCGCCAAGAAGTCCTTGATCTCTTCGAGTTCCTCAACCGCTTCGTCGGCACCAGCAACATCTTTGAAGGTGACCTTGGGTGTGTCCTTATTGACTTGCTTCGCCTTCGCCTTGCCAAATTGCATCACGCGGTTTCCACCGCCCTGCATCTGGGACAGGAAGAAGATGAAGATTCCGAAGATCAAAAGATAAGGAAAGATCGAGGTGAAGAACCAGGCCAGGGCGGAAGGGTTCTCGTTGTTGACGACGAATTCTTCAAGACCAGAACTATCGATGATCTCCGTCAGCTGACCCTCGAACTCGCCCGGATAGACCGTCCTGAATTCGGAATTGGCTCCCTCGACAACCGCACCCTCAGCAAACTCGCCAAGAATCTCATCGGACCGGGTCTTCATCTCCAGGCTGGCGATGTCACCGGCCGCAAGCGCGGTCTGGAACTCGCTGAGCGAAAGCTCCTCTGGCTCGTTGGCGTCCTGTAAGAACACGTTCACCGCCATCATCACGAGGATGGCGACGACCATGTAAACAAGGATCGTGCGGGCGGTTCGGTTCACTTCGCTCCTAGGTGCTTCAAGTTGGTTGTTTGTTGGTTGTTGGCCGCCGGGGCGACCCATCATATGCGATCGGCAACGCTAGCTAGGCGCCAAAACGCATTGTGGTTACTCGGCGAGTTTGAAGCCTTCCTGAACATCGGTTGGCGACGACGTCGAATCCGTGTCCATAACTCCGATGTAGGGAAGATTCCGGTACTGCTCGTTGTAGTCGAGACCGTAGCCAACAACGAATTCGTTGGGAATGTGAAAACCCTCGTATTGAATATCGAAGTGGGGGCGCTCAACATCGTCCTTGATCAGGAGCGAGGCAAGAGAAAGCGTGGCCGGCTTGCGGACCGCAAGCGTACGGAGCAGGTATTTGAGGGTGTGGCCGGTGTCGATGATGTCTTCGACGATGAGGACGTTGCGACCGGCGATCTCTTGGTCGAGGTCCTTGACGATGCGCACAACCCCCGAGCTGTGGGTGCCGCCGTGGTACGACGAGACCGCCATGAAGTCCGTCTCGACGGGTAGCCGCACATGACGAGCAAGGTCTGCCATGACCACAAACGCGCCCTTGAGGACGCCGATCATCAGTACATCCCTGCCCTCGTAGTCTTTGGTGATGGCCGCACCCATCTCAGCTAGCTTGGCTTGGATCTCGTCTTCCGAGATGAGGACTCTTGCAACCTTCACGTTGTCTGCCTTTCAAACTCAATCCATGTACTCAGCGACGTCTCGACGCGTGCCCATGCCGCGACCCGAACGCCCGCTACCCAGGCGATTCTGCCACGGGACTCGACCAGCGGCCAAGCTGGCCTCCTCCGAACTGCGATCCCAGCCTCGTTCAAGGCGTCGGCAACCTTCTTACTCCCGGTCCCAATGTCGATACGGTCGCCACGCTGCGGGGCTCGCACGGCGAGCCTGCCGGAAGGCAGAGCGAGACGACACCAATCGTGCGACATGTGCGTCCCGGTGCCAGTCGTTACCGGCATAACCGTGACGATGTGAGAGCCAAAAACAACACGGCTGGGCACAGTCAGCTCGATCGGCTCGGGGATGATCGGTTCCTCGGGCTTGTGAATTGCGACATATGGCCCCTCCTTCTCAACCACGTACCCGCCACCCAGATCTCGGCGCGGTGTGCTGCCGAGCGTCACAGCTAGGACCGCCTCGACCTCACGGGTAGTGCCGGGATAGGGCGGGTGGACTTTGCGGAGCGCCGCCCGGATCGCACGCTTGGCCAGGACGGCAGGGACGGTTACCAAGGGTGCCACCGCAAGCAGCGTCGTGTCGCCGTCCACCACCGCGATATCAGGAGGCGTCACCTCGTCCAGATAGGCATCGTCGGCAGCCAGGTGTTGTGCGCTTCTCCCGACGATCTCGACCAACTCCCCATCGATATGGCTATCGAGTTCGGGCAGAATGTCGTGCCTGATTACGTTGCGACGGATTTCCCGATCATCGTTGCTCGGATCATCGAGAAAGGGCAGCTCGAGCTCGGTTGCCAAATCACGCAGGTCCTGTCTGCGGAACCCAATCAGCGGCCGAACAAATGGCAAGCGCTCCGGCGTGATGCCGGCAAGACCGGTGGCGCCTGCTCCGCGCAATAGATTGCCTACGACGGTTTCGGCCGCATCATCGGCGTGGTGGCCCATGACAATCAGGTCACCACCTGCAGCCGCAACAAGAGCGGCCAGACGGACTTCGCGAGCGGCACCTTCGGGCGACGGCCCCTCCTCTGGGGTCACCGCCGCGATCTCGAGCGGAACGCTCAGCTTCTCGGCGATCGCAACCGCTGCTTGCTGGAGCCGGTCAGATGCCGCCCATCCGTGGTTCACGTGTACGGCTCGCACCCGGCCCTGCGGCCGCACCGTATGACATGCCCAGGCAGCGACCGCCGAGTCGGCACCACCGGAGATGGCCACGACGACTGGTCCGGCAGGGAGCCGTGCTACGGCCGCGCATACCTCGTTGCCGAACTGACTCAACCCACCCGGTACAGCCATGAGACCGGGTCCTCGATTTCGGCGAGCGTTGGGAGGTTCGAGGGTCGCAGCCACGCCGCATCCAAGGCAGACCAACCAGCCTGCCGCTCCACACCCTCGATGAACTTTGCGCCCATCTCGTACTGCTTCATCTTCATCTCGAGCCCAACAAGCCTCATGAACATTGCGGTGCGGGGGTCATTGCGCCGTGACGCCAGAATGCGCGACATCCGAGCCTGGCTAACCAACTCGCGCTCTCCGATTCGATCCATGACGACGTGACCGTGGCCTTCGAGCAGCGACATGAGCGCTTGCACCTTTCCGATGACCTCACGCTGATCTGGCGTGGCCAGCAGCCCGAATAGCCCTTGCTCATCGACGAGGGGCCGACCCTGTGATGACGCCTGACGCACCTCCTCCGCAAGACGAGACATCCGACCCGGCTCGGGTTTCGAAGCGTTGACAAGTTCCTCGACGAGTCCCAGGAAGTAGGAGCGAAGCCAGGGGACCCCCTGGAACTGCAGGCGGTGAGTCGATTCGTGCAAGGCCACCCAGAAGCGGAATTCAGCGGGGCGGAACTCGAATCTCCGTTCGATCGCAAGGACGTTGGCCCCGACAAACATGACGGTGTCACCGTCGCCACCGTCGCTCGTCGGAAGCACCAGTTCGTATTGACCGAGAACACGCCGAGACAGAAACCCGAGCAAAGCACCGAGCTCAGCAGACATGAGGCGACCCGCGGCGTTGCGTCCCACGCTCTTGGTCTCGCCAAGTCGATCTGTAACCGGGGCCATCAGCTCAGAGAATGAGGCGATGTTGTTCTCGACCCACTCGACACGACTGACTACAGCAATATCCGGTGTGCCGGGAGCTTCGAGACCGGTCTCTGCGGACACAAGGGCGGTGGCTCGTTCGACCATCAGCGGTGCCTGCCGCGCAAAGCGGGCTTCGTGATAGGTGCCTTCTAGTGGGTAATTCCCGGCGAATCGTCTCGCTATCGAAACTGCGCCGTCCCAATTGGTGGTGGCCATGGAAAGCAAAGTACTACGCCTAAAGACTCTCAGGGTCGTTCGAAAGTACTGTCCGGTCTAGACGACGCGGTAGCGCCCACGAATCCGCACCACGTAGTAGGCCACAGCCGACCCAACGGCAACGGCACCGAGCACCGCACCGATTGGAGCGAGGAATCGTGCGGTCCAAGGATCCTCCGCGGCTTCCTCTTCAGACTCGGGAACCACCACCGCAGGCTCGGCAGCGACAACCTGCGCCGAGACATCGGCAACGGCGGCTGGCGCACCAACTATCGCAAGCGGAGCCGGCACGAACAACAACAGCAGCACAAGACCGCGAATGACGTTTTCAAGTGGCTTCTTCATCGAACGAGACGATAGTCAGTCACCACGCCCCGAGCCAGCCACGTCTCGCGCCTTCCCGGGTGGGGTGCTTGCGTCTTCCCCCTCCCGGTCCTTAGAGCTCGGGGACTACGCGGCCACGGAGACGGGGGAACTTGGTGGGAGCGTGGGCGTAGCAAAACTCTCGACGGTTGTACCGCGAAAGAAGGGTGTCGCACTCGCTCTTGGCGCAGTGACGCTGTTCGCTTGATGCTTTTGGGGGTCGGGCAGTGCTCAGAATGCGCTTGCCCTTGAGGGTGTTATCAGACATTTGGTGCGTTTCACTTTCTCGATCCGCAGGTGCGGATTGGCCGACGCGGCTGGCTCAGGTGTCCTGAGACTCAGCTGTCTCTTTGTCTATTAACGCACGGATACGGTCGAAAAGTTCCTGAGATGGCTCATCTTTGCCACATTCTCGCATCCGCTCTTTGAGCCGAGCCTCGAAATCAAAGGCATCAACACAATGGCCACAGCGTTTCAGATGCCACCGAATCCGGAGCCGGCGTGACCATGTCAGCTCCTCGTCGATGTATTGGTACAGATAGTCGACCGCGTGGTCGCATTCAGCTTTCATTGGCCTGGTCCCGTAAGTCCGCGTTGCTCAGCCAATGACCACAACTTCTTTTGGAGCGCTTTTCTTCCCCTATGTAGCCGTGACATCACGGTTCCGATCGGAACATCAGTGATTTCGGCTATCTCCTTGTAGGAAAAACCCTCGACATCGGCAAGGAGAACCGGCATCCGGAATCGCTCAGGAAGCGACTCCAGCGCGGCTTTGATGTCGGTGTCGACCATTGCTTCGAGAACCGACTCCTCGGTGCTGCGTTCGGCGCCGGAAGCTTCGCCCAAGCGTCGGAACAGATAGAGATCCTGGAGCTCACCCAGCTCGACCTCCGATGGCCGGCGTTGCTGCTTGCGATAACGATTGATGTAGGTGTTGGTCAGAATCCTGTAGAGCCAGGCCTTGAGATTGGTCCCCTCTTGGAAGGTGCCGTAAGCCCGATATGCCTTCAGATATGTCTCTTGGACAACATCTTCCGCATCCGCCGGATTGCGCGTCATCCGGAGCGCGGCGGAATACAGCTGCGGTGCGTATTCCATTGCGTCACGCTCGAAATCGGCTTGCTCGGCCATCGACGCTCCTCAAGAGGTTCCAATGCCAACCTAACGGCAGAAACCACATATGCGAAAGTTGGAGCCGGAGACGGGAATCGAACCCGTGACCTACGCATTACGAGTGCGTCGCTCTACCGACTGAGCTACCCCGGCGAAGGGTGCGCAATGCTAGCGCAGCGCCAGGGGCGTCAATCTAGAACGGCACGGAGGGCTTGATCAATCGTGGAGTGAGCGAATTTGAACCCAGACGCCTCGAGCTTGGCGGGAAGAACCCGATTGGAGGTGAATAGCAGCGCATCAGCCAACTCCTTGCCCAGCAGTAGACGCAGGCCCGCACGCGGCACCGGCAGCACCGTCGGTCGGCTCAGTGCCTTGCCAAGGGCCTTGGTCACCTCGGCGTTCGTTGCAGGGTTGGGGGCAGTCAGGTTGACCGGCCCCTTCACTGGGTATTCGATGAGGTGGCGGATAGCTCGCACGTGATCGTCGAGTGTTATCCAGCTCCACCATGTCTCTCCAGAACCGAGGCGACCACCGACACCTAATCGAAAAGGGAGCAACAACTTGCCGAGCGCCCCACCGGATTTGGCAAGGACGAGTCCCGTTCGAACAGGAACGGTACGAATTCCTGCTGCGGTGGCATCCGCAGTTGCGTCCTCCCATGCAACGCACACATCTGACAGGAAATCGGGAGGATCCGCGGACCCGTCATCTTCAGTGACGGGATCGGTGCGGTCGCCATAAAATCCGATGGCCGATCCCGAGATCAGTACACGCGGCTTGCTGTCCGCACTCGCCAGCCGCTTCGTCAGGAGTTCTGTCCCCTGAACCCTCGAGTCGAGGATGAGGCGCTTGCGTTCATCTGACCATCTGCGATCTCCGATACCCGCACCGGCGAGGTGAACGACGGCATCGAACCCATCGACGTGAGCGACATCGAGCGTGCCCGCAGCAGGATCCCAGAACCGCTGCGAGGGTGTGATGGGCTCACCACGGACTAGGCAAGTCACATCATGATCATCCGACTCGAGCGAGCGCCGCAATGCTGTCCCGATCAACCCGCTCGCTCCGGTGACAAGTACTTTCACGTCTTGTCTCTCCGATGCCAATGCGCCAGTTGCTCGTCGAGAACCGCCACCCAGTCACTCATCATGACCTGCAACGGGTCCTCACAATCAAGGTACGAACCCGGATGCAGCGCTGGATGGAATGACAGTCGCACAGAAGGAACGCGAACTCGCGGTTGGTCGGGACTCAGCGTCGCTTCCGTACCCGTCAAGGCACACGGGATGATCGGCGCCCCCGTGGCGAGAGACAGCCAAGCCGGTCCCCGCTTGATGGTTCGCTCCCCCCAATGCGCAGCCCGCGCCCCCTCGGGATAGACGCCAAGGATTTCTCCCTCATCCAATATCTCGAGCGCATGTTTCATGGCCCCAAGCGGCGGCCGATCCCTCGAAATCGGGATTGACCCGAAGTAGTAAATCATCTCTTCGAGGAACCGGTTCTGTTCAAAGAGATCATCAAGCGCGAGGAACCTGACCAGCTTGCCAATACCGAGAGTGACGAACACCGGATCAACCAGCGACAGGTGATTCGCAGCAACAATGTACGGGCCATTGTCAGGAAGATGCTCCCGGCCGCTGAACTCGCCCGCAAGGAAGGCCTTGGTCAACCAGCCCACCGGGTGTCGCATCACCTTCACAAAGCCATAGGCCCCCGGCCCCGGACCGCGCTGCACGCTACGACCCGCCAATGTCGGCAAATAGGGCAGCCAGCGCCAGCTGCGGACGTTGATTGGACTCGATGGCGTCAATGGCGTCGAGCACACGATCGGCGTTGAGCAGGGCCCGTCGTGGCGGGATGCGAGTCAGCGCCGGCGCCGGGATATCCGGATTGTGAACCGGTGCGCCCAGCTGGGCTGCGGCGGCATCGCGATAGAACCCCGACAGAATCTCGAGCCCAGACACGTGCAACCCGATGATTGCTCGCTTCAGCTCGCGGGTATGTCTCTGCTCGACTGCCTTGCTCAGCCCTCCCTCAGCTTCGAGGGTTGCGGCTTCCTCGACCAGGCGTTCCTTGAGTGCAGCCATGAGCGGGTCAGCAGCAGCTGTAACTTCATCGGCAAGCCGGTAGCCATCGCCTGGGTGCTCGGACAGACGCAGCGGAACACTCATCCACACGTTTCGGAACGCGGCGACATCCGCACGGGTTGCCAGCGAAATGGCGAGGCCGGGCCTACCCCCAGAGATTCGGGCAGCCTGCTCGGCCCGCTCCGCATCGACACCCTGCGCCTCCAGACCGGCGGCAACATCAGCCTCGGGGACCCGACCGAACACAACGGTGCGGCACCGGCTGGCAACAGTCGACGGAAGATCATCTTCTGACTCCGCCACGACGAGAAAGATCGTCGAGGAAGTTGGTTCCTCGAGCGTCTTGAGCAGGGCGTTGGCAGCTTCATCGTTCATCGCCCCACCCTCTTCGAGGATGAAGATCTTGCGATCGCTTTCGACCGGAGCCAGGTTGGCAAGAGCGACGGTGTTGCGCGCCTGGTCGACTGTGATCGCTGACCTCCCGTCGGGCTCGACTCCGACAACATCGGGGTGCAGACCCCGCAGCACCCGACTCTGACATTGCTCGTCATCACCACATATCAGTCCCGCCGCAAAACGACGCGCCACGGCGGCTTTCCCCACGCCGAGCGGACCAACAAACAGGTAGGCGTGGGCAGGCGTATCTATGTCCTCGGCGAGGACACCGGCAACGCCTTCATGACCAATTACATCTCGGAAGAGATCACCCATCGCCCCTCCACATGTTGCAGCACTTGCTTCCAAACGGTATCCAGGTCAGGCGAAGCGTCAACGACAACGAACCGATCTGGATCGGCGAGCGCCAGTTCTTCGAATGTATCGCCGACGGTCGTTTGAAAGGCAACGCCTTCGGCCCCAATGCGGTCAGCATCCTCCTGACGTACCAACCCGGTGGCCGCATCGACGGTGAGCAGCACAACCAGTTCAGGCCACACGTCACCGAGCCCTGGCTCGTTGACCGCTCTTACCTCCGCCACCCCAAGACCGCGCCCTGCTCCTTGATAGGCCAAGGACGAGTACACCGACCGGTCCGTGACAACCCAACTGCCGGACTCGAGGGCCGGCCCAACCAGTTCGTGGGCAAGTTGGGCACGGGCCGCGGCAAATAGCAAGGCTTCGCTCCACGGCGACACCGACCCACCGGGGTCGAGCAGCACGCCTCGAATCCGCTCCCCGGTTTCTGTGCCGCCGGGTTCCCTTACTCGCAAGACGTCCTTGCCCATGGCCTCGAGATGTGCGGTAAGTAGACCGGCCAAGGTGGACTTGCCGGTTCCCTCGATGCCTTCGAAAGCTATGTAGTGGCCGGTCACGGTGCGTCCTTGTCTTCAGGTTCGACGTTCTTCTGCCCGCTTGGTTGCCGACTACGCCGGGCCCGATTGGCTGCTGAGATGATGTCTTGCGTCTCCCTGCCGAGGGTCGGTGTCTGGAACCCGGACCGTAGCGTCAGCAGAACCGTCAGACCCGAGGTCAGGGTCGTAAGACCTCCGAGGAAGAGCACTACCCGGGTTGGATCATCGAGCCGCCCAAAATTCACCCAACCGACGGCATCAACCAGAGGCACCGCGACCGCCATCGCAACAAAGAGACCAACCCGCATCAGGGTGAACAAAGTGGCGAACACCCGACCCCGCATCTCATCGCCCACATACTCGTGGAGATGGGTCAACCCCATCAGGTAGGAGGCGCCCGCACCAAACCCCATGACCATCATCCAGGCCGCGGCGCCGGGAACGGTATTCACCATGGCCGCAGCCGATAGGCCGAGACCGGTAAGTGTTGTAGCCACCCCGAACGCGATGTCCCTACGGGCAAATCGATCTTCGTAGACCGAGAGCACCACAAGCCCGATCACAGCACCGACGCCCAACATGGCAATGATGGCGAAGAACCCTGCGTCATCGGCGTTGAGCACGTTGTTCACGAAATCCAGTCCCAGCACAATGACGGCGCCTCCGCCAAAGAGTGCTGTCGTCATGCCGATGATGACCCGGCGCACCGATGGATCGCTACCGAGGAACTTCATACCTTCGGTGAAGTCCTTCCACCCTCCCTTCAAATCAACGCTGTTGTTGCCGTTCCCCTCAGCGAGCGGAGCAACCATCTTTGGCAGCGAAGCAATAAGGAGCCCCGATGCGATGAATGTGAGCGCATCAAGGGCGAAAGCAAGAACGAAACCCTCATTTCCTGCAGGAACAAGGCCGCCTAAAGAGAGGTCTGGCAGACCTTTGATCATCAACAGCATCAAAGCGCCGACCGGGAACGTCCCATATGCGGCAGCCAACATCATGCTGTTGGCGCCGACGAGGTTCTCGGATCGAACCAGACGGGGAACCATGGCGGTCCGAGGCGGCTGGCCGAGCAGGCTGAGTAACTCCAGAATCAACGTGAGAGCGACCAGCATTGGAAGAGAATCGACGAATATCAGGAAGGGCACCACCACGCCGCGGCCAATGTCGGCAAACACGACAAGTTTGCGTCGATCCATGCGATCGGAGACCACCCCGACCAGACCACCCAGCAGTAGGCCCGGCAGGATCCGAGACATCAAAGCAACAAGGATGCCTTCTTGTGATCCGATGCGGTTGGCCAGGGTGAGCAGGGCGAGGACCGTTACCCAGTCGCCTGTTGAACCGATAACCGCAGCCCAGAAGAATCGGGCGAACGGCCCAGTCGTCATCAACGATCTGGTAGAGCGGGGGGCGGTGTCCTCAGGGGTCATCGCAGAGAACCCTAGTGCCGGGCTGGCCCACTACGGTGTTCGAAGATGGCCGACCGTGAATACGAAGTCGTCACTTCTTCTTTGCGGGCGCCTTCTTCTTTGCAGGGGCCTTCTTCTTAGCGGTGGCCTTCTTCTTTGCCGGCTTCCTTTTGGTGGTTTTTGCCTTGGCACCGCCCTGTGCGGCGACCCGTTCGCGTCGCAATTGGAGCAGCTCGGCTGCGCGCTCGATCGTCATGGCCTCAATGGTGTCGGCAACACGCAACGATGCATTCGTCTCGCCATCGGTCACGTATGGCCCGAACCGGCCTTCCTTGACCACCACCGGCTTGCCCGAGTTCGGATCGTCGCCGACCTCTTTGAGCGGTGGGGCGGCAGCGCGACGGCCGCGCTTTTTGGGTTCCTTGAGGCGCCGTACGGCATCTTCCACATCGATGCTGAATAGTTGCTGCTCGGTCTCGAGGCTTCTGCTCTCCTTGCCCCATGTGATGTAGGGCCCGTACCGACCGTTGAGCGCCACAATGTCGGCATCGTCTTCTGGGTGTTTGCCAACAACCCGGGGAATACTCAGCAGCTTCAGGGCGTCCTCGAGGGTCACCGATTCCTCGCTCATGTCCTTGAAGAGCGATGACCGCTTTGGCTTGAGCTTGCTGTCCGGCTCCTGCTCGCCGAGCTGGATGTATGGGCCAAAACGGCCGTTGCGCACCGATACCTCCAAGCCCGTTTGCGGGTCGGTGCCCAGGGTTCGGTCACCGCTGGGAGCCTCCAGGAACTCGATGGCTTTTTCGACAGACAACTCGTCAGGAGGCAGGTCAAGGGGGATGCTGGCAGTCTCATCGCCGCGCTGAACATAGGGCCCAAACTTGCCAGAGCGAGCCACAACGGTTTTGCCGGCGGAGTCTTCGCCGATGGGAATCGAGTTGATCTCTCGCGCATCGATCTCTTCGATGTTGGCCGAGACCAGAGCCTTCAACCCCGGATGACCGTTGCCGAAGTAGAAGCGCTTGAGCCACGGGATGGGCTCCATATCACCGCTGGCGATCTGATCGAGATCATCTTCCATGCGGGCGGTGAACGCCAGATCAACCAGATCCGAGAAGTGTTGCTCCATCAGCGCCACAACCGCAAAAGCGGTGAAAGTCGGCACCAACGCACTGCCTTTCTTGTAGACATAGCCACGATCCTGAATGGTGCTGATGATCGACGCGTAGGTCGAAGGGCGTCCAATTTCCAGCTCCTCGAGGCGCTTCACAAGCGAAGCCTCGGTGTAGCGGGCCGGGGGCTTTGTCTCGTGTCCCTTTGGCTCGATCGCGGCGGGGGTGACCGTGTCGCCCTTGGCGACCGCAGGAAGATGTCGCTCCTGATCGTCGAGGGCAGCCTCGGGATCATCGGTGCCCTCCACATATGCGCGTAGGAACCCCGGGAACAGGATCGTGGTGCCGGATGCAGCGAACTGGCTTGACACCTCGCCCTGCGGAGTTGCGACAACCACCACTTTGACGCTCTCCCCTTTGGCATCCTTCATCTGCGACGCAACGGTGCGCTTCCAGATGAGGTCGTAGAGCTTCGCCTCGTCAGAAGTGGCCCCGAACTGGCCTGCAATCGTCTTTGGCGATTTGAACGTCTCGCCGGCGGGCCGAATGGCCTCGTGTGCCTCCTGGGCGTTCTTGACCTTTGACTTGTAGGAACGGGGCTTGTCGGGCAGATACTCGGCTCCGTACTTGTCGGCTACGAGGCTGCGGGCTGCATCGATGGCTGCTGCCGACAACGTCAACGAGTCGGTTCTCATGTAGGTGATGAACCCACCCTCGTAAAGCCGCTGTGCGGCAGACATGGTGCGGCGAGCTCCGAAGCGGAGTTTGCGGCCTGCCTCTTGCTGCATGGTCGAGGTGCGGAACGGTGGGTAGGGGCGGCGGGTGTATGGCTTGGCTTCGACGGAAGCAACCTCGGCGGGTGCGGTCAGCAGCTTGGTGGCCAGCTCAACAGCCTGCTTCTCGTTGAGAATGAGCTTCTTGTCGGTCTTGGCCTTGCCCTGCTCATCAAAGTCACGGCCAGTGGCAATGGCCTGACCATCGATCGCAACGAGAGTGGCATCGAAGGCACCCTTGTCTGTGTCGAAGGTGCCGACAAGATCCCAATAGCCGGCGGCGACGAACGCCATGCGTTCCCGCTCGCGGTCCACCACGATACGCGTGGCCGGGGACTGCACTCGACCCGCCGAGAGACCTCGCTTGACCTTGCGCCACAGAACCGGCGACACCTCATAGCCGTAGAGCCTGTCGAGGATTCGGCGTGCCTCCTGAGCATCGACCAAGCCTCTGTCGAGCTCACGAGGGTGTGAGGCGGCTTCCGCAATTGCGGCCGGTGTGATTTCGTGAAACACCATCCGCCGGATGGGAATACGGGGATTGAGAGTCTCGATGAGGTGCCAGGCTATGGCTTCTCCTTCACGATCCTCATCAGTGGCGAGGAGCAGCTCATCAGCATCCTTCATGAGACGCTTGAGTTTCGTGACCTGCTGCTTCTTGTCCGGCGTCACAACGTAGAGAGGCTTGAAGTCATTGTCGACATCAACGCCGTAGCGAGTCCGCCGCCACTCCTCTTGCAGACTCTTCGGTGCGTCGGCGGCTTTGGCAGGAATGTCCCGGATGTGTCCGATGGACGACTCAACGACGTAGTCATCTCCCAGGTACCCAGAGATGATCTTGGCTTTCGCCGGTGATTCAACAATTACGAGTTTTGGTGACATTCGTTGGCAGGACGCGGTCCCGCGGGCCGACTAGAAAACGTAGAGCGGGGACGATGATTACGACACATCTGCCCCGATGTCAAGACCGGAAGCCGCCTTGAAGGTTCGCAACGACCCGATCCCACACGTATTCCTCGGCGACCCGGCGCCTCCCTTTAGCCCCCATTTGGCGGGCTCTTTCGGGGTCGGCAAGGATGATCTCGAGACCCTCGACGATGTCGGCGACAGAGTCAACAACAAATCCGGTCTCACCGGGCAGCACTGTCTCCGGTGAGCCACCTGACGATCCGGCCAGGACGGGTAGTCCTGCAGCGGCCGCTTCCAGGAACACCAGTCCGAGACCTTCCACCTCGAGACCACCCCACCGACTGCGACATGGCATGCAGAATACATCCATCGACCGGTACAGACCGGCGAGATCCTTCCACGGGACGTCGATCTCGAACCGAACATCGACGTCGGAATCGGCTGCGAGCTTGCGAAGCTTGGCCTCGGTGCGGCCCTTGCCGACGATGAGCACCTCAACTTCGGTTCCATGTCGCCTCAATTCGTCGGCCGCGGCGATCACACGGTCCTGACCCTTGCGTGGCACAAAGCGGCTGACACATCCAACGAGGGGTGGTGTGTTCTCCGGCGGTGGCTCGGCAGGGGTGAACGTGTCAACTTCGACTCCGGCCCCGATCGGCACGACATCACGGCCGGTAAGTTTGCTCACTTTGCCCTGGGTAAACCGGCTGACTGCAAACAGGACGTCTGCCGATCGCAACGTCTTCCTTAGCCAGGACCGCACCCCGGGGATCGCGGCAGGGATCGTTACCTCGGCACCGTGACAGAGAATCCCCACGGGGATCCCCAGCTCGTTCTTGAGACGGGGCGTCGCTCGAGTCAGCGGATGAGGGGCTCCGAAGAATACTGCGTCGGCTTCGAAGTCTCGAGCCTCGGCGATAAACCAATCGACAACGCTCTTGGTCGGCCACATGAACCGGCGCTTGCCACGACGAACAATCTCCTCGCCCTTGCTGGTGCCGATCGCCGGTCCATCGGCAGGAGCAAGCACTCGGACTGGATCTGGATATGCGTCGAGAAGGCTCCCCAAGTACGTCTGGATACCGCCGGGCTTGGGGGGAAAGTCGTTGGTGATTACCAGGAGTCTCATGTCAGATGCGGCGCCAAATTCCAGTTGACCAAGATTGGGCCGCGCCTGGTGAAGGCAACGCGACCGTGTGCGGTGTTGTCCAATATCCCGAGGCCGTTGCGACTCCCGTTGTTGATTCCGAGGAACTCGCTAACCCAGGCCCGGGTAGCGCCACCGTGCGAGACTACGGCAACGTTTTTGCCTGGGTGGCGGCTCACAATCGTTCTCATCGACTCCGCGATCCGATGTCTGACATCGGGCAGCGTTTCGCCGTTGCCACCGGGGGTGGCTTCGACCCCGCGTCGAAAATCTTGATACTCGTCGGGGAACGCATCCATGATCTCGCGGGTTGTCATCCCCTCCCAGGCCCCGAAACCGCGCTCCTTCAGACCAGACTCGAGCTGGATCTCCAAACCTTGCTGCCAGCCAATCTCCGCTGCTGTGTCGACAGCACGGCTCAGCGGCGACGAATACAAGGCATCGACATTTGTCAAGGATTCCCCCAGCAGCGCGGCCTGACTTCGTCCGAGTTCACTGAGCATTCCGTCTTGATGCCCTTGCCAACGTCGCTCCACATTCGACGTGGTCTGGCCGTGCCGGGCCAGAATCACTTCCGTGTCCTCGGGACTGTGTCCGTAGTGAGCAGTTCCGTCTTCGTCGAGATGGGTGTGATCGTTGTACCGCAGCAGAGCGACGGAACCGCCGACGCTCACCGTGGCTATGGCCGTGTTGCCGAGAAGACGCAACGGGCTGGGACGCTTGGTCCCGAGCAGTCCGCTAACGAGCGTAAGCAGCGCCATGCCGTGGCTGACAACCGCAACCGAGCCGTCTCCGACCCGATCGACAACATCGTCAAGAGCGGCTTTGGTGCGCTCCATCACGCCGGACAGGCGCTCCCCTCCGCCGAACGCGATGTCCTCTCCCTCGAAGAGTGCGGCGAGGTCCGCGGGATATCTCTCCTGAATCTCCTCCGACTTGAGGTCCTCCCAGTCGCCGAAGAATGGCTCGCGCCATCGCTCGTCCTTTTCCATGGGGCGTTGCAAAGCGGAGGCGGTCTCCACAGTCCGATCGAGATCGCTGGCAATCACCAGATCGAACTTCTTGTGGGCAAGCCGTGCACCAAGGCGAGCAGCCTGCTCTTGTCCCGCAGCCGTCAGCGACGAGTTCGTGTGGCCCTGCCAACGGCCGGCAGCATTGCCGGTCGTCTGGCCATGGCGAATGAATGTGATCTCAACTGCCAACAGGAGCTCCGCATCGAGGAAGGCGTAGGCTAGGCCTCATGTTGATGATCTTGATCGCCTTTGTGGATTCCGATTCGATCCTGCCCGAGGAAACCTCGGCGCGGGTGCTGTGGGCGGTGATCGGGCTTGTGATCCTCGGGCTCTACTTCCTGATGAAGTCGGCGAGGAAGAAGGCGGCCGCTGAGTACTGGGAGCGCCGCAAGGCCGATGAGGAGCGAATCGCCAACGACCCCGACATGCGCAAGGATTAGGAGGGTGAAATCTCACAAAGACATCATCGCCCACTATGAGAACCGTTACGACGAAGACACTCGGCTCTCTAGGGACGGACTTGGCCAGCTGGAGCTCCTCCGCACGCAGATTCTGGTCAAGCGTTACCTTCCGCAACCCCCAGGGCGTGTTCTCGATGTGGGCGGTGGCCCCGGGGTATACGCCTATTGGCTAACCGCGGCTGGATACGAGGTCGAGCTGATCGACATCGTGCAGAGACATGTCGACCAAGCGACCCAGCGTGGAATCACATCGCATCTTGGCGACGCCCGCAAGCTTCCTGCAACCAACCAGCGCTACGACACGGTGCTGATGCTGGGCCCCCTCTATCACTTGCAGAAAAGGAAGCACCGACTCACCGCACTCCAGGAGGCTGTGCGAGTGGCCAAGCCAGGTGCGCCGGTTTTCGCCGCTGCCATATCCCGTTACGCACCGGCAATCGACGGGCTCGCTGCCGGCTTCTGGGACGATCCGGAGTTCGCCGAGATAGTCATTGATGACTTGGAGCACGGCAAGCACAATAATCCGACCGGCGATCCCCAATACTTCACCACTTCATACTTTCACAGACCGGAAGACCTCTTTGCCGATATGACAGGCGCCGGATTGGTTGACGTCGAGGTTCTCCCGGTTGAAGGGATTGCGTGGTCGGCGGCTGACCTCGACGAACGCATGGTCGATGAAGAGAAGCAGGATGCGCTGTTGGAGCTTCTCGAGCGCCTGGAGGATGAGCCCAGCATCCTCGGCGCCAGCCCCCACCTGCTTGGTGTTGGCCGCACCCCTCACTGAAGTGCGATCTGTTCCGCAACAGCCGCCTGACATAGGCTGACAAGTGGACACAACTCCTCTGAGGAGTCACAGGGGAAGGCGATGCAAGACAATCGGGCGGATCAACGATTTCGTGAGATCTATCTGGCCAATCAACGCCAGATTCTTGCCTGCTTCCTGCGTCGCACGGACGCCGTCTCTGCACGTGACGGAGCCGCCGAAACATTCCTCGCAGACAGCCCCCGGCAAAGCCGGGGGCTGTCTTCCTCCTCAGACCAGGTTTGATTCTTAGACGAACGCCGAAGCGAAGATCAGGCTGACAATCGTCATAACCTTGATAACGATGTTCATCGCAGGACCGGAGGTGTCCTTAAACGGGTCACCGATCGTGTCACCGACGACCGCAGCCTTGTGGGAATCAGAGCCCTTGCCGCCATATGCACCGGCCTCGATGAACTTCTTGGCGTTGTCCCACGCCCCACCGGCGTTGGCCATGAAGATGGCAAGCAGGAAGCCGGTCACGAGCGCACCTGCCAGCAACCCACCAAGCGCCTTGACGCTGATGAAGCCGACCACCAGCGGGAGGGCAACAGCCATCGCACCGGGGATGATCATCTCTCGTAGCGCCGATGTCGTCGAGATGTCGACACACTTGGCGTACTCAGGCTTGACACCTTCCTTGCCCTCACGCAAGCCAGGAATCTCACGGAACTGGCGTCTTACCTCTTCGATCATCTGGTTGGCGGCGCGGCCAACAGCTTTGATAGTCATCGAGGCAAACAGGAACGGGAACATTCCACCAAGGAAGAGACCGACGATTACTTCGATCTCCAAGATGTTCAGGGTATCGAGCTCTCCACCTGCGGTGATGACCGCTTGGCGGAAGGTGAAGAACAACGCTAGAGCCGTGACAGCCGCTGAAGCGATGGCAAAGCCCTTGGCAACGGCCGCGGTGGTGTTGCCGAGCGAGTCGAGGGCATCGGTGGTCTCCCTGACCTCGGGGGGTAGATGCGCCATTTCAGCGATTCCACCTGCGTTGTCAGCGATTGGTCCGTATGCGTCAACGGAAACGGTCATGCCAAGTGTCGAAAGAACACCAATGGCTGCAATGGCGATTCCGTAGATCCCGGCAAGTTCGACATCGAAGGCCATTTCGCCGCCCCAGTAGGCGCCAAGCATGCCAAACGCAATAACGATGACGGAGAAAGCGGCGGAGCGCATTCCCTCCGCAATACCTTCAAGGGCAACAGTCGCCGGTCCGGTCTGTGATTGGCGAGCGATCTCTTTGACGATCTTGTGGTGGTCGCTGGTGAACCATTCAGAGATCTGACCGATCAGCCAGCCGACTGCAAGGCCGACGACCACCGAGATCACCAGGCCCCAGGTGTTGTCGACACCAGCGTCATCGCTGAAGAACGTTGGCGTGATGACCGCCACCCCCGCGACGGTGAGACCCATCGCCACATAGGTTCCACGGTGCAGGGCGGCAGCCAGGCTGCCCTTACCCGGCTTGACGAAGAATGAGCCGATAATCGAGGAAACAGTACCGATAGTGGCGATCATCAGCGGGTAGAAGAACGCTTCTGGCTGGAACGCCTCACCGGCGAAGGCAAACGCGGCGAATGCGATCGGGGCGATCATGGAGCCGACATAGCTCTCGAATAGATCCGCACCCATACCGGCGACATCGCCGACATTGTCGCCAACGTTGTCTGCGATAGTTGCCGGGTTGCGGGGGTCATCCTCGGGGATGCCTGCTTCAACCTTGCCGACCAGGTCTGCACCGACATCAGCTGCCTTGGTATAGATACCACCGCCAACACGGGAGAACAGTGCAATGGTCGAGCCACCAAGGCCAATGGCCGTGATGATCTCGAACGATTGGGGGTCCTCGAGCATGATCTCGAAGAACCAGTAGCCAAGACTAAGGCCAAGAAGCCCAAGGCCGGCAACAGTGAAACCCATGACCCCGCCGCCGCGGAACGCAAGCGGAAGAGCGGCGTCGATGCCGCCGATGCGGGCGGCTTCAGCGGTTCGAGCGTTGGCCGCTGTGGCAATTCGCATACCGATGAACCCGGCGAGTGCCGAGAGGACCGCACCAAAAACGTAGGCGACAGCACCCCAGGGGCGCCCCCAGTCGAGGAGGGCAAAGATAAGCAGAGCCATGATTACAACAAAGCCGGTAACGGCCGTGTATTCACGCCGAATAAACGCCATCGCGCCTTCACGGATGGCGCCCATCAACTCCTGCATGAGGTCGTTGCCGGGGCTGGCGCTGTTTACCTGACGCGCAAACGTCAGAGCCAAGACAAGCGCAGCCAGCGCAGAACCCATGGCAAGGTATAGCCAAATCTCCACAGAGTTACTCCCACTCGAAATCGGTTCCTGGCGATTTTAGCTGCGGGGCGTTGTGCCGCTAATCAGACGACATACAGTTCACCCGCGCCGAGGCCCACTCCGTAGCCTCATGAAGATTGCGTACGCTATCAGGACGAACCCGAACGCGCCTACCAACCAGGTCGGGTGTTCGGTCAGACCCCGTCCCGACTCGACGACGGTCAGCCCTACGACGTCGATGTAGGTTTCGCCGCCCCGGTCTGGGTCGTGGTACTTCCAGACACCGGTTGCCTCGACCACTGGGCCCCGAACGCGGTAGCCACCGGGAGGATCGAGGCTTGCTGCGAGCTCCGCGGGAATCCGCACCGCAACCCCGATATTGCCGCCGGTGAGAGCGCCATCATCGAGGACCGGGTCGAACGCATACGAGTCGTCGTTGAGCTGGGTCCACATCGAGTCATCGCTGCGGAAGCCGTAGTCGCCGATGAGTTCCCCGACGACGGAGACCTCGCCGATGTAGTCGATCGGCGCCTCGAGCAAGTCGGCTACGTCAACCGACTCTTGGCCAGAAGCCGCGGGGACACCCACAAGACTCAGCAACAGGACCAGTGCAGCGAAACGTCTCACTTGCCCCTCCAGGTTGAGTACAAGAACCCGAATAGGGCGAACACCGCAACAAACTCGAGACGCCCCAACCACATCTGGCCCATGTAGGTGAGCTTCAGCAGCAGCGGCATCGTCGGGTCAGTTATCCCAACGGACAGGCCAACGTTGGCCCCGGCTGAGATCGACTCGAATGCCGCTTCGCCGAGGCCGTACCCGTACACGAGACCCATTCCGATACCGGCGAGATAGAGAGCGACATAGAGCAGCGACACCGTCATGGCTGCCTGGGCCAGCTCCGGCGTCAGCCGCACCCGCCCGTTCTGGTGGTACGAGCGCGACACCAAGGCCCCCTCGGGGACCAGAACCTGCTTTATCTGGGTCACGACGGACCGCACGGTGATGCCCACTCGCAACGACTTGACGCCACCCGCGGTCGACGACCCCATACCGCCGAGAGCCATCGCAATAGCCATCCCGGCAAACGCAAGACCCGACCATCCGGCCAACTCTTGGACCGAAACCGTGGCGAACCCGGTGCCCGTGTGGGCGGACAACAGTTGGAAGAACCCGTAGCGGGCCAAGCCGAGCGATTCGGTAAAGGCACCAGTGGCGGCGAGACCAACGATGGTGATGGTCAGCGTCAACCCGAACGTGACAAGCATTGTTCGCGTCTCGAGATTGCGCATCACCGAGCGGTAGCGACGTTTCCACAGCGCATAGTGAACACCGAACGACATCGTTCCTGCCACCATCAGCACCGCGGCTACGAACTCAAAGATGGTCGAGTGGTAGTAGCCAAGGTTGGTTGATTGAGCCGCAAACCCTCCGGTGTCGAACGCGGCGAAGAACACCATCAGACCGTGGAAGAGCGAACGCATGAACCCGAAACCCAGCACCTGCCAAGCCACAAGAGTGAGAACGATTATGCCGACAGCAAGGTGCATTAGGGCAGCCGCCCAGATGAAACGGGCCGTGGATCGCACCGAGGGAAGTATGCGTTCGTCGCGGGCTTCTCCCAGGTACAAGGTCACTACACCGCCTCCGGCGAAGATAGAGAGCGCCGCAATGATGATTCCCTGCCCGCCAATGAAGTGGAGTAGGTGACGCCAGAAGTTGAGTGAGGATGCCAGGTGATCGAGGTCCTGGACGAGCGCCAAGCCGGTAGTCGACAAACCGGACATGGCATCGAAGCCAGCGTCGAGAACAGAGGCGTAGTGACCGGACAACGCCAGCGGGATAGAGGCAAAGGCCGGGACAAGAAGCCACGCAAGCGCGACAACCACCATTCCGTGCGACCAATCCAGACGGCGGTGGGCGACGTTGATCATTCCCCCCAGTTCACCCATCAGCGCAAACACGCCGATCATCAGGACAAAAGAGAACGCAGGCGCCCACTCTCTGAGGACGACGGCCCACAGCAACGGCACGAGACCGGCTGCGCCAACAAGCGTTGAGATACGACCGAGATTGAATCCGACAACACGGAAGTCTTCTGCTGTCGGCTTGATGAGCAAGCTACATCACCGTCACGGCGATCCAAGCCACGGCTAGCGCAACCGCGGCAAGACACAGCACGACCAGGGCCTCCAGTGCGATAGAGGTGAGCCCGCCAAGAGCATCATCGACCCAGCTGGTCTTCTCGCGACGCGGAGGCGTTGTCACTTCCTTGCCTCGTAGTTGTCGAACGCCTCTGAGAATTCCTTCTCGGCCTCAATCGGGACAACGGCCAGGATTCTGTCGCCTGCCTCTAGAACCGTGTTAGGACCGGGAACCGAAGCCCGCCCGTCGCGTATCTGCGTGATGAGCAACGACGGTCGCGGCAGCTTGAGTTGGGTGACCATCGTCGCCGGGTAGTCGTCGGGGAGGATGCGCTCAACCAGGCTGATCTGACCGCCCTCGATAACAGCAAGCCGACTGAGATCCACCACCTCGACCTCACGCGAAATCACCTGGGCCATGAGACTCGTCACACCGACGACGGGTACTCCGAGGGCTTCGAAGGTGGGACGATTCAGAGGGCTATTGAGTCTGGCGAGTACGTTCTTGGCACCGAAGGTTCGCGCCAGTTCGCAGGCAACCAGGTTGGCTTCATCTCGTCCAGTGACTGCGACGGCCCAGTCGACTCGAGACACGTCGGCAGCCTGCAACAGCTCCACGTCGGACCCGTCTCCCTGGAAGACCATGAAGTCGACATCTTCGATCAAATTCTGAGCTCGGGTTGGGTCGGCCTCTATGAGCGAAACGACATGTCCCGCCTCGCTGAGGGTCTTGCCGAGACTGGAGCCCACCTTGCCGCCACCGATCACAAGAACTCTCACAGCTCCCCCGCTTTGCAGTACCGGCGGACTTTGCGTCTGATGCCCTCGAGGCCTGCAGCGATGAGCAGGTCATCCTCCTCCAGCACGAGCTCGGGTTCGGCAACATAGACCTCGAGGCCACGCCGCACCGCGGCGATCCGGAGCTTCCCCTCGATCTCAATATCAGCGACCGTCATCCCGTCGGCATCGGCCGCAAGGATCATCTCGACCATCTCCACCCCGCTCCCGAGAAACGCCAGGTGATACTGGTACTCATCGTCGAGCAACTGATCGCGGATCGCCCGGGAGGTGAGCTTGCCGGCGGCGACATGGTTGATGCGAAGCGCCCGATAGGCATCCGTTCGCCGCGGGTCATCGAGACGGGCCACCGTCTTGGGCACGCCGAAGACCTGATTGGCAACCTGGACCGCCATCAGGTTCACGTTGTCATCGTTTGTCACAGCCGCAAACCCGTCGGCCAGCTCGATACCGGCCTGACGCAAGACCTGAATGTCGTAGGAAGGCCCGTCATGGGTGGTCCCGTTGAAGGCGCTTCCGAGTTGGCGGAATGCCTCCGGATTGGTGTCGACGACTGAGACGTCGTGCCCGGCGTCGGCAAGACTCAGCGCAAGATCGCTGCCGACACGACCGCACCCGGCTATCACAACCCGCACTCAAGGTCTCCTTGTCATTTCCCCCGGGATCGGCCCGCTCCCCAGGGAGAGTAATCGGGGCCGCTGCAGGCGGTGACTCAACCGGTCCCGCGCATCGCTAGTATCGCTCCTCGTGCGATCTTCCCTTCCCTACATATTCCTCGTTGCGCTCGCCGTCGTCGCCACCGCCTGTAGTGGCGCCGAGGCCGCTCCGGAGACCACCACGACCGTTGCCGCGGTCACGACAACCACTACAACAACCATGGCGCCGACTACGACGACTGAGGTACCGCTGGTCGAGGTAGTTCTCGACCTAGACCTGCCCGATGGCCTGGACCAACCGCTCAACGACTTCTATTCGTGGCTGGCCGATGACCGCAACGATCCGCCGTCTGTACCGGAAGGTCTGCTCGCCCATGTCGACAACGCCGACCGCATCGAGTCCGGCGAGGTGGGCGGTGCCACGACCGCCGAACTGGAAAACGGCGACAAGGTGGCTGTTGCCCGTGTTGACCGGGATGTCATCTTGCTGGTCGATGACGGTGGTGGTTGGCGCATTGTCGGTGCCGTCCTCGATGAGATCACCCCGTGGCTGGGAGAGGACCCCCGCATGGTCCTGGTTCTTGGTTCCGACGCCAGGGTTGGTCAAAACCAGCAGCGTTATCGCGCCGACAGCGTCCACATCCTCACCGTTTCCCCAAAGGCCGGTGCGGGAGCGATCGTCGGCTTCCCTCGCGATTCATGGGTCGAGGGGCCCGACGGTTTCGACAAGCTGACTCACATCATGGCCGGACGAGGTCCGGAGGCGATGCTGGAGTCGGTGACCAATCTGACGGAGCTGGAAATCGAAGGCTATTTCGTCACAGGGTTCAAAGGCTTCACTGCGCTCATGGAGGAACTCGGCGGACTGACGATCGATCTGCCCTCGGTCATGCGCAGCGGCAACAATTGGTCCAACTTCCCCGCCGGGCCGCAAACCCTGACACCGACGCGGGCACTGCAGCTTGCTCGAATCCGCAAGGGTCTGTCCGGCGGTGATTTCACCCGCTCTCTCAACCAAGGACGGATTATGCAGGCGGCGATGGACATGGTCCAGATCCCCGGTATCGATCTTCTGCCCGAGTGGATACGGATCCTCACCGACAACTCCTGGACCGATCTCTCCACCGAGGACGTATTGACTCTGGCGGCGGCCCCCTACTTCTTCGACTCGACGGAGCTCACCAACATCGTGCTCCCTGGTTCCGTTGGCAACGCAGGAGCGGCCAGCGTCGTCTTCCTCGGCGACGGAGCAGAGGACGTGTACCGTGATCTGGAAGACGACGGTCTCCTCACCCCCGAGGAGTAGGCCGCAATACTGTCGCAATCGGGTGGCCCTTACCGATTCGTTCACACAGGATTAGGCGACCCGTCGGGGTCAAAGGAGCATTAGCGTGCACAAGGAGCCTCCTCTGGCTGTCGTGATGCGTGCAAACACCACACAACCAGGGAGGCTCAACTAATCACAACCGTCAACAACCTCCCGAATCAATACACCTATGCCTCGGTCAGAGCGACCCCTGCAGCCAACAGTTCGAGGTTCTTCTCGCCAAAGCCACCTTCGCCTGCCGTCGCCTCGAATAGGTCGAACGGAACAATCTCGCTGCGATCCACGGCATGGGAAACGAGAGCCAGCGCCAGCGACGCCTTGGGTATCCGAGTTTCGGAGGCCGCAGCGTCAAGGACGATGACCTTCGCCGCAGTCGCTGGAAGAACCAGCCCTGCGACGACATAGACGGTGTCGGTGACCTCCATCGCCTCGAGATAGGGTCCGGCCTTGCCAACGCCATCGTCGCTAACAATCACCACCACATCAGGCTTGTCGATGCCGTTGTAATGGATCTCCTCCGGAGAGATGATCACCTCGGAAACGCTGTGACCGCTCTTGACGGTAATTGGGTAGTCGTCACGCTGGGCAGCCCACAGACCAGATCGCATCGCCGCCAACGCAACGAGACGGGCGGCCGAGCGGACACGCCCGCCTGCTGATCCTGCCACGACGAAGTGCCTTCGTTTCTCGAGTGTCGACCCGGTGGTCGCCACAACTGACTTGACCCGTAGCCCTTCGTGCTGACCTTCGGCAAGCCTGCGGTAGGCGGTGGTGAACTCGGGTTTGTCGCTGCGGTAGAGGACGCCTGACTCGAGCCCGAGAACCTCCATCGTCTGGTCGATCTGACGTCGCGAGAACTTGTTGTTGCGCACGAAGTATGCGGTGCACAGATCCCAGACATCCATCATTGACAAGCCGTCAACTTCAATTCCCTCGACGATGCGATCGACAAGATCGTCATCGAAGCTGGTCCCCCGATAGGCGTACGCAGCACCGTTGACACCGACGGTTGCGCAGATGTCGAGCGGATGCTCCAAGTTTCCCGAGGGTGTCGTTGGAGTGATGAAGCCTTCAGGGGTGGTGGTCGAATGCTGGCCCCCGGTCATCCCAAAATTGAAGTTGTTGAGCACCAGGACTGTGATCCCGATATTGCGGCGCGCAGCCGACAGCAGGTGAGCTCCACCGATCCCGGTCCCGCCATCACCCATGATGACCACGACCTCTAGATCTGGTCGAGCGAGTTTGATGCCGGTCGCGTAGGTAATCGAACGCCCGTGAAGACCGTGGAATGCGCTGGTTGTGAAGAACTGGTCTGAGAGGCCGGAACAACCGATGTCGGACACGATCACGACCTCATGTGGCTCGAGCTCGAGCCTGACCAGCGCCGAGTTCAGTGCGTCGAGGACTGGACCGTGGCCACAGCCAGGACAGAACGGATAGTCGTCTTCGGTACGCAACGTCGGGTTGGGGAGCAGCTCGATCGGGGTGCTCATACGATCACCTCGACTATTTGCTCCGGCGAGATGAGCACGCCGTCGATACGGGAGATGCCGACGATCTCCACGTCGTGTATTACTCGCTCGAGCTCTCGCTTGTAGAGCCCGGGATTGAGCTCAGCGATCACGACCCGATCCACACCCGCAGCAGCGGCGACTATCTCACTTTCGGGGACCGGCCACAGACTCTGCACCGTCAGCGCCGAGACCCTCGTACCGTTGGCTCTGACCAAAGTCACGGCCTCACGCATGCTCCCCGCGGTAACGCCGTAACTGACGAGCAGGGTACGAGCACCGTCCTCGAAGTCCGTCTTGACCATCGAGATCTCGTCAACGTGGTCGGTGATCTTGCGGATCAGATGCTCATTGAGCGGTCCAATGATATCCGGCTTCTTTGTTATGAAGGCATCTTCGGTGTGCGCACTCCCGGTGAAACGAACCGGGTGCTTGCCGCCATAGAGCTGCATCGGAACGACGTCTCCTGCAGGTTCGTATCGGTACTCCAGCGGGGGGTCCAGTTCTGTGGGATCGACGACCTCCCGATCCCGCACCTCAACGTCGACGTAGTCACTCGGGTTGACCGACTTCATGGTTAGGGCCAGCTCCTTGTCGGCCATCAGGAAGACCGGGCAGCGGAATCGCTCTGCAAGGTCGAATGCCTTCATGGTGAGCGTGTAGCACTCGGCGATCGTCGAAGGACACAGGGCAATGATCGGGAACCCTCCACCGGTCCCCCACCGGACAAACTGAATGTCGCCTTGTGCGGTAGTGGTTGCGGCACCCGTCGAAGGCCCAAGTCGCTGCACATCGACTACAACAAGGGGAAGCTCACCCATGATGGCAAGACCGATGTTTTCGCTGTACAGGCTGATCCCGGGCGCCGAGGTCGCGGTCATCGCACGGGCACCGCTCATGGCGGCCCCGATGCACATGCCGATGGAGGCGATCTCGTCTTCACCCTGCATCCCGATGCCACCTCTGGCTGGCAGATCCCGCAGCATCATCATCAGGATCGGGGAGGCGGGGGTGATGGGATACCCCGCAAAGAAGTCACAGCCGCTCGCCAGCGCCCCCCTCACAATGGCGGTGGCGCCGTCGGTGAACTCGCGCTCGATAGTTGCAGTATCAGTGATTTGGGAAACCTCTCGACGAGGTCCCCAATCTACCGTCGCACCAGGCCGGAGACGGCGTTAGGCCGTCATTCAATGACGCAAGGTTGCCCTCCCAGCCTGAGATGTGCGCACGTAGGCTTGCTCTCCTGGGCGGACATGAATCGACACGGCGCCATCGCCAACGTGGTCTGCCCGGATTTCGTAGAGCGCCGCAGTACTAGCGGGGCGGAAGAGGGAGGGTTTCAGTTGAGACCAACATTCCGTTTTCCGACACCCGCGACTTTCAGGATGCATCGGTCACGAACCTGATGATCAGTGCCGAATCCGGGCACGAAGGTGAGGTGCTGGCTGCTCGACGTGCAGACCCACGGGACCTACGTGGACGAAGACACAACCACGGTTCCAGGAACAACGATCAAGAGGGAGGACGGTCGGCTGATGCTGCTCCGCATCCCCGGTTCGCAGCACCCGCTCCTTTGACCAAGGCGCCCCTGTCATCTCGACGGGGGCGCCCTTGTGTCTACCCCTCCTGCGTTGCGGCCCAAATCAACGGGCCGGAACTCCGCCGCAGCCATGGCCGTCATGCGCCGGTCGCCGAGCAGAGAGAGATCCACCGTCGCCGCAACTGTCACCGCCACACGACGAGTCGACCAGGAGCGGTCAATCGAACATTCGCATGCGATTAGCTCGGCACCGTTGGCCGCGGCCATCTCCGCCGCTGCTCGCCACGGATTCCCGTCCGTACCAAACGACGAGAAGGTGACCGGTGCCGCTGCCAGCGCTGCTGCGTCGGCAGCGGTCGCCAGGCTGGCGCGGGCGGTGTAGGTGCGAGCGACGTCGGTCAGCAGCAATCCGATCACGAGCACCAGCAGGGTCCCCGCAGCTGCGATGATGCCGACCGAGCCGCGCTGGCGATTCATCTCTCAACCCTCATAACCGCCGTAGCCGACAAAGGCACGGTTATCCGGCTGAGCAGCGGTAGCCCGACCCGATACAGCAACGAAACCTTCACTTCGGCCTCGCTGCCAACGACGTGGGGACGGTGGACGGCCACCCGAGCTTCATCGCCATGAGCACCAAGGGCTCCGGTTGCCGCGGCCATGGCCGCCGCCGGATCAGGGGTTGTCGCCGCGACCCGTACGCCCTCGCGGGCCGCACCAACGACTTCGATTTGCATCCGCGCCGCCAGCGATACCTCAATGATCATCGCCAGCAGCAACATGATGAGAGGGACCAGCAGCGCAAGCTCGACGGTGGAGCTTCCCCTCTCCATTACATGAAACTCGTAACCCGGTTGATGACCGTGTCAAACAACGCGGCTAGAGCCCCTGTGCTTGTCGCCCAGACGATTAGGGCGCCTGCGATTGCGGCGGCGGCCACGACGACGAGGGCGTATTCCGCAGTCGCCTGTCCTGCTTCGTTGCCAAAGGCTTCGTTCCTGAAGGCTTCTTTCATTTGTTTCTCCATTTTGCGGTTCGGCAACCGGCCGTCGGTGGGAAGCGTGATCAGATCTCCAGCCTGGTGAAGGCGTCGAGAATCGCGGGAGCCACAGTCAGCAGCAGGAACCCCGGAAGAATCAGAAGAGTGAGAGGAAAGAGCAACGCAACGGGAAGCCGACGCACCGCCTGGAGACGAGCCGCGGCCTGATCCGCATGGAGCTCATCGGCAAGCCGGCTCACCGGACCCAGCAGCGGAGACCCCGATGCGGCGGCTCTGCCCACAACTGCATACAACCGGCTACCGACTCCGTCAGCCTGCGCCATTGCCGCGACCATGCCTTGAACCTGGGATTGTCGCAACACTGTTCCAACCTCAGCCCGCACCTCTGCGCCAACCTGCTCGGCTGCAAGCCCGAGGGCTGAGTGGACGCCAAGGCCCCCTGTCAACCCGATTGCTACCAGATCACAGAGGGCGGCAAGATCAGCGTCGTTGTCGGCTTGGCGCCGCTGCTTTGTCCGCAGCCAAACCAATGGCAGGATCAACCCGGCTCCGAGTGCCATCGGGACGAGAAGGATGGGTGCCTGCAACACCACCGCCCCCATGACCGCAAACGTCACAGCCCGCGCCATCGGGACCGACGCATCGCCGATGACCATCGTTGCGATCAGCACAGCAGTCATGTCGCCGCCAGTCGCCACACCAGTACACCGCCAGTGATCTCCATTGCCACACCGACCACGGCAACTGCCAACCCCGGCCCGCCGGCCGCCACCAGTCCGCCAACCCTCTCGACGCCACCGAAGAGAAACCACAGCACCGGCAGGCACCCAACGATTACCGCCGACAACCGCGCTTGAGTGGTGAGCGCTCGCTTCTCTCTAGCAAGATCCGCCTCTTCGATCGCTCGGTCGGTGAGCCGGGCGAACGTGTCAGCCGATCGACCGCCGACCTGCTCCGCCATCCGCAACGCCGCCGCCAGCCGCACCCCGTTGCTGGGAAGGCGACCGAGGTGGTGAGCGAGGTCTGCGACGGGGGCGCCGGAGAGGGCGATATGCGATACGTCTCTGATGGCAGGGTCGTCCACCGATCTAGTCGCGTTTGCCAACGCCAGGCGAAGCGATGCTCCGGCCCTGAGCTCGGCGTGGATTGCGCTGAGCAACTGCACTTCGTCCACGGGTCTGTGCACCTGCCGGGGCCGCAACCCACCAGCGCCGTTCCACAGCAGCACCACCGTTGCGACAGCCAGGCTCACGAGCATCGGTACACCTCCGTGATCTCCGGCCCGATGCGGCTGATACTGCGCACCACCCGTTGTCCGTGCCGCCGACCTACCACCACGACCACATCGATGACTCCCACGATTTGTTTCCTGATGCTTGCTTCGGTAGCCGCCGCATCCAGCAGCGCCAACGTTTCCAGCCTCCACAGGGCCTCTTCCGCACTTCTCGCATGGAGCGTCGACATCGAGCCATCGTGACCAGTTGACATGGCCTGGAGCATGTCGAATGCTTCAGCACCGCGGACTTCGCCGACGATGATGCGATCGGGGCGGAGCCGCAGCGCATGACGGAGCAGCTGCCGCAGCGAGATCGCCCCGGCTCCCTCGGAGTTGGCCGGGCGCCCTTCCAGCCTCACGACATGACCGTGCAACCGCAGCTCGGCGGCGTCCTCGACGGTCACTATCCGCTCGCCTGCGGGGATCTCGTGCGAAAGCACATTGAGCAGTGTGGTCTTGCCGGCACCGGTGGGTCCGCATATGAGCACATTGCGTCGATCGGTCACGAAGCTTGTCAACAGTTCGGCACCCTGGGATGCAATGGCCCCTTGCGCCACCAGTTGGCCAAGGTTGGCGATGGCCTCGGCGAACCGGCGGATCGCCAGCACCGGCCCATCGACCGACGCCGGTGGAATCATGGCATGAAGGCGTGACCCATCGGGCAGCCTGGCATCGACGGCTGGGCTGGCTCGATCGAGGCGAAGCCCCAATGGTGCAATCACCCTCTCAATGGCCGCCATCATTTGCGCAGGCGATTCGAACCGAACAGCCGACGGCTGCAAAGTCCCGGAGCGTTCCACCCATGCCTGGCCGTCGCCGTTCACAAGCACATCGCTCACCAGCGGATCGCGAAGCAGCGCCTGCACAGGACCCAGACCAACAACTGTGTCGATGATGGCCTCGGTTGCCGATGGGTCGAGCAAAGGTGCCTCTGTCGGCAGCAGTTCGGCGACACGCACGGCCAGGGGGCGCTGGTCGCTCCGATCGGTCTCGGCAACCACACGGCCTGCGACCCGTTCAATCACACCCATGGCAACCCCCACACCGATCGCCACGACCGCAGCCACCGGCATCGGACCGGTATCTGGCCGCTCAACAGAGCCGATACCGCCGCCCGCGGTGGTGTCGGCAGTGTTACCGCAGGGCCTGGTGCTTTCTCGTGCCATCCCATTTGCTGAAAAACCGCAGGTCCTAGCGCCTCCGGCGTCATGCCCCCGGGGAGTAGGGGGACAACCGGCACCAGCGGGACCGATGCTTCGACCTGGCCCGCGGGCAGCCGGAGAACCGTGTTGGGCCAGCCCGAGATCAACGCGGCCACCACGTCGGCAGCCACCGCAGCCGTCACCCCACCATTGCGCAGCACCGCGACGCCCCGTTGCCCCGGCCGCAAGTCCTCAAGACGCGGACCACGTTCGACAAGGTCAGCCAGCGAGCTATCTCCCGGATAGCCAGGGCCCGCTTCGTCTAGGTCAACGACAAGAGCAGTGCCCGCAGCTGCGGCAAGCGCCAACGGCGCAACCATGCCGAGAACTCCCCCGCTCCCACACGTGATGGCAAGCGTCGCCATCCTTCCCCTTCTCCGTTGTCGATGTGGGGAAGCCTCTCGAACATATTTGCTGGGGGTGACATAAACAAGAGGTACGTGTATCACCAACCTCTAATCGCGCTCTTCATGTTTGGAAGAACCACCAAGGGAGAGTCACATGAGGAAACTGAGCCGAGCCATCATCACCGCGGCAATGGCGATAGTTCTGGTCGTTCCGGCGACATCGGCGTCTGCACAGGAATGCGGAACTCTGAGGGGATTCGCCAACCTGCAGATCTTCGAAGAACCAGTCGGCGGCCTACTCGGGACCGGGACCGCAGTGGTCCTGTTCGATGGGAACCTGCAGTTCCTCACGTTTGATGAGACTGGCTTTGTCCCAACTGGACCGGGGACCGCGGACGTCACCCACGTGTGGCATTTTGCCGAGGGCGATGCCACATTCCTCGAGCATTCGACTTCCTACCCGATCGGGAGCACAGGGTTGCTCCGCTTTCGCTCAACGGTCGACGTCACCCCCGGTGGCAACGCCCGCTACAACGGAGTCTTCGACCAGACATCGCAGAACGCATGGTTTGCGGTGCGAGGCAATATCTGTGTTGGCGCATAGGGCTCAACCCCAACATCGAAACAGCCGTAGTATCTAGGTGATGCAAGCTGCGTTCTTCGACCTCGACAAAACGGTCATCGCCAAGTCCTCAACTCTGGCCTTTGGAAAGCCTTTCTATAAGGCTGGCTTCGTTGGCAGACGAGCTCTCATGAAGATGGGGTTCGCCCAGCTCTTCTATGTGCTGTTTGGGGCCGACGAGGACCAGTTGGAACGTGCTCGCGATCAGATGTTGATGCTGACGTCTGGTTGGCATCGAGCCGAAATCGAGCAGCTCGTCGAGCAAACGATTGACGAGGTTGCGGACCCAATCGTCTATGCCGAAGCGCTGACCCTGATCGACCAGCACAAGCGTGAGGGCCGCAAAGTCATCATCGTTTCTGCAAGCCCCGAGCAAATCGTCCGGCCGCTGGGCCGCCACATCGGTGTTACCGATTTCATCGCCACCAAGGTCAAGACGGATGCCGCAGGCTTCTTCCTCCCGGAGCTCGAGCTCTACGCAATGGGCGAGGGCAAGGTGGAGGCGATCAATGATCTGGCCGAACGTGAAGGGATCGACCTGGTCAACTCCTTTGCCTACTCGGACAGTTCAACCGATCTGCCGATGATGGAGATGGTGGGCAACCCGTTTGCGGTCAATCCAGAGAAGGAACTACGCAAGGTCGCCGAAGAACGGGAATGGCCGATCCTCGAGTTCGAACGCCAGGTGAGTCTGCGGACTCGTATCCCAACGCCAAATCCCTGGTGGTCGGGTGCGACCGTCGCCGGAGTGGCCGCCGCGGTGGCTGCCGCGATTTTGCTCCGCAAAAGGGATTTGTAGGGCGCTAGCTAGTTCCCGGGCAAGCTCGGTGACGACGTCGAACGAAGGGAATTCCATCGCAGGCTGTCATTAGGCGCTACCCCTCATCACGCCTCCAAATGGAAGGCCTGTGGAATGGATTTCTCAACAAACAAGTCCATCCGCCCGCAGGGTCGGCAACACCAAAGCGTGGTGCCGTGGTCCTTCATCACACAGCTAGAGCTGCGAACGGGGTTTGAGCCAGCCTTCGCTCTGATACGGGTAGGTGACGACTTCGAGCACCTGACCCTGCCGTCGGTAAGCGATGGCGGTCTGCATTGCATGGTTGGCGCAGAGCTCGAACTCCACCCGATCGTGGTTGGGGTACTTCACGATGACCATGTCGGTCACCCTGCTGCCGCATCCGCCACACGTCGGAACGTTGGCTAGGGACCGCTCGATGCTGTCGACCGACACCTGCCACTCCCCGGCGGCGTCCTGCTCGCCATCGAGACTTCGCCGATAGACCCGCGCCTTGACGTGTGCCGCGGTCACCACCCCGTCACCGAGCAGAGACGCTGCGGCGACGAGGGACACCAGACGATCTTCGGACATGAATCGAAGGTTACCGATGGGCTCGAGCCGATGGCGAGCGAACCCCTAGAACCTGTCACTACGACTCGATAGAATCGAACGTATGTTCGACGATAGTCTTGATTGGATACCCGAGAACCTAGAGGCAATGCCACCGGGCTATGTGCTGGCTGCTGTGCTCGATGACATCGACATCGACACATGCGATGGGTACGACCGGATCCGCGTGTTGCGGGCCCACCAGCGGATGGCCTCGCACTACCAGGCGCGCACCTATCACACGATGACCACCGTTGTGGATGCGATGGCCGACGACGCCGGCGGGGAAGACTTTGCCGAGGAAGCTGCGGCCATCGAGGTAGCTACAGCTCTCCGCTTGACGCGTCGCGCCGCCGACATCGAGATGCGTTTCGCCATTGATCTCCAGCGTCGTCTCCCCCAGGTTTGGGAAGCACTGTGCGATGGCCATATCGATGTGCGACGTGCCAAAGTGATTGTGAACGCCACTCTCCATCTACTAATGGCAGGCGCCCGCGACGTTGCCGCATCGATCGTCCCTGACGCCGGGCTGCTCACGACCGGACAACTCAGGGAGAAGCTCCGCAAGCTCTGCATCGACATCAACCCCGAAGACGCAGCGGATCGTTATGACCACGCAGTCGAGGACCGCAGGGTCGTCTCCGAACCAACCGACGCAGGCACGTCCAATCTCTTTGGCATTGATCTACCTCCGCACCGAGTCGCCGCCTGTTTGAAACGCATCAACCAACTGGCTCGCGGCCTGCGTGGGCCCAACGAGACACGAACGATGGACCAGCTCCGCGCCGACGTTCTGCTCGACCTCCTCGAGGGCACCGGGCAGGCGACCCGAGCGGGTCGGGGCATGGTCGATCTCCACAGCGATCTAAAGACCCTCGCCGAGCTCACCGATCATCCTGGTGAGCTGGCCGGCTACGGCCCGGTCGTTGCCGACATCGCCCGCCAGGTCGCCGAACAACAACACAAGAGCAAGTGGCGTTGGACCATCGATGACCCGGACACCGGACTACCCGTGTTCGGCGGCACGACACGCAGAAGACCGACCTCCCGCCAACGCCGGTTCGTCGAAGCACGAAACCGCACCTGCGTCCACCCAGGGTGTCGCATGCCATCGGTTGACTGCGACATCGACCATCGCATTCCGTGGGCCGAAAGCCGCGCCACCAACACCGCCGACCTCGCCCCGATGTGTCGCTTCCACCACGTCGCCAGACACCGCCACGGCTGGTCGTACGAACCTCTTGGCAATGGCGATCACAAGCTCACCTCACCACTCGGCCACACCTACACCACAAGCGGCCGATCACCGTAACAAGCCGCAACGGCCACCTGGTTCCGCCGTCACCAACGCTCCGGTTCCTCTCCCCAAACGTGTCTGCAGCCACCCGGAGGTGACTGCAACGTTCGGACTCGATTGTGACGTCAGTCGTTATCCGAAGTCTCGTCTATCGGCGGCGGCGCCCCCGCGACACCCGCCTCAGCAATCGCCTCCGACGCCGTTTCGCCATCAGCAGGCAATTCCCCTGCCTCCTCCTTCGCCGCAACACCCTCGGCGCGGGCCGACTCCAGTTTCTCTGTGGTCAGCTTCGGAGCCGCATACATGAAGAGCAACAGCCACGAGGCCGCCACGACGAACCAGGGCATCCGCAGCGCCAGTTCGCGGCTCATGGTTGCTTCCGATCCGGTCACCAGCACACCGCCGATCAGCAATCCGATCGGCATCATCCCCCAGGCAAAGAACCGATACACGCTGTTGACCCGGCCCAGCAGCCGGTCCGGAATGATGGTCTGGCGCAACGAAACGGTGATCACATTCCAAAGCACACCCGTAAACGTTCCGATGATGAACATCACCCAAGCGATCGACCAGTGCGACGCCAGCCCGGTGACCAGCGAGGTCAGGCCCCCAACGACAAGAGTCAAGTAGAGCGACGGGCCGCTCCCCAACCGTTCGGAGACTCTACTCGCAAGGAACGTCGCTGCGAGACCGCCAATGGCGCCGCCCGTCATGAGGATCGCAAACGTGAACGCACTGACGTTGAGGACCTCTTGTGCGAACAGCACAAACGTGGCCATCGTCACCGACATCAACCCGTTCATGAGGCCAAGGATGATCGCCATCGGCCGCAGCAGCGGGTGATGCCACAGCCAGTTCCAACCCTCCGCGATCTCCTTGCGCCATTCGATCTTGGCGGGAAGCTCGCCCTCTTTGTGGGTGCGAAAATCGCCGCTGATCAGGAACACCAACCCGGCGGCAACCGCAAAGGTTCCGGCATCCAGGAGGAACGGCAGCGCAAAGCCAATACCGATGAGGAAACTGCCCAACGGTGGCCCAACGAAGCTATTTGCGACCATCTCGACACCCCACATCTGGGCGTTCGCCTTCTCGAGACCCTCCGGCTCGACAATGGCGGGAAGAATCGTCTGAGCGGCGTTGTCGCGCAGCACTTCGGCAAACCCGAACAACAGCGACGCAATGAGCAACACGGTGTACATAACCGGTTCAGTTGCAAGCTCGAGACCCGCCGCGATTTCGTCAGGAGCGGGGAGCACCCCCTCCTTGGCAAGCACAAACAGCGCCACCAGCAGGGTCACAATCACTCTCACCGTGTCCATCGCCACCATGATCTTGCGACGATCGACACGGTCGGTAATCACGCCTGCTGGCAGGGTGAAGATCAGCCAGGGCAGCCGCTGAGCGACTGCAATCAGGGCGATCAGGATGCCGTTTCGGGTTACCGCCGAGGCAAGCCACGGATAGGCAATCTGGGCGACACCGTCGCCGAGATTCGAAATCACGCTTGCGGTCCACAACCGCCAGTAGCGACCCCCTAGATGAATCTTCTCCTTGGTCTCGCTCATGCTCCCCCCTCGTCATCTGGCAACGTCGGCAACCCGGTTGGAAAGATCCCACCAAGGAACCCATACACGCTGTCTCCCTGCCGCGGCGCCTTGGCGAACTGTTCTGCCAGCTCCGCAACCTGACACCAGAACTCTGCGGCCTGCTCTTGACTCATGCGGACATGGCGCAGGGTGAACGCCGGCATTGCCTTGTCCTTATCGACAATCGCTTCGCTAAGCGCCTGCTGCACCATGAACATCGGGTCCTGGGAATCGGGTACGCCGTGGTACACGACCGTTTGGGCAACGCGGCCATAGAACTTCTCGGTCATCGCCCGCACCTTGCGCGTACGTACGACCCTGATGAACCCGGCGTCTTCCAACACCTTCAGGTGATAGCCAACGGTTCCCTTGGGTCGATCGAGCGCGTCAGCAAGCTCGGTAGTTGAGGCGGCCCGCTCGTTGAGCAAAGACAGAACTGCGATGCGCAAGCTGTTGCCCAAGGCTTTGAGCTGCTCAGGGGTCTCTGCGCATACATACTCTTCGACGTCGTAGTCGAGACCGGTGGTGGCAGCTGGTTTCGGATTGGTCGACATTTGCCGAATTGTCGAGGAAAGTCGACCATTTGTCAACTAGCCGCCGGATTCGTCGATCGGATCGTCAATGAGGGCCGGTCCCTGGCTATCTCTGTCGACATCTCCGTCGTGGTCTCCGTCACCTTCGCCGCCACGACCACGCACGGTGCCGATCGTCCAAAATGCCAGCAACGTCAAAGCGGCAGCACCGGCAGCCAAGCCCATCCACCCCCACCTTGCTCCTTCAGGTGTCACCAAGGACTCGTCATCGTCCGCGCCAAAACCAGTCGCCGGACGGTTCATCGAGAAGACGGCGCTATCGACTCCGAGCTTCGTCAGCGTATGCAGCTCCGAGACAGTCGCCTTCCCCTGGGCAGGGATGATTTCGAAGCCCAACAGGATGTTCTCGACAACCGGAAGTTCGACAACACCCTCCCAGCGCCCGTCACCCCGATCGGCGAGAGCAACCGGTGGCAGCTCGCTCGCCCCAGGGGCAAGACCCCTCGCCAGAACCGCTACGGGGGAGCCATCAACCTCGACCGACACTTCGAGCCGCAGCTCACCCTCCGCAGAGGTTGCAGTGGCCGACGCCTCCCCAAACGGGGCGGTCAGGGGCAACATCAACAGAAGAGCCATAAGCATGCCGGTCATTTGGCCAGCGTAACGCAGTTGATCCGCACTGGGAGCACTACAGTTCCCGGTCACACAGAGGAGAAGCTGGTGACCGCACCGAGAACCATGTACGAGAAGATCTGGACCGACCATGTCGTCCGTGACGGCGGTGGCAACGAGCCCGACCTGCTCTACATCGACCTGCACTTAGTCCACGAAGTCACCTCACCCCAGGCGTTCGAGGCGTTGGAACTCACCAACCGCAAGGTGCGCAGGCCCGACCTCACCCTGGCAACAGTCGACCACGGCGTTCCCACGGAAGGGCGCGCCCTCGGCATCAAGGATCCGCTGTCGAAGAAGCAGATCGAAACGCTCGTCGACAATTGCAGGAACAACGGGATCGAGCTCTACGACATCAGCGACATCCGCCAAGGCATCGTCCACGTCATCGGGCCCGAGCAGGGCATAACCCAGCCCGGCATGACGATCGTGTGTGGCGACTCGCACACCTCGACCCACGGTGCGTTCGGGGCCCTGGCTTTTGGGATCGGGACCTCCGAGGTCGAGCACGTGCTCGCCACCCAATCCCTCCCCCAATCCCGGCCCAAGTCGATGGCAGTCAACGTCAACGGGGAACTAGCGACCGGGGTCACCGCCAAGGACGTCATTCTCGGCATCATCACCCGTATCGGTGTGGCCGGAGGCACCGGCTACGTCATCGAGTACCGCGGAACCGCGATCGTAGCACTGTCAATGGCGGGCCGGATGACTATCTGCAACATGTCGATCGAGGCCGGCGCCCGCGCCGGAATGATCGCCCCCGACGAGACGACCTTTGAGTACCTCAGGGGACGCAACCAGGCACCGACCGGCGATGACTGGGATACCGCTGTCGAGTATTGGAAGTCGCTGCCCTCTGACCCCGGAGCGACGTTTGACATCGAGATCGACATTGACGCTGCGGAACTTGCCCCCTACGTCTCGTGGGGAACCAACCCGGCGCAGACGGTCTCGGTCACCGGTGCTGTCCCCAGCCCGACCGAGTTCGACGACCCTCTGGAGCGCGACGCCGCCGAACGGGCCCTTGTCTACATGGATCTCGAAGCAGGTACGCCCATCGAGGAGATCCCGGTTGACCGCATCTTCCTTGGCTCGTGCACCAACGGGAGGATCGAGGATCTGCGGGTCGGCGCCAAGCTACTCGAAGGCAAGACCATTCACCCCGATGTACATGCAATGGTCGTGCCCGGGTCCGGGCTGGTGAAGCTCCAGGCCGAGGAAGAGGGTCTCGACATCATCTTCAAAAACGCCGGTTTTGAGTGGCGCGAGCCAGGGTGCTCCATGTGTCTTGGCATGAACCCCGACATCCTGATGCCGGGAGAGCGTTGCGCTTCGACATCAAATCGTAACTTCGAGGGCCGCCAGGGGCGCAACGGCCGGACCCACCTGGTCAGCCCGGAGATGGCAGTGGCTGCCGCGGTAGCCGGCCACTTCGTCGACGTGAGGGAGTGGAAGTAATGGAAGCAATCTCCGTGATCACCGGCCAAATGGCACCACTGCCGCGGGCCAATGTCGACACCGACGCCATCATTCCCAAGCAGTTCCTCAAGCGAGTGGAACGAAGCGGCTTCGGTCCGTTCCTCTTCTACGAATGGGCCTACGACGAGGAAGGCGAGCTGATCGAGGACTTCATCCTCAACCAGCCTGCCTACGCCGCAGCCAAGGTCCTGGTCAGCGGACCCAACTTTGGGTCGGGCTCATCGCGCGAGCACGCACCGTGGTCGATCGAGGATCGTGGCTTCGCCGCGGTGATCGCCCCATCTTTCGCCGACATCTTCCACAACAACTGCATCAACATCGGCCTATTGCCGGTTGTCCTCACCGACGATGAAGTCGCCAGACTCACCCAGATCGCAGAGGATCCGGACAATCTGGTGACTATCGATCTCGAAGACCAAACAGTGACCGCCGTCGGGTTCGACGCATCATTCGATATCGATCCATTTGCCAAGCACCGCCTTGCCAACGGTCTCGACAACATCGCCCTAGCGCTCGAACACGCCGACGCCATCGCGTCCTACGAGTCAACCAGAGCCCCCCACAAACCCGCGCTGTAAGAACGTACGAGGAGGGCTACCGGAGTTCGCAAAGCGAACTCCCAAGGAACTCGCAGAGTTGGAATCCATCTTTGGCAAGATCGACCGCGTCGCCGCGGAGTACACCCCGTCGAACCAGAGATCGTCATAGACCGCAGCGTCGAACGGCGCGACACTGGTGGTGCAGCGAAGGACGACTCATGTCAGTTCTGCGACGAATGTTCTCCACCCGCGGTAGCAAGATCCACCTGCTTGCGTTCTCTGTGCTCAGTCTCGTGTTCGCGGCACTCGATCTGGCTCAAGGGCGTGACAGCAACATCAACTTCCTAACGCTGGACTGGGCCCACGTATTGATCGTGCTCTGGACGCCAATCGTGACCATTCACGGTCTGGTGAATCTGTGGGTCAAGTCGACCGTTACCTGGAGCTGATCGGAAGGAACCATGTACATAACGTACGAGAGCCGACGAGGCAGAGCGCGGAAGGCAGCCGAGGCAGTCGCGGAGTCCGCCGCGAATCACGGCGAATCAACCCTTGTGCGTACCATCGCTGAAGCAGTTCCGGACGATATCTTGGCCGCCCCCGCACTGATCATCGGTTGTTGGACCAGGGTCGACACGCCGTTCGGCGGTGAACCAGTTCGGTTGGTAACCAAGTGGATCGACAGCCTGCCGGAACTTCACGGCAAACCGATTGGGATGTTCTGCACATACACCTTCTTCCCGCATAGGTTCGCCGACACTGCAGCCAGGACCGCAGAGGTCCTCGCACTGCTCGGTGCCGGCGTCGAACGCAAGGGAGGCAAGGTTGTCTCCTCACACGCATTCCACTTCCAGGCTTTCGAGACGAGCGCCGAGACCCTGGTCTCCGAGGTGATTGACCACATGCCCGGTTGAGGTCGCACTGGATACATCAAATGCGGACGTGGTTTATCGCGTGACAACGTTGGCCTGGTTGGCCAGAGTCGGGAGTGTCACGATGAGGGATATGCAGCTCGCCAAGGTCCCAACTCGGGGGCCAATATCCGAGGTCATCGCAGGAGTGGCCTTCCTCGGCATCCTCCTGGCTACACCCGACCGTGACGTCTTCACCTGGCTGGGCATCGCCGCTGCCGTTGTCTCGATCGCAAGTGCCGTACGCTCAACCGGAGGTTCGCCTCCTCGACCAGATTCTGCGTGTCGTCAACTTCTGGAGCACGATCGATGTACCACTCCACGACATTGAATCCGTGATGCCGGACCAAGCTATTCCGGATCGTCTTTCGCTACTGGTGGCCGACGTCGATAAACCGATCGACATCCTGGTGTCGCCCCGCTCCGGCAAACGGCTTGAGGCTCTTCGCCGTCAACGTCGGTCGAGCTCGAGCAGCTCAAGCGCACGCTCGACAACGTCGTGCGGGGGTTCGTCTCCTCTCAATTGAACGATGGGCAGGCCCGACTCCGCAGCCTGGGAGGCGACTAGGTCATTCCGCCACAAGCTCCGATACATGAAGTTCGAGAGTATCTGCTCTGAGCCGGGAGGCTCTCCGAAGAACCCCACATTGCGCCGCTCCCGCTCCGTCAGGGCAACCGAGTCGATATTCAGCCACAGAGAACGGACCTTGGGAATCGCAAGAGCTGCGATCTTTCTGGGCGACAGAAGCCACCAATCCATGACAATCGGGCCCTTCGTCGCAACGTGGGAGGCAATGACCCGCTCCACCGCAGGCCACATGGCTTCCTCGACCTCGATCGAATCGGCGACGAGCCGCTCACCGGGGTTATTGGTGTAATACGCAGTGGCACCAACTCGGGCAATCTTGTGAAAGGCGGGATGACTCACTTCGTCGGTGAGAATGCGTCCGACCGTCACCAGGTCATCAACTGTCAACGAGGCGAAGCCCAGCCTTGCTGCGAGATTGCGCCCGAGGGTTGTCTTCCCGGCACCGGGCGGTCCGCCGATCAGAACTACGGTGAAATCGAGATCCAACGTGCCTCCAAAGGTCGAGAAACGGCTCGGCCAACCCTACGCCCCATCGCTAGTCTTGACCCTCCGGGAGAAGGAGGACGCTGTGCAGCTTGGGGCATTCTCGATAAGCCTGGCGGTCAGGGACATGGCCGCATCCCGCGACTTCTACTCGAAACTGGGATTCGAAATGATCGGCGGTGACGCTGAGGCCTGGACGATCATGAGCAACGGATCCCACGTCATCGGGTTGTTCCACGGGATGTTCGAGTCAAACATCTTGACGTTCAACCCGGGCTGGGAAGGCACCGGTCAGCCGATCGACAACTTCACAGATGTGAGGCAACTCAGCGCCCAACTGCGAGCAGAGGGGCTAAACCCAGAGAACGACACATCGAGTGACACACCGAGCGGTCCGGCAAGCTTCACCGTCACGGACCCCGACGGCAACGTCGTCCTCATCGACCAACACGTCTAGCCGGGATGTCTCATCTCGATCTCATCGCCCTGGTCGCCCACGACTACGACGCAGCAATCGCGTTCTTTGTCGACGTCCTCGACTTCGAGGGGAACCGATGGGATCTGCTTTCCCAAGACCCACGCAGCTAGCCACCCGCGGAATCGATGTCCCACGCTCCGACTATCGTCGCGGCTCCATGGACAGACCAACACGACAAGAGCAGGCCCAGGCCATAATCGGGCTCAAGGCGCAACGTATGGCTTCGCAGATTCTCGGTCGCCGCGCCAGCGGTCGCGCCGACTTCGAAGATGCGTTCAATCTCGAGTGGGTCGACATCATCACCGAAATACCCGACAGCGATGCCCTATTGGTGCTTGGCCGGAACATCGTCGGACCGAAGGATGGTCTGTACATTCTTCGAGACGGAGCCACGTATCGGGTCTACCTCCAAGAGAAGGGGGAGAACCTGCTCCAGGTCAGAGGTGCAGACTTCGATGAGGCCAGGGATGCGGCCATCCACCGCCTCATCCAACTCCAGGGACTGCCATTCGTCCCCCCTGGTGCCTAACCCAGGAAGACCTCGTCGCCAACTCGGATACGAACCGGTGCGACCAGCTCATCGACCCCAACAATGAAGCCACGCATACCGTTGTCGAGAAACGCTAGGTCCATACCGATCTCCTCGTAGGTCCCGACTGTGGGAAGATCCAACATGAACGATGTAAACGGCAGACAGGGCTTGGCCACCATCGGCCGCACAAGGACCGCTTCGGCGCCACTCTGCCCGCGGATCACAAGACGCTCCCCCAAGTCAGCCGTCGTCAGAACATCATCGGTGGCAACGACGACATTCTCACCGGCTGCACCAAGCGGAACATCCCTGAACTGATCGCGCATCTTGTCGTAGTGGCTCGTGAACCCAATCGAAAGGGGCCGCCGCCCGCCCCGACCCGGCCACACCAGATGGTGCACGTCGACGACCCAACCGGAGCCTGTCCAACCCAACATGCCGTCGTCATCGACACTGGCCTCGTCAACCTCGATAAGCGGCTTTGGATCAAAGCGATCGGGATGCTTCAGCAAGTCACCATGCACCTGGAGCAACACAATCTCGCCAATCTTCACCTCAGACATCGTGACCCCTCTCGCGCAATACCTCGTTGAGCGTGTCAGGACGGTCCGTCACGATACCGTCCACCCCAAGATCCAATAGCCGGTGCATATCTGGGGCTTGGTTCACGGTCCACGTGTGAATCTGGGCATCAGCCCGGTGAATCGCATCGACAAGCTTGCTGTTGATCGGTACCGACTTGTAGTTGAAGGGCAGCTGGTAGGCGGCCACCGGCCGCCGCACCGTCCGCCCCGCACGAGACGCGTTCACCATCGCCAGGACGTTTGTCGGGCCCGCCGAGACCGCGATCTCACCGTTGGTGATCCGTCGGAATCTTGCGATCCGCCTGTCCGTAAACGATCCGATCAGCGTTGAACTCTCTCTTCCGTGCCGCTTGATCGCATCGGCAACTGCCCACTCGAGACGCCGCCCTTTGAGGTCGATGTTGAAGTACGCATCCGGCCAAGCCACGAACACTTCAGCAAGCGAGCGGATACGCACCCCGGTTCCGCGCAGCGGGTAGCCGTTGGCCTCGTCAAACCACCATGCCGCGTCAAGCCGACACAAATCCTCGAAATCCCAGTCGCCGACGGCACCAACGCCGTTGGTCGTCCGTTCCAAGGTGGCATCGTGGAATGCAACAACAACCCCGTCCTTGCTGATGCGAACATCGGTTTCGATATAGCGATAACCAAGATCGATCGCTCCCTGGAAGGCCTCCGCAGTGTTCTCCGGCCACAGCGTTCGGCTCCCCCGATGGGCAAAACGAAGCGGGTATTCGGCGCTCAAGTATGGAATGGGCATATCAGGAGTCTGGCACGACATCGCAGGCACTGAGCCGGGTGCGGCTACACCAGATCGGCGACGGTTGGTCGTCCGCGTTTGAGCACCCAGGCCACGGCCGGTGCATCGGGGCGATAGGCAAGATGCACATAGCTCGGGTGGGCCAGGATCGCCACATCACCGAGCATCCCTGGGACGAGAGCCCCCCGGTCCCGCAGACCCAGTGCAAGGGCTCCGCCTCTCGTCGCGCTCCACACCGCCTGCTCAGGAGACAAACCCATCTCCAGGCAGGCGATGCCGATCACAAACGGCATCGATTCGATATTGGAGGTCCCGGGATTGCAGTCGGTGGCCAGCGCAACCGTGACCCCGGCCTCCCACAGATCGATCCCACGAGCTTGCGGCAACCGCAACGACAACGACACCCCAGGTAGAAGGACCGCAACCGTTCCGGCGTCGTGCAAAGCAGTGATGTCCTCATCGTGAAGATGGTCAAGATGATCAGCGCTGACCGCACCCATCTCGGCAGCCAACCGGGCACCACCCGAATGTGCCAGCTGGTTGGCGTGCAAGCGTGGCTCCAGTCCATGCATGCGTCCGGCCTCGAGCACGCGGCGAGCCTGCTCCACGCTGAAAACCCCAAGGTCACAGAACACGTCACAAAATCGCGCCAATGGCGAACACGCAGGCAGCATTTCCTCGATCACGTTGTCGATGTAGCCGTCGGCATCGCCGGCAAACTCGGGAGAGACGGTGTGGGCGCCGAGGAAGGTAGGAACGACGTCAATTGGAACTGCTGCTCCTGCTGCACCGGCAACCGCAAGCAATCGTTTCTCGTTGTGGAGATCAAGTCCGTATCCCGACTTCACCTCAACGGTGGTCGTACCGGTTCGAGACATCCGCCGCAGCCGCGCCATCGTCGTGCCGGTCAGTTCACTGACCGATGCGCTGCGAGTTGCCGCCACCGTTGATTGGATGCCACCACCCGCGGCCATGATCTCCTCGTACGACTCACCACGCAGGCGACGGCCGAACTCGTCGGCACGATCACCGGCGAACGCCAGGTGGGTGTGGGCATCGACAAACCCAGGAACCACCGCGTTCCCGTGACAATCAATGGAGGCCGCCCCACCCGGGGCGGGCGGCAGGTCACTCTCCTCCCCGACCCACGCAACCAGCCCTTCTTCGATGATGACGGCACCGCTCTCGACTAGGCCGAGCAGCCCATCACGCTCCGGATCGTTGGTCACCAACTGTCCGATGTTGGTGAGCACCGCGGTGCCGGTCGTCACCGCTCAGTCCCGCATCGGGATGATGACACCCCGCTCGGTTGCGGCACGATCGGCTTCCTCGTAGCCCGCATCCACATGCCGAATCACACCCATTCCCGGATCGTTGGTCAGCACCCTCTCCAAGCGCAACGCGGCATCGACCGAACCGTCGGCAACCACCTGGGCGCCGGCATGTATCGATTTGCCGATCCCGACACCCCCACCGTGATGGACTGCAACCCATGCTGCACCGGAGGCCGTGTTCAGCAGGGCATTCAGAATCGGCCAGTCCGCAACCGCATCGGACCCATCCTTCATCGACTCCGTCTCCCGGTACGGCGATGCGACTGACCCCGAGTCGAGGTGGTCGCGGCCGATAACGATAGGTGCGCTGATCTTGCCCTCAGCAACGAGGTCGTTGAAGGCAAGACCGGCTCGGTGGCGCTCTCCGTAGCCGAGCCAGCAGATACGTGCGGGCAGGCCCTGGAAGTGGACCCGCTCGGCTGCCATCTCGATCCAACGTGCCAACGCACGGTTCTCCGGGAACAGATCCAGGACGGCTCGGTCGGTCGCCGCGATATCGGCGGGATCCCCCGACAGGGCCACCCAACGAAATGGGCCAAGCCCTTCGCAGAACAGCGGTCGGATATAGGCAGGCACAAAACCCGGGTAGGAAAACGCGTCGCCGTACCCGCCAACCTTGGCCTCACCACGCAGATTGTTCCCGTAGTCAAAGACCTCAGCGCCTTGGGTTTGGAACCCAACCATCGCCTCGCAGTGCACCGTCATGGACTCACGAGCGGCCTTGATGTACGCCTGCGGGTCGGTCTTGCGCAGCTCTTCCGCTTCCTCGAGCGAATAGCCGGCGGGCACATAACCGTTGAGTGGATCATGAGCTGACGTCTGATCGGTGGCAATGTCGATGTCGACGCCACGACGCAACAGCTCAGGGAACACCTCGGCGGCGTTGCCAACCACACCCACGGATAGAGCTTGTCGGTCGCGCTTTGCCTCCTCGACAAGACGCACGGCTTCGTCGAGCGAATCGGCGAAGACATCGAGATAGCGGTGTTCGACGCGACGCTGGATCCGCTGGGGATCAACGTCGACACAGAGGGCGACACCGTCACACATGGTGATGGCAAGCGGTTGCGCACCACCCATTCCGCCAAGACCACCGGTGAGGGTGATAGTCCCCGCCAGCGAGCCGCCGTACCGCTTCTCCGCAAGAGCAATGAACGTTTGATAGGTGCCCTGGAGAATCCCCTGGGTTCCGATATAGATCCAGGAACCTGCGGTCATCTGGCCGTACATCATCAAGCCGGCATCCTCGAGGTCCCAAAAGTGATCCCAAGTGCCCCATTCCGGAACCAGGTTGCTGTTGGCGATAAGCACCCGCGGCGCCATTTCGTGGGTGTAGAAGCGCCCCACCGGCTTGCCCGACTGCACCAGAAGCGTCTCATCGTTGTCGAGGCTTTCCAGGTTGCGCACGATGGCATCAAAGGCATCCCAGGTTCGGGCTGCTTTCCCCCGGCCCCCGTATACGACCAACTCATCGGGATTCTCGGCAACATCAGGATCGAGATTGTTCATCAGGCAACGCAGCGCTGCCTCCTGGAGCCAACCCTTGGTGCGTAGCTGAGTACCACGGGGGGCACTCACCGGTCGTGGACCCGACACGCGAACCTCCTTGTTGATGATACCTAAGCGTACCCGCTCCACACCCCGTCTTCTCGCCCATACATTCCAGACATTGACAGCGTCTGCACCGGGAAAACCCTCATTTCGCGCTCTCAGCGAGCCGAAACACACAAGGACCGCAGCATGGCGGTTGAGGAACAGTATGGCGACACAACCCAAGAGCTTCGATAGTCGCACCGCGGCCTTGTGTGCGTTGGCCGTTGTCATGATGATCGCGATGGTTGTCGCCTGGCGCATCGATGCGGTCGCAACCACCAGCCCTCCTGAGGACATCTATCAGCTGACCGTCGTCGACGAGAACAATGAGCCGATCTCCGGCGCCGGCATCGAATACCGCGGCGAAACCGCCCTGACCGCGGCCGACGGCATCGTGGCGCTCACGCTTCGCTCTCCTGAACTGGTCCTGGTCCACGCAACCGGGATGCTGTCAGACGCTGTTGTCGTCGGATCGCCTGATCGTCTCGACATCACCCTCCGCCTTCTCTCCGATCACGGTCCCAACGGGCCGCGCACGGTCATGCATTTCGCAGGCGACTTCATGATGGGGCGTCGCTACATTGAGGGCACCGAACAAAGCGAACCTCTCGTAGCCGACCACGCAACTGCTCGTGAGATCGTGAGCGACATTGCACCTCTGTTCGCAATGGCCGACTTCTCGACGGTCAACTACGAGAGTGTCATCGGCACGCTGTCGGATACCGATGCCTACCCAGGAAAGCGATACTTGCTACAGAGTCCGCCCGAGACGGTCGTGGCGCTCAACGAGCTCGGCGTGGACCTGGTCACGCTCGGAAACAACCACGTCAACGACTGGCTCGATGCCGGGGTCGCATCCACCGCACGCTACCTCGACGAGGCCGGAGTCGCCCACACCGGGGCGGGCACCACTGCCGCAGATGCGGCCCAGCCGGCAATCGTGACCATCGGCGATCTCCGGATAGGGGTCGTTTCGATGACCACGGTCACCGGAGACTATGTGAACGACAACCTTCCCAACGGTACCGCCCCAGTGCCGGCAACCATCGCCGAATCGGACCGCTGGCAGTACGAACCGCGTGACTTCGGGTTTGGCGTTCCCGGTGACGACGCCTATATCGCCTCGGCCTTGCGCCGTCCTGGTGCGATGTGGGAGCTGTTTGACGCGATGGACAATGATCTTCCCCTGGCCGATACCGCAGACCTCTGGCTAGAGATGACCCGGGTGTACCCCGAGTTGCAGGACTGGGTAGCCAGGCGCGGTCATGGCGGTGCGGCCCAGTACTCCAAGACCGCGGTTACGGAAGCCGTCGCCTCCGCTCGCGACAGTGGCGCAGACCTGGTGGTCGTTCAGCTCCATGGTGGCTTCCAGTTCGCTGAAGTAAGTTCTGACTTCCTTGGGAAAGCAACCCGGGCGGCCGTCGATGCCGGGGCAGACTTGGTCATCGGCCATCACCCTCACATTCTCCAAGGCTTCGAAATCTACGAGAACACGCTCATCGCATATAGCCTCGGCAACTTCGTCTTCGATCAGGACTTCCTCTCGACCCACACCTCTGTTGTGCTCAGGACTGTCTTTGAGGGCGACGAGCTCATCGCAACCACCCTCTACCCAGTGATCATCGATGGCTATCGGCCGGTCGCCGCCAGCGGAGATATTGCCGACCAGATCCTTCGCCAGATGAATGAGGCATCGCTGCAGGACGCCGTGTCGATGCGTCTCCCTGACCTGCGGATTGGCTCGTCACGCACCGCCGCCCCCGTGACCGCAGCGGTGGTTAACGACCAGGGGCGGGGCACCATTGTCCCGATGGCAGACTCCGGGGCGCTCTCGGTGAATCTCGCCGCTGACGTTCCCGCCGAGATTGGCACTTCCCTCATCCGAGTCAACAAAGCTTCTGCGGGTCTCCTGATCGGCCGCGACATCTTTGGATACGGGACTCTCGAAGACTTGCAAGCAGACGGAGAAGAGAGGGGCGCGGTTGAATGGTCCGTCCCTCCGAACTCACTGGAGATCGATCCAACCAGCCCCGCCGGACCGTGGACCGTAAGACTTGATCGCACGTCGCAGCATCTGTCGGACATCGTTGCCCGCACCGGCTCCCGGGTTGCGCTGCCCACACACCGGTGGTTCGACGCGGCCGGCCAACCGGTCGACGGCGGATCCACCCACACAATCCAGGTTTGGGGCAAGAGGATCGGCGCCGGCATCCCCTTTGTGCGGGTGATCTTCTACGAGTTCGATGACACCGACCCGACTCGCGTTCCGGAGTCAACACCCTTGCAGACCATCGACGTCCAACTGCCCCTCGTCAACGACGGTGTCTGGCATCAGATCTCCGTCGACATGCCGGAGATCCCGGCAGGCGCCAACACCGCGCTCGTCGGTGTTGGGCTTTCTCCGCCGCAATCTCAGTCCGGCACGGTGTGGATTGACGGCCTCGAAGTCATCGAATGGCGAATGGCCGACAAAATCCCTCAGGGAACCTGGGTACCGGCGGACTATGTGCAGTCTGCAACCCACCAGACCGTAACCCTCACGGTGCCTCAGCCATAAGAAAAACCGCCGGCGAACCAGCGGTTTTTCGATCTTTGGTGGATGTGTCTAGGCGGGTGCCTCTTCGTCATCTCCGTCGAACTTGTCCTTGATATCGCCTGCGACATCCTTGGTCTTGTCCCAAGCGCCCTCAGCTACGTCACCGGCCTTCCCTGCGACATCCTTGGTCTTGTCGGCCACGCCACCTGCGACGTCACCTGTCTTCCCAGCCACGCCACCAGCAATATCCTTGGTCTTGTCGGCCACGCCACCAGCTGTGTCTTTGGCGCCAGAGAACCAACCTTTGACGGTATCCATCAAACCCATGTCTTCACTCCTATGTTGTCGATTCCGCATTCTACGCATGGGAGGTCGCGGATTCGCCAGCAATCGGCGCACATCCACAAACCAAAGCTCGGACCGAACTAGAGTTTTGTCGATGAAAAGCGTCAAGAGCACCCTGAATCTCGTTGCCGGCTCCTTTGCCGCGGGTGCGATCATCGTCGTCGTGGTGTTGACGGCCATCGATCTTGGCGAACCGGAAAGCCCCGACCTTGCCGATGGTGCCGCACTCACCGCAACCGTCTTCGGTGTGATCGGCCTGCTCCTCGCACTGCAGTGGTGGTCGCAAGCCGGCGAAACTGAACGGACCCCGGCTGCCGTCCAGATCGGCTTTATCGTCCGCGTTGCAATCGCCGAACTGGGCGTTCTTCTTGGCATCCTCGCCCTCGTCATGACAGGGTCTATGACACCGGCCTATATCGGGCTCGGCTTGTTTCTACTATCCCTCCTGGTGATGCGGACCGGGCTAGGTCGCATCTCCGAGTAGCTCACCGAGACGTCTGCCCTCTCGTTCCCTGAGTCCCACCCGGATCTGGAGACGCTCCATCTGTTGTGCGGTGTACTTCTCCGCCCCACCAACCGGATTCTCATCGAGCCAGGCAGCGATATCGGCTGCTACCTCAGGTTCCGATCGATACATGATGCGATCGAGCAGCCGCCGGTTCTGAGGTGGCATCGAGTTCAAGATGGCCTCCCAGTTCTTCTTGACCAGTTCCCAGACCGTCGCACCTACGTCGTGGTGACCGAGCAGTCGAGCCAGCAACCAATTGGCGTCCTGGCTGCGCACCTTTCCGCTCAAAATCATGTCGACAAGCTCGGTCGCTGTCTCCTTTTCGGGGACAGCGGCGGCGGCGCGCAGGAAACGGACCTCCTCCAATGGACTCGAGGCGGTGCGACGAAGCGCCAGGAACCGCTCGAACTCGGTCTTGCCACCGTTTGCGGCAACGATGCCTGTCGCAGCATTGGCAACGTCCGCATCAACAGCGTCGGGATCCTTGATCGACTGATCAAAGACATCACGCGCCTCTGCCTGGATCGCTGTGTCGTCACCAAGGTTCGCTGCGGTGCGAAGCAACAGTCCCCGCAGACTGCGCTGCAGATCCATCTCGCCGTCTTCCGGAGCCCACCCCATCGCCTCGGCCTGGGCACCGACCAAGTCCCGCACCAACTTCTGCAAGCCAGGTCGATCATCCGATGAGATGACCCGGTTCAGCTCACCCAGACCGCCGATCGCCACCCCCCAAACGTCAGGCTCGGTCTCGCCTTTGACGGCCTGAACCAGACCGACGAAGTCCTTAGCCGGGACGTTGCCCGCCAACACGTTCGCCCAAGAATCGGCAATCAACGTGTAGCGCTCAGCAGGTTCCAAAGACTCAAAATCAGCAGCGAGGGTACCCAGCATCTCAGACGGATAGTTGATCCGGTAGAAACCATCACCACCACGGTTGAGCAAGAACTCATCGGAACTCGACGGCACGAATGCCGAATCGCCGACGACAACCCTGCCCCGTTCCGCACCGTTGCGATAGAGGGCGGGAATCTGCCACTTCGACTCACCACCGCCCAGGAACCGGAACTGGCTTTGCTCGATCCGATAGCCATCGTCATCGACGGTCACATCGAGTTGCGGATACCCCCCTTGGTAGATCCACCCGCTCATGATGTCGCCGACCGGCTCGCCGGATTCGGCTTCCAATGCGGCCCAAAGATCGTCCGTCTCGGTGTTGCCGTAGGCATGCCTCTTCAGGTACCGGCTGATGCCCAGACGAAAAGTCTCCTCACCGAGGTATTGCTCGAGCATGCGGAGCACGGCCGAGCCTTTTCCGTAGGTGAGCGTGTCGAACATCTCATTGGCCTCGGCAGGCGAAGCAACGGGGAATTCGACAGGTCGAGTCGAGGTCAGACCATCGACGTCCATCGACGATGCCCGGAAATGGGCATAGCTGAGCCAACGCTTCCAATCGGGACGGAAGGCATCGACGCACTTGAGCTCCATGAAAGTGGCAAAGGCTTCATTCAGCCAGATCCCGTTCCACCACTTCATGGTCACCAAGTCCCCGAACCACATGTGAGCCAGCTCATGGGCGATTACGTCGGCAACCCGAGCCATCTCGTCCTGCGTGGCCCGCTTCCTGTCAACCAGCAACGCCGTCTCCCGATAGGTGACGGCCCCGAGATTCTCCATCGCTCCCCAGGCAAAGTCGGGAACTCCGATCATGTCGAGCTTGTCACCGGGATACGGAATGTCGTAATAATCCGCCAGATACTCGAGAGCAAAGGCACCGGCCTCCAACGCAAAGTCGGCAAGATGACCCTTGCCGGGTGTGTGCAGCACCCGCAGCGGCACGCCCCCCGCATCAACCGGCCCGCTGACCTCAAAATCCCCGACAACGAACGCAACGATGTAGGTCGCCATCTTCATCGTCTCGGCAAACCGGTGGGCAACCTTGCCGTCACCCGTCGCTTGCGCAGACACCTCGGAAGCGTTCGAAATCGCAACGAGACCCTCGTCAGTCACGAGAGTTACCTCAAACGTTGCCTTCAGGTCGGGTTCATCCCAACAAGGGAAAGCCCTGCGGGCATCGGTGGCTTCAAACTGTGTGGTCGCAATCACCTGGTCATTGCCGGCGGCATCCTGATATGTCGACCGGTAGAAGCCATGAAGATCGTCGTTGAGGATGCCGCTGAACTCAACGTGAAGCTGCCAATCCCCTGGTGAGATCTGTGTATCAAAGTGAAAAGCCGCCCGCTCCCGTTCTGGGTCGTAGCTGATCGAGGAAGCCATGAGACTTTGGCCAGCCGACACGATGGTGACGGAGCTGATCTCGAGTTCGATGGCATTCAGCTCGATGGTGTTTGTTGCCTCCGCGACAAGCACATCAACTATCTGCGACCCGATGAACGACGCTGACCCGAGATCAGGGGTGAGCGTCAGCTCATATCGGGACGGTACGACCGTCCGTGGCAACCGGTAGTCAGCTTCAACAGTCACGGGAGCTCCTCACATCACAAGTCCGGTCGAATGCTAGAGCCGCACGGCAAGACGAAAACCAAATTGAGCTAGACGGCCGCCGGAACCCTCGCCAGGGCCTCGAACTCGTGACGCTCCTCGGCAGACCAACCCTCTCTGGCGACCAATAGTTCGAAACCTTCGAGCAGACTCCACCCTTCACCTTCATCGAGCAGGAAGGGTCGCGGGGGTCGCTCGTTGCGCTCCAGATTCCGTGTTGTTGCTCGACAGAACACAAGAAGTCCGCCCGGCTTGAGCACCCGGGCGAAGTCGGAAAACAGATACCGTTTGATGAAGTGGAAGTCGACGATCATATCCCACGGGCCGGCCGGGATGGGGTCCTCGTCAAAGTCCATCGCGATCGTGGCCACCCCAACCTTGGCTTCCGCCGCGGCAGTCCTGGCCAGCTGCAAGCCGGACTCCGAGATATCGGCGATGGTGACTGCGTGGCCACGCCGGGCCAGCCAGATCGCGTTCCTCCCGCTCCCGCCACCGACATCGAGGATTCGGGATCGATCCGGAATCCGATCGGCAATCTCAACGAGGAAGAGAGCAGGTTCAGTGCTGCGGGCGCCCTCGGTGGAGTAGCGGGTATTCCAGTGTTCGCGTTCGGTTTGTGACATGTAGGGTCAGTCTATGTGTAGATCCATCAAGCGTTTGCGTGCGGGCACTGTCCCCGCCACACCAGACGAAATCGAAGCCGCCGCCGTGCAGTTTGTTCGCAAGATCAGTGGCTTTCGCCAGCCCGCAAGCCACAACACCGAGGTGTTCAACCGTGCGGTCGCCGAGATCACAGCCTCGTCGCAGAGCCTGCTGGATGATCTCGTCATCCGCGGCGTACGGAGTTAACGCGTCTGGCGTCCACCGCATGATGCGGTAGACGCCAGACTGCTCATGGTTGCTTCCTACCGGTCGAGTCGTACTGCTTGCTCGAGCAGGTCAGCGAACTCTTCTGCGGCGTCGTCTTCGATATCTCTCCACGGCAGCTGCTCAACCTCGTCGAGCACCTCGTCGAGATCCAAGCCACGCACCCAACGGCTGTCTCGCAAGACCTCCGCATAGGCAGCGACGGAAGAGACCAGCTGGAACTCTGGGCTGGTGTCCGCAAAGCTATCGGACAGGAGTCCGGTACCAACGGTGCCCTCAATTTCCTCGGCCCTACCCGACTCGGCATCGGTCCAGCGCAGCCGCACCGTCGCAAACGAATCGTCAACCCGGTAGGCGTCCCTAGTTAGCGACACCTCGTATAGGGCTGTAACCGAGTGCCCTGCATTTAGGTCACCGGCGTCGACACTGTCATCGCGGAAATCGTTGTCTGCAATGTCACGATTCTCGAAGCCAATCAGCCGGTACTCATCGACATACTCGGGATCGAACTCGACCTGGACCTTGGCATCACGAGCCACGGTCTCGAAGCTGGTGGTCAGCTGCTCCTGGAAGAGCCGTTCTGCTTCGTCAACCGTGTCGACGTAGGCATACCAACCGTCACCTTGGTCGGCCAGCTGTTCGAGCAGAACATCGTTGTAGGTGGAGATCCCGACACCAACGGTGACCAGATCAATACCGCGACGGCTCTGCTCCCCGATCTGTTCGAGAATCGAACCCGGACCCGTGTTGCCGACGTTCGCAACACCATCCGACAAGAGCATGACCCGATTGACCGCATCCCGCTGGAACGAATCATCAGCCACGTCGTATCCGAGGATCAACCCGGCCTCCGCATTGGTGCTACCTCCGGCATCAAGGCTTGCGATCGCATCAATGATCTCATCACGCTCGCTCACCGAAGTCGGTCGCAGGACCAAGTCAGCGTTGGTGTTGTACGAGACGATGGCGACCGTGTCGAAACGGTCGAGTTCGTCGATGAGTATCTCTAGCGAGTCCTTGACCATCCGCAGCTTGCCTTGGTCACTCATCGAGCCGGACACGTCGACAACCAGGGTCAGGTTGACGTCCTGGCGCTGCCGGTTGGCGACCTCGCGAGCCTGAATCCCAATCCGCAGGATGTCGTTGCGGGAGTCCCAGAACGGGGCCGGTCCGCCATCTGCGTAGACGGCGAACGTCGAGTCCTCGGGAGCGGCGTAGCCACCCTCGAAATAGTTCACATACTCCTCAACGCGAACCGACTCCGGATCAGGGAGATAGCCATCGTTGACCCACGCCCGCATCAACGTGTAGGCGCCGGTGTCGACGTCCACCGCAAAGGTTGACAGGGGTTCATCAATCGGATCCTCAAACGGGTTCATCCCGTAGTCGTCAAATTCTGTGTCCCGAGGCTCTTCGACCTCCGGTTCCCTAGGTGCTGTCCCAGTCGTCTCGGTGAGCCGGGAGGAATCGCCGCCGGCGATCACGCTCGGCGCTGCTGTTGTCTCGGCAGATGCCTCCGTAGTCTCAGTTGCCGCGGCGGTCGTTGCCGGTCGATCGATCCTCCCTGAGGTGGTATCGGATGAATCGTCGTCTCCCCCACAAGCGGAAACGAGCAAAGCCATAGCTACTAGAGCTATGGCGGTCTTGTTGCGTTTCTTCATTGTTGCCTCCAATGTGATCGCACGGCTTGCGCCGTGTGATGCCGATTGGACGCCGCGAGCTGCTGGGAGGGTTCCCCAAGAGAGCCAGCTTCGTACAGCAGGTAACCGAGTCGGGTCTAGTGGTTTTCCACGTCGTCGGTCGTGGTCTGGGGATCGACGACCTCGCCGAGTGCAATGGCCTCGATTGTCTGTGAGAGCAGAGCCCCGCTCACGGGCCCGCTCACCTTGGCGCGGATGGTTCCATCCCTGTCGATGAAGAACGTCTCGGGGAGACCGAGGATCCCGAACTCAACCGCAACCCGCGAATCGTCGTCGATGCCGTATGTGTACGGATCGCCACGGCCGAGCTCCTCGAGGAATGCCTTGCTGGCACTCTCCCTGTCTTGGTAGGCAACACCGATGAAGCTGACCCCGAGATCGTCGTAGACAGACGCAGCCTCATTGAGGGCATCGTGCTCAGTTCGACAGTTGAGACACCACGAGGCCCAGAAATTGATGACAACGATCTGCCCTTCGTAGTCGCTCAGCCGAAACTCGTCGGCCGAGTCGAGATAGCGGATCGCAACGTCCGGAGCAGGCTCGTCGATCAACGGTGATGGGGTGAGGGTGATGTCGGCATCAAAACGTCCGACAAAGATGATCCCAAAGACCATCACCGCGATTCCGGCCGCCACCACCAGCCAAAACATCAGACCGGAGCTGCGGGTTGGCGAATCCGTCATTTGGCCGCCTCGACCTCGGCAAGCAGCAGCTCTGCCTGGCCTCGTATCTCGTCGGGAAGGTTGTCATAGGCAAGCAACTGTTGCAGCGGGTCGTGTGCTCCTGCGGCATCGCCCAAACCGTAGAACCTGATGTTGGCGATATACCAAAAGGCAATGCCGCCATCGGGCTGGATCTCCAGGCTCTGCTCGACGAACGAGGCCGCGACATCAGGCACGTTGGACAGATATGTCATCCAGCCAACATTGGCGAGAGCAGACGGGTCTTGCACGTCGAGGGTGTCGAGGACGTACATGTAGTGGTTGAGAGCATTGGAGAAGTCACCCTCGGCGAAATATCGATCGGCCAATGCCAGCCGCATCGGTGCGATGTCGGGATTCTCGGCAACAACCGCCTCCATCTGCTCATTGCTGATGTCATCGAGATTCACCCCGCCACCGTCGACGATGTCCGATGCAACACCCTCCGCCGCTGGTTCCCCATTGCCGACCGCGTTGACCACGCCGACGGCAAGGACCGCGGCCGCAGCGATCAGCAGCGCTGCTCCCACAAGTCGGCGACGGGTGATCAGGCTCTCCGCCGCTGGTGCGTTTTCTACAGTTGCGGCTGGACGATCCAGCTGCTGGCGCAGCGATTCACGTTCTGCCTCGTATCGCTCCCGAAGTCGTGCTGCCGTGTCTGACTGAATCTCTCCGGCAAGGACTTGCTCATCGATCTCAGCAAGGTCACGTTCCGTCTGGGCGATCCGCTCTCGGATGCGGCTGGTTTCGAGTGTCATATCGAGACTCGTTTCCAGATGATCCACCCACCGGCGGCCAAGGCCACCGCGGGCAGTGACCACAGCGCAATCCCCCACCCGGTGAGCGGTGGATCGAGCAGAACGTGATCGCCATAGCCGGACGCAAAGAAGTCATAGATCTCGTCGTCAGTCCACCCCTCGTCGATCTTCTCCCGAAGGATCACAACAAGATCCTGGGCGACCACAGAGTCGGACTCCGCGAGAGATTGGCCGTGACACCAGGGGCATGCGATGCGTTGGGCGAGTTGGTGCTCTCTCAGGTCCGGATCAGCCTCAGCCGTTGTCGGGAGCAACCCGGCAACGATCACACTCACAGCGATAAGGGCAACAGCCCATCCGGCGGCCTGCCGCATTCGATCAGACACTGGCCGCTCCCGTGGGTTCGGGCACCACAGGCTTGCGCTTCGGTTTCTTGGCGAATACTGCCCACATGCCACCGGCCACCGAGATGAGGCCGCCGGTCCACAGCGTCCACATCAGCGGGAAAACAAGCACATCGAGCACAACATCGTCACCGGGTACGGTGGCAAGACCGACAAAGACATCTTCGATGAACCCCGTATGGACGGCGGGAGTGGGGACTGCAGGGGGTCGGGCATACTGATTGAAGACCGGCTGCAGGGTCGCAATATGGCCGGTGCAATCCGCATCTCGCAGATCAAGACGGGCGCCGGTCACCAACCGATTTGGCTCGGTGCGGCTGGTGGCCTCTTCATAGACGATGCAGTAGTCGTCGACCTCAATGGCTTCGCCGACGCTGACTCGTATCTGATCACGTGAAGCCAAACCGCTGGATGCCGCAATACCGACGGCGAGGAAAGCAACGCCGATGTGTGCGATCTGACCTCCCCAATACCCAGGATCCCTGCGTAGTACCCGACCTGCTGCGGCGATCTTGCTCCCGGCGAGTTTGCCAACCTGCTTGGCAAACTCCTTGATGACGGTCGCGATCACAAATACGCCAAGAGCGACGATCACCACAACCGGGATTGACTCGATGCCTGCGGTCACCGCCACCGCACCCGCAACCAAACCGGCCAGCAGGGGGGCCGCGATCCGTTCCCAGACCACGGCCGGGCGAGCGTACCGGTATGGAGTCACAGGTCCGATTCCCATCGCCAGCAGCAACATGAACGCCACTGGGATGGTTACCCGATTGAAGTAGGGGGTACCGACTGACACCCTGGCTCGACCCATTGCCTCCAGAGCGATCGGATAGAGCGTGCCCATCAGCACCGCCAATGCGAAAACGGTGAGGATGAGATTGTTGAAGAGGAAGACACCTTCCCGGCTCGCCAACGAATCGAGCCGCGGGGCAGAGCCGAACAGATGCGAGCGCCAGGCGAACAACGCAAGCGATCCAATCACCACGACGATGAGGAAGGCCAGCAGGAGCGGACCCACGCCGGACTGGGTGAACGAGTGCACCGAGATGATCGTGCCAGAGCGGGTGAGGAAGGTACCCAGAATCGTGAGCGAGAAGGTGGCGATTACCAGCACGAGGTTCCACGCCTGGAGCATGCCGCGCCGACGCTGCACTACAGCTGAATGAATAAACGCCGTCGCGGCCAACCACGGCAGCAGCGCCGCGTTCTCCACCGGATCCCATGCCCAATAGCCGCCCCAGCCGAGCACCTCGTATGACCACCAAGCGCCAAGCAACATGCCAAGGCCGAGGAACGCCCATGCGATAACCGACCAGCGGTGGGTTCGTTCCAGCCACACGCTGCCCTGGTCGCCGCGGATCATCGCGGCAATCGCAAAGGCAAACGGGGCGGTGAACCCGACATAGCCAACGTAGAGCATCGGCGGATGAATCGCCATGAGAATGTGATTCTGGAGCAGCGGGTTGGCTCCGATCCCGTCGGCCGGCGCCACCGAACTGACGAAGGGAAGCCAGCTGGAAGCTGCACACGATCCCACAATCAACTCCGTGCACACCCGGAACGGGTTCGAAACCGTCGCCATGAGCCCGAACCAAAAGAGGGCGACGACACCGATCACGGCCAGCGCTGTCAAACCCAGCCGATCGCCCATCTTCACAGTCCGCGCTACGAGATAGGCGAAGACCGCAAGGATGAGGCCCCACAGGACAATGCTTCCTTCGAGGGCTGCCCAGGCTCCCGCCAGCAGGAATAGGAATGGTGTTGTCGAGCTGGAATTGGCGGCGACGTATTGCAGCGAGAAGTCGTGAGCGAGAATGCCCGCCTCGAGCGCGAGAAACGCAACGACGGAACCGGCGAGCATTGTCGTAACAGGGGTCGCTATCGATCGTGGGTCTGCCTCCGGGCTCCGCGCCGCGGTCCACGCCCGCACAATGAGGGTCGCAGAAGAGGCTGTTGCCAGCAGAACGCCCAGCAGACCGATAGTGGCTATCACAACTCGTCGAGCTCGTGGTCAATCGTGTCGTAGATGACGTTGTCCTCGGTGCGGTATTGCTCGTCATGCCTGATCAGCATTGTGTCCGAGTGGAACATCGCCCCGTCCCATGTGCCTTCGACGATCACACCCTGTCCCTCGGCAAAGAGCTGCGGGATCGCACCTGCGTGCTCAACTTGTAGCGACTCACGGCCATCGGTCACCGTCAGCACCAGGGTCTCCCCGTTTTCGACGACGGTTCCCGCAACGACCTGACCTCCAAGACGAAGCCGCTCCTCAGATGGGGCGACCTCAGTTTGCAACTCGGTCGGGGTTCGGAAGTAGACGAGATTGCTGGACAGATTGACTAGCAACACGATCAGTAGCCCAAGAGCAACTGTGGCCGGGACGAGGAACTTCCAATAGCGTTTCATGATGCCTGATCACCGACTCGCTCTTCCGCGGCACGTATCCGCCTGGCGAGCAGCCAGACATATCCGATGAGGGTGCCGTAAGTGAGGGTGTAGCCGGCTATAACGTATCTCATTCTCCCGCTCCCGCCGAGTCGATCGTCGGTGCGGTGACTGCGTCACCGGCGACGGGACCCTCGGTCGCTGCGGCGGCTTCGAGTGCCACCAATTCCAGCTCGGCCAGGTGAACGCGGTGCCGCAACAGCGACGCATAGACGAGGGTGAAGGCGCCGACAGACATGAGCAGCGCGGCCAGGATGGGTCCGTCCATCTGAATGTCACGGGGGCGAAACGTGTTGGATTGATGGAGGGTTCTCCACCAGGTCACGGAAAAGTGGACAGGGATCAGCTGCACCAGCCCGAGAATGCCCAGGACAGATGAGCGTCGGGCGCGCGCTTCGGGATCAGGGATGCTGCGGCGCAGTGCCAGATATCCGATGTACACAAAAAGCATGATGGCGGTGAGGGTCAGCCGGGCATCCCAGGTCCAGTAGACATTCCAAGTCGCCTTACCCCAGATCGCACCACCGATGATCGCCACCGTTGTGAACACAACGCCGATTTCGGCTGAGGAGCCGGCAATCAGATCCCACTTCAGCTTCTTGGTTACCAAGTAGGTGATGCTGGCCACGAATGTCACAGCGAAGGCGAGATAGGCGAGCCAAATCGTGGGGACATGAATGAAGAGCATCCGAGCCGAATCGCCCTGTGATTCCACACGGGGACTGGTCATCGCAAAAACGAGCGCACCCACAACAGCCGCGACAGCAACAATGTCGAGCCAAGAGCGGCTGCGGCGGGTTGCGTCGGTCATCGGGTCTCCTGCAGGGGTCTTGCTGTGACTACTCCGACGATCGCAAGGACAAGGACCACGATCGCCATCAGCACCAGCCACGACAGATTAACCCCATCACGGGTTATAGATTCGACGGTTTGGGTCGAACCGAGCAAAAGAGGGATTGCCAACGGGGTGACGAGCAACGGCACTAGAGCGGGTCCGGCATTGGTACTGGCCGCGATCGAACCCGACAGCGTTCCCAGCTCTGCGAGGCCAATTGCGGTCAACGGCATGACGACCACCATCCACTCCCAACCCGCCAGATCAAGACCATAGAGCGCCACTGTGACGGCTCCCATGACGACCTGAAACGCCAGCAGCAGGAGTGCGGTCGCCATCGACCTGCCTGCGAACTCCGCCACGGGATCCACGCCGAGTAGCGCAATGGCGTCACGCTGGGCAGGGGTTTCGATGTTCGTTTGCCGGACCGCGGTGAGGACACCGAACAGCATGACAACGACAAATAGCATTCCGGTGCCGATCCGCGACAGAACGTCTTGGTTGATTCCGACGGCAAGCGGCACGAGCAGCAGCGCAACGGCTCCGAAAGGGATAGTCACCCACGCAACCTCACCTGACCGGCGTTCCCTATCCAGATCACGCCGAGCAATGGCGAACGCCTGCGGCCAGAATCTGTTGCTCATCGGACCGTTCCCCCGGTTAGCTCTGCGGTGCGGGTCACCATTGGGGCAACCCGGTCGACGTCATGCGACACGAGCACCACTGCCCCACCACGATCGAGGACCCCGGCAACGATGTGCTCGACCAGCTCTACTGCGCTTGGGTCCAAGGCTGAATGTGGCTCATCGAGCAACAGCAGCTCGGGCTGCAGCATCAACTCCCTGGCGAACTCGACCCGACGCTGCATCCCGTGCGACGCCTCGCCGGCGAGCCGATCTCGTGCCTGCCCAAGACCGACGGTTTCTAGGGCATCGTTGGCGGCTGCAAGAGGGGCCCCGGCGATCCGAGCCGAAAACTCGAGGTTGGCAGCCAAGCTCAGCTCTGGGTACAGGGCCGGGCTGTGCCCGATCAGACCGATGCGGGATCGAATGCTGAACCGATCCGAAGACCCGAGATCGGTCCCAAGCACCTGGGCCTCACCAGCACTGGGGCGCAACAACGTTGCGATGACTCGCAGGAGTGTCGTCTTGCCTGCACCGTTCGACCCGAAGAGACCGACCGACTCACCGGCACGAACCGTGAGGTTGACGTCTCGAAGGATGGTTGTCACCCCGATGCGGGCGGCAACCCTCCTGAACACAACATGGGCGTTTGCAGAAAGCACAGCGCAGCAGTCTACGTATTCTGATCGGACCCGGCTGCCCCGGCGGAGCGGGAGGCAGAGAGCCTGTACCCTGGCTTCACTGGGTTCACCGTCTCCTGGCGTCCGAATCTCCGCTTCGGCGGGGAATATTCACGAATCCCTATACGTTACAAAGCCGACCGATTTACAGAGAACCGGAGATATCGCCCATGGCAACAGTCAATCTCAAAAAAGACACCTTCGAGGAAACAGTCCTCAGCAACGACATCGTACTCGTTGACTTCTGGGCGGACTGGTGCGGCCCTTGCAAGAGCTTTGCCCCAACCTACGAGAAGGTGTCGGAGAACCATGAAGGCGTCGTCTTCGCCAAGGTTGACACCGAAGCCGAGCAGGAACTGGCTTCCTACTTCCAAATTCGCTCCATCCCAACCCTGATGATCTTCCGCGAGAAGATCGGTATCTTCTCGCAGCCAGGTGCTCTTCCCGAGAACGCTCTCGAGGACCTCATCGAGCAGGCCAAGGGTCTGGATATGGATGCGGTCCGCAGCGAGATCGAGGAGAATTCAGACGATCATGAGCACGACCATGATCACGACCATGAGCACGACCACAGCCACTGAACAAGCAACACTCACTCTTCAGAACGGTCCGACCTAGGTCGGACCGTTCTGTTTCGTTACCAGGTGAGCAATGAGCGCCTGTGCGGTTGGCACGTTGGGCCGCTCCACCTCGATCCGATGGAGGTGGGGCGTCCCGAACGTCCCAGGCTCGGTCAGCACGTTGGCGGGGATATCCGCCTCCTCCAACAAGGTCCAGGCGTCCTCGGCTTGGGCACGATCGACGAATTCGGCAATCGGTACCAGCTTGTCCTTTCGAGAGAACATGGCTACCCGCCTGCTCCCCCTGTGAAGTTCCAACCCTCTAGCTGGAGCGTTGGGACGTACATCATGCCCGGCCCGAACTCGGAGTCGGCGAAGCGGGCATCGTTCCCTATTGCTTCGACCTTTCCCTGGCCGAGAGCATCAACAAACGATTGGGTGAATCTCATGTTGGTGACCGCTCCGGTGATCTTGCCGTTCTCGATCATGAAGGTCCCGTTCCTCGTGAGCCCGGTAACGGTGAGCGCCTTCGGATCCAGCGCCCGGCAGTAGTTGAACGTCGCGACATAGAGACCCCGCTCCACGGAGGCGATCATCTCGTCGACTGAGACTTCACCCTCCTCGAGGAATACTTGGGTCGGGAGCGGACCCCACACTTCGGACCCAGGATCGCCGTGTCCGGTTGGGTGGACACCCGCCTTTGCAGCAGTCCTCCGATCGTGGGCGATGCCTTCACTGACGCCAGCGGTGATCAAACCGAGTCGCTGTTTCGGCGTGCCCTCGGCGTCGAATCCCACTCCAAGAGCGCGGCTATCGGTGGCGTCGTCGTAGATGTTGATCGAAGCATCAAACTGCTTCTTGCCCACCTCAACGAACGACTGCCCCTCGGCATGGTGCTTGCCGTTGAATCCGTAGTAGGCGAGGAACATTGCGATCGTGCCAACCGCCTCGGGAGCGAGAACAACTTGGTACTCGCCCGGTTTCAGATCAAACGGATCAAGACCGCGCTGCGCCCGATCTGCTGCCAAGGACCCCACCGCACCACCGTCGAGATCTTCGATGCGCTGCGAGGTGGCGTGTCCCGATCCGGCGGCTCCTTCGATTTGGTGGATCCCATCGATGCTGGCCCGGCTGTATCGACCGAAGGCGCGATGCCCCGCGGTGTTCACAAAGGCCACATCGTGGCCAACGGTCTCGCAATAGCCTGCAGCGCGCATGCCGGGTCCCGCTGACACGAAGTCGGCGACCTTCTCCGCTCTCACATCGGGGGCAGCTTGTGCGGTTGCCTCGTCAAAATGTTTAGGGTCGACAACATCAAGCGGAGGCGTCAATCCAGGCCACCCCTCGTCAACCCGCTGCAGCGCGGCAATGCCGATCGTGTCGTCGACAAAGCTGTCGAGATTCTCGACGCTGGTTGTGGTGGCCGCATTGACGCGTCCATCCACCGCAACCCGCAGCGCGACTTGGTAGCCCTCATCGGCGACATTCTGGTGAATGAAAGAGTTGGCGAATCGTGTCAACGCCGCCTCACCGCCGGTGACAACGATCTCGGCTTCGGCACGATCACCCACGTGCTCGAGAACGTGGCCGGCAAGTTCGATAGTCCGGCTCATGCGCGCACCCCCACTCTTACGGTCCCGAAGCGCCCTGGCGCTGCTGAGTGTCCTGTGTGTGCAACCTGCATGGGTTGTCCCTTCCCACAGTTGGGTGTGCCCCAATGAACCCACTCATCACCACCGGCCAGCTTGTCGAGTTGGCCCCAGAACTGAGGCGTTATCCCCGTGTAGGTCGGGTTCTTGACCATCCGACCCAGCTTGCCGTCTTTCACTTCCCAGCCCACCTCACAACCAAACTGGAAATTGAGACGACGGTCATCGATTGACCATGACCGGTTTGTCGCCATGTAGACGCCGTCCTTGGTGTCGGCGATGATCTCTTCGAGGCTTGAATCGCCGGGCAGGATGCCAACGTTTGTCATCCGCACCATCGGCAGGCGGTTGTAGCCATCGGCGCGCACCATGCCACCGGGTGGCAGACCGGCGAGCGAGGCGGAATCGCGCCCAGACAGCACACCAACCCACGTTCCTGCCTTGACTATGTCCACACGCTGCGCCGGTGTTCCTTCGTCGTCAAAGCCAAACGTGCCGAGTGCACCCGGCAACGTTGCGTCAGCGGTGATGTTCATGAGATCTGACCCGTATTTGTGGGTGCGCAGCTTCTCGAGTTCGAGGTGCGACGTCCCGGCAAAGGCAGCCTCCCATCCCAGAATCCGGTCGAGCTCGATAGCGTGCCCAACAGATTCGTGGATCTGCAGCGCCAGCTGGGAACCCTCCAGGATCAGCGACTTCTCGCCTTCTTCGAGCTCTGGGGCACTGAGCAGCGCCGCCGCCTCTTCGGCGACGCGACCTGCATTTCCGGCATAATCCCACTTGCGCACCGTCTCATAGCCGCCGGTTTCGAACTGGCCGAACGATTGGGGATAGGAACGGCGTTGCGTCTCGTTTTCGCCAAGAGCTGTGGCGTCGTAGCCACCCCCCGACTCCAGGAGATGCTGATGGATCCGATGCCCCTGGGAGGATGCAAACCACTTGTTGGTATCCCAGAAGGAAAGATTTCCGCTGGCCAGCGCTATCCCCTCGACCTCCTGCATTGTCTTGGTCACGGCAACAAGCAGGTCCACCTTCTCCGAGATGGGAATCGTGAACGGGTCTTCCTCATACGGCGTCTCATAGAAGGCCTCGACAACCGGTACATCTGTAAGTGGCATATTTGGACCTGGGACGGACGCCGAGGCTCGCGAGATCGCGGCACTCTCTTGGCCTGCTCGCCGCGCCGCCGCCGCTGACATGTCGGACGTTGCGTAGAAACCCCAGCCGGAGCCGGTGAGCGCCCGGACCCCAATGCCGGCCCGCTCGGCCTGGTCAATTGACTGTGGCTCCTGATTGAGGACGGCGATCGACTGGTTCTTGGATATTACGACCCGAGCATCGGCATATTGGGCGCCTGCGGCCAGGGCCCCCTCCACCGCGGTCTGGGCAAGATCAAACACGTTGCAGACTCCCGATTGATTTCCCTCCGATGGTAGCTACCTGCAAGCGCTCTCAGGCTTGCGGCAGATCCAGCCGGAAGCTACTGCGAGAGTCCTCATAGCAGTAGGACAAGTCACCATCCATGCGCCTAGCCAGCTCGCGTGCGATGGAGAGACCGAGCCCTAACGAACCAAGAATCCGCTCTTGGGTCTCCGCTTGGAAGTACGCGACAAAGATTGACTCACGGTGCTCAAGAGCAATGCCCTCGCCGTTATCGATCACCGCGACATACGGGCGGTTGCTGGCGCCGACATTGACTGCGACCTCGTCACCGCCATAGCGGACGGCGTTCGTGATTAGGTTTCTGATGATCTGGCGGGTGCGCACCGGATCGGCAAAAGCCAAGGTCGTCGGCCCCAAAATCTCGACCGAGTCGACAGAGGGGTTCGAGCGCTGGCAATCAGCGAGCGCTCTTGCGGCGAGTTCTTTCAGATCAACCACTGCACCGCTGATCGCAACCCGGCCCGCATCGAGGTTCGCAGCCACCAGCAGATCCTCAACAAGCAGTGCAAGGTCTGCTGACTGTGCAGCAATGAGACCGGTGAGTTCGCGGAGCTCGCCTTCTTCGAAGCGTTCCCAGTTGGTCGCTAGTTCCTCCGAAAGACCCAACACCGCCGACAGCGGGGTACGAAGCTCATGGGAGACGCTGGCTATGAACCGATCCTTGTCGGCGACCAGACGCTCAAGCCTTCTTTCGGTTGCCCGCAGCTGGGTCAGATCGAGCAGCGACACCGCGACCCGTGACAGGTCACGACCGGCGGCGGTTCGGGGAACCTTCCACCACAACCGGCACTCAAACGGCTGTCCAATGAAATTGACTCCGACGAAGTCGGCCTGATGATCAGTGTCGCCGTTCCACAGAGTGAGGAACTGATCCTTGAACGAACCAAGCACTTGTGGCGTCAGCTCGTCCTCACGGAAGCCACGCGTGATCGCCAAGGCCGAGGGTGCTTTCAGCAGGTCGACAGTTGCAGCATTGACCCGACTGGTGCGAATGCTCATGATCGCTCGTTCGACGTCCTCGGGGTGGTCGTCCATGTGTGCGGCAAGATCCATGACCCCCTCAGCACGGAGCCGACCCAACCAGAGCCCAACAGCGGTGAAGTCCTCTTCACGCATCGCCACCGGGGCCCACTCGAACAAGGATCGGTAGCGCTCCTCTTGGTCCTTCAGCTGACGCTGCGCTTCATCGATGCTGGAACGGTCGGTGACGATCACCCCCATTGCGGCCGCACCGTCGCCCTCGATGAGAAAGGCGTCGACCTCGACAAGAAGATCCGCCGAGGTCCTGGCCGAAACCGGGGAGACGGGCCTACGCCGCTTGACGCCTTCGATCATCCGCAGCACCGCGGTCGCACTAATACTCCAGAAGCCGCTCAACAAGTCGTTGGGTGAGCCGCTGTCAAGACCGAGGATGTGACTTGCGGTGGCGTTCGCCTCGAGTACCTGGAGATCATCGTCGACTATCAACAACGGTGTATGGGCATGCTCGAAGAACGCACGAAACAATGCGGCGTCAGAAGACTGAGATATGAACACCTGCTGCAAGTCGAGCCAATCGGAATGGGTCTGTTTCAGGTGTATCGGCATCGAAAGATGCCAACCAAAGGAACCCTTCCCGCAACAGCCGGTTAGCGTACGATCAGCACGTCGTCGCGCGATTTGCGGGTCAGATCAGGCACCGTGCACCCCGGTACCGGAAACCCGACAGGAAACAGGGCGAACGGACGCTCGTTCTCGGGTCTGTTCAGGATTCTCGTGAGAAAAGCCATGGGGCTCGGAGTGTGGGTAAGAGTGCTCAGACCCATGTTGTGGATAGCGGCAACGAAGATACCGGCCGCGATCCCGACGCTCTCTTTCACGTAGTAGTTCTTTATGGTGTCGCCGTTTTCGGCAACCCCGTATCTCTGTTCAAACAAGATGACCAACCACGGGGCGTCTTCGAGATAGGGTTTGCCGGAATCGGTACCTAGCGGAGCAAGCGCCTCCCGCCACTCCGCAGGGAGCCTCCCGCCCTGGTAATTCTCAGTCTCCTCGTCCTCAGCCGCCTGCCGGATCCTCGTTTTGAGAGCAGGGTCACCAACCAGTACAAACGTCCACGGCTGCCGATGGGCGCCAGACGGTGCAGTCGAAGCCGCCATAACGGCACGTTCGACAAGCTCCTGGGGCACGGGATCCGTTGCGAACGAGCGGACGCTGCGCCGGGTGTTGAGCAGCTCGTAGAATCCTGTTGCCCGCTGCGTCATCTCATCGACGGTTCGCCTCGGCTGATCGTACGGAACCATTCGGGCCTCACCACTCAACTGTCACCCCTTACTCGGTGGTAGCACCATAACCGCAAGTCGCGGTCGATCCGCGGGAAGCAGGAGCACTCGACACTCGGCCCCAAGCACAGCTGTGGCCGGGCAAGGCCCGACCACAGCGGCTCGTCTATCGATTGCTTGTTACGACCAGCTTGTGCCCAGAGTGTCAAACGGCAGAAGCTCCACGCGGACCCAGGTCCAGGAGGGGCCGGCAAGGTCGAGGTCGTCTTCTGCGACAACATCGGACTCCGCGGGGAAGTCTGCGGAAGCGGTAGCCGTCCAACTGTTGCCGATCGCAGCAAGAGCCAGTGAGAGCGCCAGCGCAAAAGCAACGATCAAACCGATCATTCGCTTGCTCAGCCTCTGCTATCGCACCGTGATCGGCTCAGCGGCACCGGTGTCCCCTCGGGGCTGGTTTGCCGCGATGGTTGCGATCGCCCTGGCGGTGACTGTGTCGGCGGCCCATGTTGACATCGTCATTGCATGGAGCGACCGGCGGCGCCGACTGTCCGAGATCATCCGATCGTTCTCAGTTAGCTCGATAATCAGCATCGCGGTTGGCTTCGCTGGCACCATCGCCGTCGTGGTCCTCGAATACGAGCCAAGAGCGGTGCTGCTGCTTGCTGCCGCAACGGCCCTGTTCTTCATGCTGTTTCGTGCGTTTGGGTCTCTCAGCCGGCGCCACGATGACCTGAGTTCGCTGTACGAATTCACCAACCAGGTAGATGGCACCCTCGGCAGTCGCGACATCGCTGTCGTCGCGCTGCGCGAAGCAGTTTCAATCCTCAGGCCCGAGCATGGCGAGATCATCCTCTCCGACTCAGCCCGCTCCGACGCTTCGTACCTCGGGTTCTCGGCTGGGGAGAGCCCGGCGCAGCGACGTATGCCGGTAGCTGATGTTGCCGGGCTGTTCGAGCTCTCACTGGGCAGCATTAGCTCCCGCAAGTTCGGGCCGGAGACTCGAGACAGCAGTTGCGGATAGCCTTGGGTGGCAGCGCCGTAACCGGGATGATCGCCCCGATCCGCCACGGCGGCGGCAGCATCGGTGTGCTCGTGGTCACCGGGCGCACCGGTTTGACCAAGCGATTCTCCGCCGCAGACCTCGACCTACTCGACACCATTGCCAACCACGCCAGCCTCACGTTGGAGAGGGCTCTTGTGATCGAGCAACTCCAGAATGAGATCGCCGAAAAGCAACTGCTGATTCGGTCAAAGGACCAGCTGATCGCCGCCGTCAGCCACGAGCTGCGCACACCGCTGACTGGGGTTCTCGGTTTCGCGGAAATGCTCAGAGACAGCCGGCATGACTTCAGCGACGAAGACGAGGACTCGATGCTGAAGTCCATCGCAGATGAAGCCGCGGACCTCAGCAACCTCGTCGAGGATCTGTTGACTGCCGCCCGCACCCAAATGGGATCGTTGACGATCGTGCCAGGATCAGTACCCCTCCGACCGCTCATCTCCCGGGTTGTCGAAACCACCGCCGGATCAGCCCATCACATCGTTGTCACCGGCCCCGATGCAACCGTTATTGCCGATGACGGCCGGGTCCGCCAGATCCTGCGCAACCTGATCACTAATGCGCAGCGCTACGGCGGGCATCAGATTCATGTCGCCTGCCAAATCGATGGTGCGGATGCACACATCCGGGTGAGCGACAACGGCGATGGCATCCCGGAAAGCGATCAGGAGCGCATCTTCGCTCCCTACGAAAGTGCCCACGACCCAGGTACCCAGCCCGGATCGCTTGGTCTCGGCCTGACCATCTCGCGCTCGCTGGCACGACTCATGGATGGCGACCTTTCCTACTACCGCATCGACGGATGGACGGTCTTTGACTTCCGCCTCCCCCTGCAAACCGAGCCCCTACCCGCCGAACAGCCGGCCACGGTCGAGTTCCAGCCCGTCTGACCGGCCGGCCCGGGTGTGGGAAACTGCCCTTGTGCACACACATGAGTGGCCAGGAGAATTCACGTTCTGCCCTCGCTGTGCGGCCAAGCTGGAATCGGCTGTCGTCGCCGGGCAAATCAGAATGCGCTGCCCCGACTGCGGCTATGTCCACTTTCGCAATCCCGGCGTTGGCGCCGCGGTCGTCGTGTGGGATGACCAAGACCGACTGCTTCTGATCAAGCGGGCCAAAGGTTCCACCAAGCCGGGTCTCTGGGCCATACCTGCCGGGTATGTCGACTACGGAGAGGAAGTCCGTGCCGCCGCCGCGCGCGAACTCCGCGAGGAAACTGGACTGGAGGCCGACGTCGGCGATGTTGTGTGGGTTGCATCAAACTTCCACGATCCGGCCAAGCTGACGGTTGGCATCTGGTTTTTGGGGACGGTCACCGGCGGCCGGCTAGAAGCAGGCGACGATGCTGAAGAAGCCGCATTCTTTGCGTTGAGCAACCTGCCCCCTCTTGCTTTCAACACCGACGTTGCCTACCTGAGGTCACTGGGGGCATTGGCAAACGTTGCCGGGGACTAGTCGAGACCTAGCTCCCGCTCCATACGAGTGACCCGATCCCGTAGCTGGGCCAGCTCAGCCTCCAGCTCGGCGACCCGGCCTGCATCATCGTCAGTCTCGGCAGGCGGGGCGGCTGCCATTTCCTGTGCTGCAGTCTCCTCGCCGAGAAGGTGCCGGTACCGGGATTCCTTCTCACCGGGGCGTCGTTGCAGCATCTCAACCTTTGGCTCCTCAGCCGCGGCGAGCTCAGCCAGCTCGGCAGCAACATCATCGAGATCGGCGAACTCGGTATATCGACCGGTGCGGGTCCGTAGTTCACCGACCGTCTGGTCCCCACGCAGCAACAGGACCGCAAGCAAGGCGGCCTGGCGAGGTGTGACCTCGAGGATCTCCCCAACCACGTGCTTGTACTTGAGCGAACGATCGCCCTTGCCGTGAACGGTGCGGGCCATCCCGTGGTGACGCAATCCATCGACTGCGGTCACGACCTCGGTTTCGGTGTACTCCACCACGGGAGATCGATTCGACTTCTGGTTGCAAGCGCCGGCAAGAGAATTGACGGTCATTGGGTAGTAGTCGGGTGTCGTCATCTCCTTTTCGACGAGACAGCCGAGCACCCGAGCTTCGTGGTCGGTGAGTTTCATACCCCGATAGTACGGTGCGCTGTCATCCCGATCGCAACACTAACCAGATGTCGCCGACGTTGGTCCCCGTCGGTCCCGTGATCACATTGTCACCGATTGCCGCAAAGAGAGTTCCCGAGTCATTCCGATCCAATGCATCGTTCACATCAATCCCCGCATCCCGACAGCGGCGTACGGTACTCCCGTCGACGAAAGCACCTGCAGCCTGGGTCGTCCCATCGATCCCATCGGTCCCCGCGGCAAGGAAGAAGACATCGGACTGCTCTTCGATGAGCGTGGCCATCACCAGCGCAGCCTCCTGGTTGCGGCCGCCCCTACCGTCACCCGATACATCGACGGTCGTCTCGCCTGCAAATACCGACACTCCGGAAACGCTCCGCTGCAGAGCCTCTCCGGCCGCCTCCGCCACATCGCCTGCGAAGCGGGTGTCGACAACCGTCGCACCGAGCCCTTGCTCTTCTGCCGCAGCCGCGGCCGCATGAGCCGCCACTGCACCGCTGGCAACGACCTTGATCTCGCCACGCTCCGGTGCTGATTCGACGTGGGTGGGCTGCTGCAAGACGGTCATCACCGAGGAGGGCAGCCGATCCCCGAGTCGCCGCGATTGCACCACGGCCAAGGCTGCCGCTGGATCATCACTTGCGACCACGGTCGGCCCAGATGCAATCGTCGCAGGTGCATCGCCGATGACATCGGAAACCAGAAGTGTCACCAGACGGGCCGGGGCAACCGCAGCAGCCAGCCCACCACCTTTGAATCGCGAGAGCCTGCGGCGTACCGTGTTCGTCTCGGCAATATCGGCTCCGGAACGCAGCAGCAACTCGTTCGTCGTCACCAGGTCTTCAAGTGATATTCCCGGCACGGGCACCTCGGCTAGAGCGGAGCCCCCACCCGAAATGAGGGCGATCGCCACGTCGTCTTCACCAAGCGATTCCGCCAATTCAAGAAGAGCAATCCCGGAACGGAGACTTGTCTGATCGGGCACGGGATGGCTCCCCAGCATCAGGTCGATCCCAGGGGGAACGTCGTCGTGGTGATTACTCACCGCGATCCCATCCAGTTCCGTCGTCCCCAAAGCGCGAGCAGCTCCCCGCACCATGGCAGGCGCCGCCTTGCCCAAGGCGAGAACGACCAAACGTCCAGATACTTCACCCACCCGCAGGTTCTCGGCAACCGCCTGCTCAGGATCAACAGCGCGCACTGCCGCTTCGAAACAGGTCAGCAGGACTTGGCGGGCTGCGTGCGCATACATCACTTCAACCTAGTCCGGCCGAGAAGCAGATACCTCGCTTAGAAAACGGATCGCACGATCACGGTCGGACGTCCGCAGCAGACGAGGGAGCGAGCGCAATATTCGCTGCCCGTATCGCATCCCGGTGAGGCGACGGTCCAAGATGGCAACCACGCCGCGGTCAACTTCGTTTCTGATCAGACGGCCGGACCCTTGGGCAAGAAGCACTGTGGCATGGGGAAGATCGATCTCGTTAAAAGCACTTCCCCCCCGTGCCGTGACCAACTCCCGCCTCGCCTGCATCAAGGGGTCATCAGGTCGGGGAAACGGGATACGGTCAATGACGACAAGAGACAACGACGGACCGGGAACATCGATCCCTTCCCAGTAGCCCATGGTTGCAACCAGAGTTGCGGTCTCCGTCTCAGCAAAGCGCGCAATGAGCTGACGTTTTGGCATTTCGCCTTGCACCAACACCTCGAACGGTGCGCCCTCCAGTGCGGTCGCCGCAGCCTCCAACATCCGATAGCTAGTCGTCAACACCAATGCTCGCCCTCCGGCGGCCTCGGCAAGCGCTCGGAGCTCGACTGCAGCTGCCGCGCTCCAAGCATCTTCGCGCGGGTCCGGTAGCTCCGAGGCCACATAGAGCAAGCCTTGCTTTGCGTAGTCGAAGCTTCCCTCGACGCAAAGCCCCTCATATGTCCTTGGCAGAGGATCTTCGACGTCGAAAGCAGCTGGGTCCTCCGACAGAGGTTGGCTGGCCAGACCAAGACGACGTGCCAGCGGCGCAAATGACCCGCCGGTCGTCAGCGTTGCGCTGGTCATGATCGTCGGACAGTGGACCAGCAGGTTCGAAGCGATCGAGTGGTCGACCGTGATCGGGGCAACCCGAACCACCCGGCGATCCGGTTCTGCCCAGGCGACGTATCCCTCCGGCAAATCAAGAGCGAAGCCAAAGTCAGCCTGGACGTGACCGCTCTGAGCACGGACCCGGGCGATCGGCCCGGCCAGCGGAGTGTCGTCATCAACTTTCGGTAGCGCACGGGTTGCCTGTGCCACCGCCCTGATAGCAGCAAGAATCACCTCGCCGAGCGACCCGGTGGTCGGGTTCAAACGCTCGGCTGGCAGCGCCCCAATCTCCCCGCCAAGCCGGCCGGCCACACTCCTGACTTCGCCGAGCAACTCATCACGTTGCTTCGGGCTGACCAACCGCTGCGCATTGTTGGCGAAGGCAATCAGCCGGCCCCCGCCAATATCGACGCCGAAAGCTGAGGAGGAGGCCGCTTCCAGCTTGTGGGCTTCATCGAAGACAACGACGTCATGGTCGGGGAGGATGCGTCGGCCCGATGCCAGGTGGAGGGCATAAAGGTGATGGTTGGTGATGGTTATCTGTGCGTCACGAGCCGCATCGAGGGCGGCCTCGGCAAGACACCTACTACCTTGCGGGCACTGCTTCTTCCCAGGGCACTCCATGCCCGAGACCGACACTTGCCTCCAAAGCTCGTCGGGGACCGTCTTCGGTAAATCGTCACGATCCCCTGATCCCCCGGATCGCACCCAAGTTGCGACCACCTCCAGGTCAGCACCGTCCTCATCGAATAGTTGGGTGCTTCCATCGAGGTCGGGTCCCAACCGCTCCACGAGTTTCGCCATACAGGCGTACGACTGCCTGCCCTTGACCACCGACCATGACACCGGTACCCCGAGATGATCGGCGAGGAAGGGCAGATCGGCATCAGCCAGCTGGTTTTGCAGCGACTTGGTCGCGGTAGCAATCGCGATGCGTTGCCCGGACAGCACTGCAGGAATCAGGTAGGCCAGTGACTTGCCGGTCCCGGTACCCGCTTGCACCACAAGATGGGTCCGATCACCAATTGCCGTTGCCACAGCCTCCACCATTTGGGCCTGGCCGAACCGCTCTGCCGCGTCGGCCTTGTGTTCCAAGACGTCCGCCAAGGCAAACACCGAATCATCTACGAGGGAATCATCCACCTGGCAACGCTAACAAAAGTCCCTCTGTTGTTAGGTGTCGGACTGCGGCACAACAGGAACCTCGAAACCAACAACTGCTCCCGAGGGAGAGTCCTCGACGAATGCGATGCCCCCATGACTCTCCGCGGCCTTCGCCACGATAGAAAGCCCAAGGCCGGAACCGGGGGTCGACCGATCCTTGGTGGCTCGATAGAACCGATCGAAGACATACGGTCGGTCCACCGCGTCGATACCCGGTCCCTGATCAACAACCGAAACTCGGCCACCGGCCACGACCACGTCGATGGCGGCTCCCTCGGGACTCCACTTGTCAGCGTTGTCGATGAGGTTGCTGATCGCCCGCTCCAGTTGCGGTTCGTCCCCGACAACCACGGCTGCTGATTCCGCGGAGACGTTGATGCCCCGTCCCGTGCGCCGGCGATACTTCTCCGCAACACGGTCGGCAAGATCACCGAGATCCAGTTCGCCGACAACTGCGACTCCGGTCGGTGGCTCACCCGCAAGCTCGACAAGCTCGCCGACAAGAGTGGTCAACTCTTGAATTTCGAAATCGATATCGGTGATCATCTGCTGCCGTTCATCGGCCGGCAGATCGTCCATCTTCCCCAACAGTTCGACGTTGGTTCGGATAGCCGTCAGTGGAGTACGGAGTTCATGGCCGGCGTCGTGAACAAGCCGGTGCTGTTGTGCGCGAGAGTCCTCGAGCGCAGCCAGCATCGCATTGAAGCTGTGCGCCAGCCTGCCCACTTCATCGTTCCGCTGCACATCGATGCGGGCGACAAGCTCTTGCGTTTCTGCGACATGCTCGGCGGCGGCCGCCAGTTGCCCGATCGGTCGCGCCGCACCCTTGGCGACCACGTAGCCGACCATTCCGGCCAGCAAAGCACCGACGACGGCGGCCAGCCGGAGCACTGAGCCCAATCCCTGGAGGGTGTTGTCCACCTCCGCAAGCGAGCGGGCAACTTGGACGGTCCCCGTTGAGATAGTGGTAGTCAGCATGCGCAGGTTGTCATCGCCGACCCTCACCGTGCGCAAGGCTAGGGCAGCACTCCCGTCGTATACAGATTGCTCTGCAGGGCCGACGGGTAGTGCCACTGGAAAAGCAATCGCGGTCGTCGCCTCCCTTGGGAGGAACTGAAAGTAGACGGCGTCAAAACCTCTGGCTCCTCTGCCAAATGGGTTGCGGTCAGGTCGCTCCCCCGACACGAACGCAGTGAACAGGTCGCGGAAGTCATCGACCTCATCGAAACCCTCGACGATTTCGATCAGGCTGGCGTCGACCTCAGTGAGCAGCTCCGACTTAGTGGCGTTGAACGTGATCAGCGTCGCAATCGCGATGGCGATCGCGACGGCGCCGGCAGAGATGATCGCGATGCGGACACGAAGGCTCAACCTCATCCCTCCCGGATGACGTAGCCAACACCACGAACAGTTTGGATGAGCCGAGGCGAGTCATCGGTCTCCGTCTTGCGGCGGAGATAGCCGATGTAGACATCGAGCGAGTTTGAGGAAGTGGCGAAGTCATAGCCCCAGATCCGGTCATAGATCGTGTCGCGGTCGATAACGATTCCCGGATTAGCCATGAGCAGCTCGAGCAGATCGAACTCGGTCTTGGTCAAATCAAACACCGTATCGCCACGTCGTACCTCGCGAGCGCCGGTATCCATGACGAGATCACCTACCTTCATTACCTCCGCAACTGCTCGTGATGAACGACGCAGGAGCGCTCGCAGCCGCGCCAGCAGCTCTTCGAGCGCAAACGGCTTCACGAGGTAGTCGTCGGCGCCCGCATCGAGGCCCGCGACACGATCGCTGATCTCAGTGCGTGCGGTCAGAATCAGAATCGGAGTCGTGTCGCCGCGCGCACGAATGCGTCGGCAAGCTTCCAGACCGTCCACAATCGGCATCATGACGTCGAGCACGATGGCTTCGATCCTGTCGTTGAGCACAATCGCCAGAGCCTCGGCTCCATCGCGTGCGGTAACAACGTCGTAGCCCTCAAAGGACAGAGCTCTCTCTACGGCGCGACGCACCGCACCGTCGTCCTCGACGACAAGCACACGGCTGCTGGGCTGATCTGGCACGCTGACTCCTTGACTAAGCAAGGACAGATTTAGCAGATGCACATGAGAGCCACATAAAGACGGTGCGCACAGCACTGCGGACCGTAGTTGACTCAACGCAACGCGTAGTTAAGAACGTCTAAAGAACCAAGAGCCTGGCGCTGTGTTCTTTAGACCGGGTTATGTCGACTCGATGATACGTCCACGGACTCGAGGGTATCGCTTGGGAGCGTGGCTATGACAGAACTCCTTGGCGTTGTACCGCGAAATCAGGGTGTCGCACCCGTCAGATCCGCAGACACGATCGCCGGAATACTGCTTTGGCCGCCGTGAACGGGGTCGAATAGAACGACCCTTGATGGTGTCACTTCTCATAGCTACCACTATCGTCGGCACAATTCTTGGACGCCCTAAGACAGATTCCAGGTTTCGATAAGATTCGCCAACCAACGAACCCCACCGCTAGCTAGTTACCTAAAGGGACCAACTTGACCGACCGGCTCGAAGCAAAGCTTGGCCTCTACGGTGTCTTTGCCGTCAGCGTCGGAGCAATGATCGGAAGCGGGATCTTTGTGCTCCCCGGGTTGGCAACCAAGATCGCAGGGCCGGCGGCCGTGCTTGCTTACTTCATCGCAGGGCTGATCATCTTCCCCGCCGCCCTCTCCAAGTCCGAGATGGCCACCGCCATGCCGGAATCCGGGGGAACCTACCTATATATCGACCGTGCCATGGGTCCCCTCATGGGAACGATCGCCGGCTTCGGGGTCTGGTTCTCGATCATCTTCAAGGCCGCCTTTGCGCTGGTGGGGCTCGGGGCGTACGTCGCCCTGTTTGGAGATATTCCGGTGCGACCGCTCGCTCTGGGCCTTGGAGCCGGGATCATTCTCATCAACATCGCCGGCGCCAAGACGACGGCGCGATTCCAATCGACACTCATTGCAGTAGTGCTGAGTGTCCTCGTCCTATTCGTGGCGCGAGGCGCAGGCGAGGTTGACCCGACTGAATTCGAACCGTTCCTCCCCCACGGCCTCAAGGGATTGCTCTCTGCCACCGGCCTGGTATTCGTCTCGTTCATTGGCGTGACCAAGGTCGCGTCCATCGCTGAAGAGGTACGGAATCCCAAGCGAAATCTCCCGGCGGGGATCCTTCTGTCAGTTGGAGTGATGATCATCATCTATCCCCTGATTACCTGGGTAATGATTGGCACCAGCGGCGCAGAGGAACTGGCCGAAACAGTCACTCCGATGAGCCACGCCGCTGCACAGTTCATGGGCACGGTCGGGGTCGATATCGTGACCATCGTCGCCATCATCGCCCTCGTGTCGATGGCAAATGCCGGCCTACTGGCGTCATCGCGCTATCCGTTTGCAATGGCCCGCCAGGCGCTTGCGCCGCCCGCATTGGCCAGGGTCAGCCCACGTTCGACGCCTACGTACTCGATCCTCCTCACCGGTGCCGTGTTGCTGACTCTGATTGCGACGGTCCCGCTTCTCGAGCTAGCAAAGCTGGCATCGGCGTTTCAGCTGATCGTGTTCTCGCTGGTCAACCTGTCGGTGATTGCATTCAGAGAAAGCCACCTGGATTGGTACCAGCCCTCCTTCCGCTCGCCTCTGTATCCATGGACCCAGATCGTCGGCATCGCAGGCGCGCTCATCCTGCTTACCCAAATGGGGATCGTGCCGATGGTCGGCTCGATCCTCATCGTGGCCGGGGGTGTGCTCTGGTACCGGCTCTTCGGCCAATCCCGCGCCAGCAAGGAGAGCGCTTCGCTGGACGCGCTCCGCATCCGCGACACAGATCGATTGGTCTCCTTGACCGAAGCTGCGCTTGCCCATCCCGGCGCCTCGCACGTGCTCGTCCTGAGCTGGCGGGGAATGAAACGACGCCGGCTCCGCGAGATGCTCCAGATCGCAGCGGACTTGACCAGAGCGGGCGGAAGGATCGACATCAGCAGACTCGATAGGGGCGGAACCGGCGACGACAGAGAAGAGCAGGCATGGGCAATCGAGATCGAAGCCATCGCGGCCAAGGTCGGCGTCGAGCTCAACGAGATTATTCCTTCGGCAATACGCGAGGACCATCAGAAGCGGATTGACGAGAACGACATCGACCTGCTGCTGGCCGAAATGCCGAGCGATGTCCGAGCCAATCGACCCTTTGTGCGTGACCTACGTTGGATGCGCGACAACTCAGAATGCGACACGATCCTGTTCCGCAACCGCGGGCTCAGCGAAATCGACAACATCGTCATCATGGGTTCCGGTGGCCCCTACGATGTTCTCAAGATCAGCCTTGCCGACCGCATCGCTCAGCGCGAGGACGCCTCCATCAGATTTGTCCACGTCGTCAACGAGGAAGCAACGGACGCTCAGGTGGCCTCGATCGCCGAGTATCACGAGCACCTCCACCGGATGATTGACCTGCCAACCGAAAGCCGTATCGAGCCGGCCGGAGAACTGTTGGAGACGTTGGCCAGGCTCTCCCGCGGGGCCAACCTCGTCGTCATCGGGGCGGTCGCCACCCGATTCAACGTCTTTGCTGATCTCGCCGACCGCATCGCCGAAATGGTCGATGCACCAGCGCTACTGGTCTACGCCAAGGTATCCGCCCGCAAGTCGGTCTTGGGTCGCGTCATCGAGTACTTCATCTACTGATCACGGGAACACACCCAACCCTTCCCGTGTTCAGTCCTGGGACAGCAACAACCTGGGAGTAACCGTGAAGACCGGAATGATTGGCCTCGGCAAGATGGGCGCCAACATGGCAGAGAGGCTCATTCGAGGTGGGCACGAAGTCGTCGGTTTGATCTTGACGCAAATGCCGTTGCCACCGTCGAAGCTATCGACATGAACGTGTCGGCTCCCGTCATCGGCCTATCGCTAATGGGTCGTATCGAGTCTCGCGATGAAATAGAGTCTGCGGACCGACTCCTGGCATCAATGCGCAAGGGACTCGGCGGCCATGCCGTCATCTCGGAGGACACAACCGCAAATGACTGAACCACATCTGTTCGTGATCTATGGCGGAACCGGAGATCTGACGAGTCGCAAACTTCTGCCATCGATGTATCGGATCATCAAGGACGCCGGCATCGCCGATCAATCGGTGCTGCTGGGTGTGTCCTCCAAGGACATCGACGACGACGCCTATCGCGAGTTCGTCAAGGAGTCACTTCTGGAAGCAGGGATCGAGGACACCGCAGCCTGGTGCGCAGAGCGGGTCTATCACCAGAGGGTCCCCAGGGGCGAGGAGGACCTAAGCCTGCTGAGCGCCAGGATCACCAAAGTCGAAGATGAGCATGCCTTGCCCGGCAACCGAATCTTCTACCTGGCGCTCCCCCCTGTCGCATTCCCTGGGGTGATCAAAGGTCTCAGCGCGGCGGGCTTGAACGAAAGCCCCGGTTGGACACGCCTTGTCATCGAAAAGCCATTTGGCCGCGATCTCGTCTCGGCCCAATCACTCAACAGGCTTGTCCACAGCAGCTTCGACGAAGACCAGGTCTACCGCATCGACCACTATCTCGGCAAGGAGACGGTCCGCAATCTGCTTGCGTTCCGGTTCGCCAACATGCTGTTCGAGTCGAGCTGGAACCGAGACCGTGTCGACGCCATTGAAATCAACGTCGCAGAATCGCTGGGGATCGGCCAACGTGCCGCATACTTCGATGGAGCCGGTGTAATCCGCGACATGCTGCAGAACCACCTCACCCAACTTCTGGCTTTGGTCGCCATGGAGGCCCCCGACTCCTTCGACGCAGAATCCATCCGCGACGGCAAGGTGCGGTTACTCAACGCGATACGGACCATCGACTTCGATGAGGTGACCCTCGGCCAGTACGGCCCTGCGGAACACAACGGCGAGTCACTGCTGGGTTACCGCCAGGAAGACCAAGTACCGGACAATTCAATAACACCGACCTTCGTCAGTCTGAAAATCCAGATCGACAACTGGCGCTGGCAGGGGGTCCCTTTCTACCTCCGCACCGGCAAACGGCTTCCCGAGAAGAGTTCACAGATCGTGGTCCGATTCCAACCGCCACCGATCTGTATCTTCCACGGACAGAAAGACGATTGTGTTTCTCACCAGAACGTGATCAGGTTGGTACTCCAACCCAACGAAGGCTTCCAACTCCATTTCGATGTGAAGTCTCCTGGGGAGTCGCTCCAGCTGCTCGAGAAACAACTGAGCTTCATGTATGCCGAAGAATTCGAGGAGCTGCCACCGGCATACCAAACGTTGATCCTTGACATCATCCTGGGCGACCAGACGCTGTTTGTGCGGGCAGATGAAGTCGAAGCGTCATGGCGTCTCTACGACCCTGTCATCCAAGCCGCCGACAACGGGCGCAAGATCCACACCTACGATGCTGGGACGTGGGGACCGGAAGGTCCTCACACACCGATCCAGTGGGCACCGGAACCGATCCGGGGTGAAGCTACTACATCACCGCAGGCCTAGTTGTCGGTATCGTCCTCGGACTCATCTGCTTCGCGCAGATCGACCACGATGTTTGTAAGTTCGGCAACTGTCATCGGCTTCGCCCCCTGCGGAAGGTTGGCGCTCTGCCGCTGATAGCGGGTCAGCCCAGGGGTTAGCACCGCGGAAGCTTGCGCCGCGGTGCCACCTGAAGGTTCTGGCTTTGTAGTCGAAGCTATAAGCTCCGCAAGGCCCTTTGTCTGCCCAGAGTCGCGCCCTCGAGATCTACGCAACGCCATTGATGCTCCTTTTGAATACCCACACGGTACAAGAGGATACAAGAATCTGCGGAAGCCACCAGCGCAAAACAGGTTGTTGCTCGCAGCTAGTACCGATCGCGCACGGCGGGCATCGGAATCCGCACCGGCTCGTCGGCTCCCCGCACTGTTGCAAACCATTCGTGCAACTCGTGGTCTCCACCACGATGCTCCGCCAGCGCCAACCGATATCCTTCTTCGGCGGCCAGAACCGGGGCGGACCTATCCCCGAGGGTGCGGCCTAGTCCGTCGATCGCAAGACCCCACCCACGCAGGATGAACAGATTCTGGGGACTGGCCCGGAACCCTCCCAGGAAGACGTCCGAGGCATCCATGTAGGCGGCGGCTGCAGCATCGCCATCGAGCCGATAGGCCCTCTCCAGATGCGCCCACCCCCTACCGACATAGGTATCGATGACACCCTTCTTGGTTTCGGTGGCTGTGGCGAAACGGACGGCGGCATATTCGAGGAGACCAAGAGCGTCATCGTCTTGGGCGAGCATGGCTCGTTTCATTGCGATTTCTCCGGCGAGCAGATTCCCATCGAAGCTCCCCTCTCGCAGCTTGATCGCATCGGCCGCCTTCTCGGCAGCTTGCGCAAGCAAATCGTCTGTGAACAGACCCGCAGTCCTCGATTGCAGAACCAGATCGGTGGCTTCACCAACAAAAATGTCGTGCGTCATCTTGCTGGACATCATCGAGCGCTCCGCATCGACGCCAGAAACTGGCTCCTCCTCACCGGGGAGGGTTGTCAGTGGTTGCTCGGGCGGCCGGGCAGCGCGGGTAGCCGCCATCTTTGGCACCACCTGCGTGAAGAAGACCCAGCCCAAGCTGATCAACGCACCGATGACGATCGGTCCGACAAACCAGTCGTCCATTGGGTCACCTCCATGTCCTGCGGTTGCAGCGCGATTCAATCAGCGTCCTCTGCCTATTCTCGGGTCCATGGATGAAGACCTGAAGCAAGCTGTTGACCGGTTGATGCCTTCGCTTTGCGAAGATGTAGACACCCCGGTGCAGATTCCCTCGGCTAGTGCCCCCGGCTACGACCCCGCCGAGCCTTACAACGGGATACACGCCGAGGCGATCGCCCTGCGGCGGCTGGGTGGTTAGAACTGGACTCGCACCGTACTCCCAGCAGATTGACCCCTCCGCAATTGGTTGTGGCCGCCGTTGCGATGGCTGCGGCCATGTCGTCATGTTCGGGAGGCGCGGCTCCACCCAGCACCGCGGCTCTGACCACTCTCCCGCCGGTGACAACGACCAGCCCGCCGACAACCACCTCGCCGGCCCCACCACCGACACTGCCCCCGTCACCCCCTGCAGGGTTGTGTCGGTCATACGGCGACCCTGAGGTGCTCGGCACGGTTGCCAGCGCCGCGATCACCGAGACATCGGGGATCGCCGTATCAAGGATGCACCCCGAGACGGTCTGGCTGCACAATGACTCGGGAGGAGGAGCAGTCGTATATGCGTCAACGTTCGCCGGCGCAGATATGGGCGCGTTTGAGATTGACGCACCCGCTTTCGACTGGGAGGACATGGCCATCGGCCCGAGTCCAGAGCCCGGGAGCGACTACCTGTACTTGGGTGATATTGGGGACAACCTGCACTTTCGCAGCGCGGTCTCTGTCTACCGCATCTTGGAGCCGACACCTGATACGGCTGGAGGTACCGTCACCGATGTCGTCCGCTTCGACCTTGCCTACCCCGATCCCGGATACGACTCCGAGTCGCTACTCGTCGACCCGGTCACCGGTGATCTCCTCATCGTCACCAAACCATCAGGAGGTGACCCGGCACTGATCTTCCGTGCTCCGGCAAGCCAACTGCGTGAAGGAACCACGATCGATCTGGTCCCCGTCGGCAGCTTCCCGCTCGAGAGTGGCACGTTCGTCACATCCGCCGACATCGATGGGACCGGCAACGTGATCGTGTTCCGCGGGTACAACGAGGTTTGGTTGTGGGAACGACAGGATCTCGAATTCGCAGCGACCTTCGCTGCTGAGCCGTGCCGGACGCCATCAACGGCAGAGGTTCAGGGAGAGGCAATCGCATTCCTCCCCGATCGGTACTCCTACATCACGATCTCCGAAGGCCCCAACCCCGATATCAACCTGGTTGCCAGCATCTTCGACTAGGAACTGGGTTGGGTTGGCCTCCACACGGTGGGGTCGTCCGGCGGGGGAACGATCTCTTTGATCGGCTTGGCAGGCACCCCTCCGACAATCGTGAAATCTGGTACGTCCTTGGTCACGACCGAGTTCGCTCCAACGATGCAGCGCTCGCCGATGCTCACTCCCGCCATCACCACGACGTTGTAGCCGAGCACCGAGTTGGGTCCGACCGCTACGGGTCTCCCCTGTCTCCCCGAGATTGCGATCGGTTTGGTGAAGTCCTCGAAGGGGTGGGTGTGAGTCTCAATAGTCACGCCCGCCGCGACCATTGTGTACGCACCTATCTTGAGCGAGGCTCGGTCGTCGAGCATGACGTATCGGTTGAGCAAAGCTCCTTCACCCAATTCGATGTTGCGCCCGACATTGAACAAAACATTGTGGTGAATGATGACGTTGTCGCCACAGCTCTTGAAGATCCTCTTGGCGAGGAGCCGGCGCAGCGGAATGGCAAATCCCTGCAGCATGGCCGCCGGCGTCTTGTCAAACATGCGCCAGAACATCGTGTAGAACACCGTTGGTTCGGGCTCGCTCTGCCGTGCCGCCCCCTTGAACGGATCAACAGGGATGTAGAACTCGCCGGTCGCATGGAAACTGTCGACCAGCTGCTGGGTCGCGTCGAGAAAGGCCGGAGCCTTCCCGATCAACTCATCGCTCTCCAACAGCTGGGCGAACTCCTCGAGCAGCTCTTCCTCATGGCTCACAACATCTTCTCCTGCGTTTGGCGTTTGTCTGCCCGAAGCTGGCGCGATTTGCGGACGATGGTCCCGGCATACTGCCGGAGCACCCGGAGTCGCCCGACTAATCGACCTCCGTCCGCGGACATCTTTGAAGTTCCCTGGCCGTAGATCCTGCCGATCGGCACCTCAACGACACTGAGGCCACACCGGCACGCATCAAACAGAACCTCGAGTTCTCCTTCATATCTACTGCCGCAGAACTCCACAGTGGCGAGAGCGGACGGGCCGAACGCCCTGAATCCACAGTACGGATCCGAGAATCGGGTTCCCAGGATTCGGCTGAGCAGCGAAACGGTGCCCGATCGAATCAGGTAGCGGTTGAGTGGAGTGTTACCCCTGCTCTCATCAGCGGCGTAGCGAGATCCAACGACGATGTCGCATTCTCCGTCCAATAGCGGGGCGATGAGCTGGGATAGATCGTCGGGATCATGTTGGCCGTCGGCGTCCATGAAGACGATCACATCGGCCGTCCCATCTTGGATCTCAGCAAGAGCGGCCCGGACGGCAGTTCCTTTGCCACGGTTGGGTTGCAGATCAATGGTCGCAATCCCGTGTCTCGTTGCTACGTCGACAGTGCTATCGGTGGAGCCGTCCGAGACCACCAGGGCAACAACGTCGTGCCCAGCGATCGAGGCGGGAAGGCGCGGCAGCAATGACTCCAAGGGTCCTGCCTCATTGAAGGCAGGCATGATCAGTCGAATCATCTGCTCTCCCTCCGACCTCAATCTCCGGCGTACCGGGGACTCCCAAGAGGCCTACGGGAGAATAGGCACAAAGTGTCGCGTTTCTCCGGGCTACATCACGGAACGGTGAACCAGCGAGGAATCTGGGTCCGTTTGAGTTCGTTGAGATTGGTCCAACGAACTAGATCGACAACGGTCTCGATCTCGCCGGAACGATGACGCTCCATCCAGCAAACAAACACCGCCTCGTCTTCGACGATGAACATAGGAACCCCGAAGACACCCCACCGAGAAACGGCGAGGACGGCACCCAGTGCATCCGTGATGTCGATGGCGAGTGGCAGGTCCTCGACCAACCCAGCAAGGTTGCCTACGTAGTTGGGGGCGGAGCCGATCTTCTCGGCTACCCCAACTACTTCGAGTACGACGAAGCCGTGTTCTCGGAGAATGGCTTGGAGCGGACCAGCGTGACCCTGCCCTCAGGGAGCGGTACCCAACGCTCTTGGATCTAGAGGACAGGCTGTTGGCGCTGTCCGTCACTCAGCCGCGGCCCACGGCACCAACCCGTATTCAGGTCTGGACGGCCCAGGTTGGCTCAAAAAGAAGCGAGGGTCACTGCGCCCTCCCGGTGACCCTCGCTCATGCTCCCCTCCCGTGAACATCGCCCGGTCACCGACGAGCTTCCACAGAATCTAGCAATCTTGCCCCGGTTGATGTCGGGAGAAGTCGAATGGGATACACAAGCCGGGACCGGCGCCCGCTACCCTCGGTTGCATGGAAGAAGAACGCATTGGCCTTTTCATCGACTACGAGAACCTCGCGATCGGAGCCCGCGACGATCTCGGCATAGAGTTTGACTTCAAGCCCATCGCAGACGCACTGGCCGAGCGAGGCCGGGTTGTGGTGCGGCGGGCCTACGCCGATTGGTCGTCTTTCCAGAAGGATCGGCAAATGCTTGCCGACAATCAGGTCGAACTGATTGAGATTCCGCAGCGGCGGGGTCGCGTCCGCAAGAACGCCGCCGACATCAAGATGGCCGTCGACGCCATCGAGCTGGCTTTTGAGCGCGACTATGTGACTGCCTTTGTGATCTGTACCGGTGATTCGGATTTCACTCCCCTTGTGCAGAAGCTGCGCGAACTCAACAAGCGAGTGGTCGGCGTTGGCCTCAAGGCATCGACTTCAGCCATGTTGCCGCCGGCGTGTGACGAGTTCCTCTTCTACGAGAATCTCGGTGGCGTCGAGCTTCCCCAGCCGAAGAGGAAGCAGGCCAAGAAGGCGAAGAAACCCGACACTGTTGCCGCTGAAAAGCCGCAAGCATCAGAAGACGTCGCTGCGTTGGTGACCACCACGCTGGCCGGTCTGCAACGCTCCACGGAGGGCACCGTCCGATCATCATCTCTGAAAAGGGCGCTGCTGCGCAAGGACCCCACCTTTAGTGAGGCGGAACACGGGTTCCGCGCCTTCGGCGAACTACTGCGCCATCTCGCCAGCAACTCGATCATCGAGCTAATCGACGATGGCTCCCGTGGCGATCCCGCCGTCGACTTCCCCAAGAGCGATGGTGTCAGCAAGGACTTTGACCTGCTGGTCGAGGTTCTTGGTAAGGGGGATCCGCAACCGCTGTCTGGGATGAAGGATCGACTTCGCAAGCGGCAGAGCGACTTCAACGAGCGCCGCCTCGGCTACTCGGGATTCCTGCGCTACGTGCAGGCGGCCAGCGCCCGCGGTGTGGTCAATCTGCAATGGGACGATGAGTCGGGCGACTATCTGGTGTCGGTACCGGAGTAGCAGCCGCGGTCGCTAAAGCTCTTCGAAATCGTGTACCTGGATGGAGTACTCCTCGTCTGCGACCTCGGGTTCGTCATACTCGATCGAGACGGGGAAGTACCACTCGTTCCTGCGTACGCAGCCGTCGCATATGCGCGGCGAGCTACGCAAGAACGGAAGGGCACCGGGGGGTTAGGCGCTGCGGAGGGCTTCGGTTGGAGACATCCGGGCTGCACGCACCGCTGGGTAGAGGCCAGCGATGGCTCCGATCAGCAACGCAGCTGCCATGCCACCACCGATCGCAATTGGCGGAATGAGCACACTCCAGCCCTTCACGTTGGCATACACACCGGTGACCGCCCAGCCCAGAATGATCCCGCCAATGCCGCCGACGGCGGACAGCAACAGCGCCTCCCCTAGGAACTGGACAGCAACATGGCGCTTGGTCGCTCCCAACGCACGGCGCAGCCCTATCTCAGATCGGCGCTCCAAGACCGAGATGACCATGACGTTGGCGATGCCGACCCCGCCCACGAGCAGCGCCACCGCTCCGAGACCCAGGAACAAGGCGGTGAATGCATCATCTGCGGCTTCCTTTGCCTCCAAGGCATCCGATGGTCGGGCCACCTCGACCTCCTCCGGGTTCTGCGGATTTGCGGTGGCCGAAAGCACAGAAGTGACCTCATCGATGAAGTCCGGATTTGCCCGCACCAATACCGAGGAAGGCACCACCTCATGGTCGAGGAAGTCCTCAGCCGTTGTCAGACCGATCAAAGCCGCTCGATCGAGATCAGGGTTCAGTTCGAACTCGTCGAGCACACCAATGACGGTGAACCACTGGCCACCGAGCCAAATCTGCTGGGTCCCAGTAACAGCATGGATGGCAAGCCGCTCTGCGGCCACCGACCCCAGGACCGCCGTCGGATACGTAGCGGTTGCCGGATCGAGAAACTTGCCGTCGGCCATGCTTCCCGCCAACGTCTCCAGAAGGTTCACGTCGACCGCCTGCACCGTTATGCCACCGGTTTGACCCTCGGGTACATAGTCCGACTTGTACACGTTGACATCGACCGAACTGATTGTGCTGGTCTGCTCAACAGGACCGATGCGAGAGATCATCCCGGCGGCTTCCACCGGCAGCTCGCCACTTCCGATCCCGATCCCGCTGCCGGCCTGTACGGTGAGGAGATTGGTTCCAAGCCGATCCAGTTGCGCCAAGAGATCCGATTTTGACGACTCGGACAGCCCGAGCACCCCGACCATCGCCGCGATGCCGATCATGATGCCGAGCGCCGAAAGAGCCGCCCGCAACTTGCGAGTCTGCAGACCAACACTTGCAGTCCGAAAGGCATCGGCGCTGTGCAGCCGTGACGGCTCCAACCCATTCCCGTTACTCATGACGGCGCCCCGAGTCGTATTCGATGCGGCCATCGCGGAGTCCGGCAGTTCGAGGAAACGCTTCGGCAATCTCCTTGTTGTGGGTGATGACCACAAACGTCACACCCTCGTCGTTGATCTGCCGGATCAGCTCGACGATGGCATCGCTGTTCTTTGTGTCGAGGTTCCCAGTTGGTTCGTCGGCCAGCACAATTGAAGGCGTGCCGACAAGTGCCCGCGCCACCGCCACTCGCTGGCGTTCTCCCCCCGACAACTTGGTGGCAACGTGGCCGAGACGATGACCGAGGCCAACCCGGGTGAGAGCCCGATGAGCAAGGTCGCGCCGATCCGACACATTCATACCGGTGTAGAGCAGACCATCGGCAACGTTGTCAAGGGCGGTGTAGCCACTCAGCAAATGGAATTGCTGGAACACAAAACCGATATGCCGTGCTCGCAATGCCGACAAGTCCTTGTCGCTGAGTTCGTCGATGTTGTAGCCGGCAACAGTCACCTCTCCGGCGGTGGGCCGGTCCAGCGTGCCCATGATGTGGAGCAACGTTGACTTGCCACTGCCCGAGGGACCGACAACACCAACCAGCTCGCCGCGCGTCACAGAGAAATCGACACCCCGCAGGGCTCGTACCGGAGGCGTCGTCGGATATTCCTTGGTGACGCCGCGCAGCGACAGAACCACATCCGACCCGGAGGCTGGTGCCGGATGGCCCGTCGTCATCGTGGAGGTCACGGGACCACCACCATGTCACCAACGTTGAGACCACTCGACTCGACCTCGACAAGCCCGTCGGCGTAGAAGCCAGGCTCAACAGCGACCAGTTGCGTTCCGGAACCGGTGTTGACCTCTACGGCGTAGCCGCCTTCGGCCAGCGCCACGAGCGCCGAGACCGGGACCGCCATCACATTGGAGACTGAGTCCGAGACAACCTCGACGTCCACCGGAGCCTCGTCCAATCCGATCGCAACCGAAGGGTCAACGAGAACGATCTTCACCTCGAAGGTGGCTTCGCCCTGGCCACCGCTGGCAACCGATGCAACCGACAGCACGGTGCCTGCCGCATCGCTGCCGTCTGGCATTTCGATAACCACTTCCTGCCCAACGGCGAGCAGCCCTTGGTCGGCAGCGGGAAGATCGAACGTCACAAACTTGTCGGCCGAGGATATGCCAAGGACGGGAGTGCCCGCATTCACTGCGGAACCGATCGAAACCAAGACGTCGTTGACCTGCACCATCGAGGGGAGAAACACGACCTCACCCAGGTTGACCGCGCCATCTGCCTCAACACCGTTGTCCGTCTGCCAGGCAACAACTGCACTCTTGGTGCTCGAATCCCAGGCGCCATCGACCGTTCCGGGGTCATATCCGAGCGCCGCAAGTGCCTGCTCGAGCTGAAGAAGATCTGCGCCCTGGAGCGCATCGCCGGTGGAGATGGTGGCAATCGCCTGCCCGGGAGCGACCGACTGGCCCACCTCGACTGCCACTGCCAAGACCTCAGCTTCGGCTGGGATGAAGATGACATCGCCAAGGCTGACCTGTCCGTCCTCCTCGACACCAAGATCCTCCTGCCAGCGTTCGACCATCGTCTCGGTGTAGTCGGTGAACTCCTCGTCAACGGTTGCCAGCCCATCTGGGTCGTAGCCGAGATCGACAAGTGCGGTCTCGAGCTGGAGCACGTCGGTGCCCGTCATATTGTCGGACAAATCCCGGAGCGTTCGATATGCGGGAATGTCGCCATACATGACCACGACGGGTTCGCCGTCGGTGCGATAGAGAACATCCCCCTGTTGAATGGTCTCGCCGGCGGCAACTACCTCAGTGACAACACCGCTCACATTGCCGCCGAGAGACATCGAGTCCTCGGTGGCAGTCAAGTCTCGATAGGCGGGTAGCTCTCCGTAGAGAAGCACGACCGGCTCGTTGTCGACGGTGAGGAAGACATCGCCCTGTTCGATCATGGTTCCTACGGCAGCGGTACTGGTGACAGTCCCTTGCGCCGGGCTCGTCACCGGATCGCCGTCGTCGGTACCCAACGTTCCGTCGAACGAATCCATCTGGATCAGATCGGTCTGCACTACCTCGTCAAAGGTCAGCGCTACGGTCTCATTCGCCGAGTCAGACCCAGCGCCATCGCTGAGCAACGTGACTGCGGCGACCGCCCCAACCGCAACAATTGCGAGCCCACCAAGCCACCATCCCCAGCGTGACCGCTTCGGTCCGGCTGGATTGATGTCGACACCCTCGTCTGGTGTAGCCGAGATGTCACCTTCGCTCGTGCGCTTCATCGTGCTCCCATCAAGTTTCATTAGCCATTGCCTCCACCGCGACGCCCGAGCCCGCCGCCGGGGAGACCCCCGAGGATATCGCCACACACCTCTTGCGCAGCCACAAAGTCCGGATCGTCTCCATCGATCTCGCCAAAGGGACCGCCACCGCCCCCAGCACCAGGTTCCCCACCCGAGCCGGGACCAAAACTGGTGAGATCGGGGTCGTCCATGTCGTAGCCGTTGTCACGCATACAGGCCGCGTACTCGACCATTGTGTCCTGCAGTTCGGTCACGTCGATGTCGCCACGACCGCCAAACCCAAGGGCCACACCCTCCAGGCTCTCCTGGCACTGATCCATGGCGGCTCGAAACGCCTCACGATCGATGTCTGCGCCGTCGGCAGCTGTCGCCCCTCGGAAGCCACCAAACTGAACGTTGCCGCTGGCATCGACGGTGGGATCCTCGATCTCGACCCCGTTGTCGCGAAGACATGCAGCTAGATCCAACATTGCCTGTTCGGAATCCACCGGACCGTCTTCTTCCGCCTCGGTGTCGCCACCCAGGGTGGTGTCGGTGGCGTCTAGCGAAGCTACACCGGTGTCGGACTCACCCGATCCCCCGCAGGCCGCCGCAACCAATCCGAGCGCCAGAAGCAGCACGAACAGTCTTGTCTTCATCAGGATCCCTTTCAGATGTGTCACAACACAATGACCGGTGAACATCCGAAGTAGCTGAAGGCTACCTAAGAATCCGCTGAGAGAGCGACGGCTCCGGCGGCTACGTCACCAGGCGATCAGCCCCCGGAAATACCGGGGATTCCAGGCAATGATTCCTCACAGGCCTCGAACGCTGTCTCAAAATCGGGGTCGTCGAGGTCAAACTCGGGATAGAGCTGGCCAGTACCGGTAAGGGCCGAGAAGTCCGGATCGGGCATGTCGAAGCCGTTGGCCCTCATGCATGCCGAGAACTCGACCAGCTCATCTTGGAACTCGGTTTCAAAGACACGATCAAACCCGAAATTCACCCCTTGGAGAAACGGGGCACATGGCTCGAACGCAGCCTCGATCTCGGTCTGATCAACGTCCGCAAGATCACGGAGGGCAAGAAGATCAAACCCAACGTTGCCATTGGAGTCGACAACCGGATCCGGGAAGTCGATGCCGCCGTCTCGCATGCAGGCCGCAAACTCCAAGACCGCAGCCTCGTCATCGTCGAGCTCATCTTCAACAGGCGCCGTGCTTGTCGTCGTTGCGACACCTTCGAGAGATGCGACGGCATCGCTGCTGTCATCTCCCCCGCACGCCGCAGCGATGAGGGTCAGCAGGACAAGCCCTGTCCAAACCTGCTTCTTCATAGATCAATCTCCGGTAGTGGCCCGGCGATCAGGATACGACGAACTGGGAATTGCGCTGTCGATGTCACCTCCTATGCTCGCCCCATGCTGTGCTGTCTCGGTGACCTTGTTGAAGACGTAGTCGTGTGGCCGTCCACCGAGCTCGTCCGCGGCACCGACACCGCGTCGCGGATCTTCAGGCGACGTGGTGGCAGCGCCGCCAACGTCGCTGTTATCGCCGCCCGTCAGGGGCAGCCCAGCCGGTTTGTTGGCCAAGTTGGCGAAGACAGCTTGGGATCCATGCTTGCCACTGAGATGGAGCAGGCGGGGGTAGAGCTTGCACTGGCCAGGGGTGGCACAACCGGGTCCATCGTTGTCATCGTTGATGACACCGGGGAACGTACGATGCTCCCCGACAGGAGTGCGGCGACAGAACTCTCCTCGCTGCCGGAGGGAGCCCTCGATGCTGCGACGTGGCTCCACGTGCCCGCGTATTCGTTGATCGTCGAACCGCTGGGCTCGTCAACTCGCCATGCCATGTCCATCGCCCGGCAACGCGGCATCGGAGTGAGCGTTGACGCTTCATCAACAGGTCCACTTACCGAATACGGGATCGTCCGATTCCTAGACGATATGAAATCGCTCGGCCCCGATGTCTTCTTCTGCAACAAGGACGAGGCCGACCTCCTCGGGGTCAACTCGGCAGCACCGTTGGAGGGCGGCGGCCTGACCGTCATCAAGGATGGGGCCGACCCGGTCGTCGTCGTTGACCACGCCGGCACCGCAACCACGGTCACCGTCCCCCCGGTTGCAGCAGTTGCCGACACCACCGGCGCCGGCGACGCCTTCGCCGCCGGATTCCTCACCGCCACCCTTGCCGGCGCCATACCGGCAGCAGCCGCGGCTGAAGCAAATCGAGTGGCGGCTACCGTTCTCCTTCGACCCGGCGCGGGTAGCCACCACACCTAGAAACTCAGGAGTACCGATGCCTCAACTCAAGATCAGCAACGAGGTCCGCGAGGCGTTTGAGTCGGGTCGCCCCGTCGTGGGTCTCGAGAGCACGATATACAGTCACCTCGGCCTCCCCTCCCCTGCCAACCAGGAAGCGATAGACCGGAGTACGGCGGCAATCCGCAATCACGGTGCGGTCCCGGCGATCACCGCCATTTTGGACGGGGTGCCTTGCATCGGTTTGGAGGAAGCAGAGCACGAACGGATCCTGGGACCGGCTCGCAAGACCGCCGAACGCGACATCTCGGCCGCAATCGCCCAGAAGTGGTCCGTAGGAGCGACCACGGTGTCGGCTTCACTGGCCCTGTGTGCGGCGGCGGGAATTCCGGTCTTCGCCACCGGGGGAATTGGCGGCGTTCACCTGGGTTCCGAGACATCTGGCGACATCAGCGCTGACCTCGGGACCATCGCATTGCACCCGGTATTGACCGTGTGCGCAGGCGCCAAGGCATTTCTTGATATCCCCAAGACCGTGGAATTCCTCGAAACGGAATCGGTGCCGGTCCTTGCCTACCAGACCGATGAATTCCCGATGTTCTACGCCCGCTCCAGCGGCGTCGCGGCCCCCAATAGAGCCGAAACGCCTGCTGAGGTGGCGGCCATCCTGGCGCAACGGATCGAATGGGACCAAGGAGGCGTTCTCCTTGCCGTTCCGGTTCCCGAGGCAGATGCAATCCCGACCCGCGAGATCATGGACGCCATCGACACCGCGTTGGCACGCGCCAGAAACATGCACGGTGCGGCAATCACGCCGTTTGTCCTCGAACAGATCGCCAAGATCACCGGAGGCCGCAGCGTTCCCGCCAACCTGGCCCTTGCCGAAAACAATGCGTCTGTCGCCGCCGAAGTCGCTGTCGCGCTAACGCACCTCAACACACAGTGATCTAGGGGTCGCCCACCGGAAAGAGGTCGGTGACTTGGCGCCTGTAACGCACGAACGCATTGCGTCCGTCGTCGGTAAGTGAATAAGTCGTGCGCGGCCGCTTTCCTACGATGGTCTTGTCGATAGCTACGTATCCGGCATCCTCGAGACGAGCCATGTGCGATGAGATGTTGCCTGCAGTCAGACCGGTCTGCCGGGACAGGAACACGAAGTCCGCCTCGTCAACAACGAAGAGGTTGGAGACCAACACGAGACGCGCCGGCTCATGGATCAAACGATCGAGATCAAACGACGACGATCCGCTTTCGTGCGGTGCGACGGTCACGGGCTTTCGACCACGGGGTTGGAACGAATGAACCGTACGAGCATCACGCCGCCAAGACCGGCAACGAGCAGACCCGCCGCCAGCAGAGGCCATCCTGGGCTTGCGTCTGCGGCTGAAGTGAGAATACCGCCGACGACGAGAACAGCAGCGTAGGCAAAGAACCGCCAGTGCCCGATGAGGAAACCGATCCCGATCGACATCGCCGCCAGGATGAAAGCAATGAGCCCCGGACTAATCAGTGCCAGAAAATCCGTCGTGGAAGGACCGGCGCTAACGGCGGCATAGGTCCCGATTCCGAGGAGAAGGATGGCGATCCCGATCACAACCATTGCATTCAGATTCCGCCGCTCCCAGTTGCGACGCGACTCGCCCCATTTCACGAATCCACCACGAGGCTCGACGATCTGCTTGCGGACAGGGACCAGCATCGGTGACATCACTGCAGGGAGAATGCCGGCAAGACCACCAAGATCCGGTGCCCACACCCAGATAGCCCCTATCCAAAGCAAGGACCCACCGACAAAGAGGTCGATGATCCCATCCAGATACGACGCTCGATAGGTGGCTCGCTCGAGATCCACCAGATTGCCTTGCATCTCACTTAACCTCTCCGCCAAACAAAGTACTTTGTGTGACAAAGTATATGAATTCCACCATCCACAAGCAAGGGGGTTTGCTGCAAGGTGCCCACAGTCCGACGCAAGCAAGGGGAGCGGCTAGGAAGTGCCCTCTTCTTCGCCGCGTTGCTTGTGGACACGCCCGATCTCGCCACGCAATGACAGCCCGCTGCCCTGGCCGTATCGAGCTTGGATGATCTCGCCGAGGATGGAGACGGCCATCTCGGCAGGAGTCTCCGCCCCGATGTCGAGCCCGACCGGCCCGTAAATGCTGTCCAGCTCCTCTTGAGTCCACCCATCGGCGGCAAGACGCTCGAGACGGGCGGCGTGGGTCCGCCGGGAGCCGATGGCACCAAGATATCTGATCGGCTTGCCGTGAACCTCCGCAAACACTGGGTCCTCAAACCGCGGATCATGGCTGAGCAGGACCACGTAGGTGCGACGGTCGAGTGCGATCTTCTCGAACACGGCACCGGGCCATCCCACGATTACCTCATCGGCGTCGGGGAACCGATCGGCGGTTGCCCACATCGGGCGGGCATCGGCAACGACGACCCTAAAGCCGAGCTGGCGCGCCATATTCGTCAGGGGCTGTGCGTTGTGACCGGCGCCGAATATCAACATCCGCGGCTGCGGAGCGATCGTCTCGATGAACACCGAATCATCACCGTAAGAGAGCGTGCGGCTCTGCTCGCGGAGCATCAGCTCCGCGGCATCCACCAGAACGTCATCCGCAACCGCCTCGGCAAGGTCACCCGAGATCACGCCGCGTTCGTAGTCAACAACAGCCTTGGTGCCGATACCGTCGCCGGCGACGACCGTCACCACGGCCCCCAGCCGCTCCTCTTGCATCAGGCTGGTGATCGCTTCGAGACTATTCATTGCCACTTCTCGATAAAAACATTGATGGTCCCGCCGCAGGTAAGCCCAATCTCAAAAGCGTCGTCGTCAGCGATCCCGTAGGTCACAAGCCGGGGCTCGCCCGACGCAAGGACTTCCTTGGCGTGGAAGAAGACGTCGTTTTCGACACAGCCGCCGCTTACCGAGCCTTCCATCTCGCCGACGGAGGAGACCAGAAACTTGGAGCCTTCGGGACGCGGCGCCGAGCCTTTGACGCCGACAACCGTGGCGACGGCAACTTCCTTGCCTTCGGCCTTCCACCTCTCGTATATCTGGATCTCGTTTCTCATCCTGCCTCATTCGATTATCGAACGACCGATCGCAACCGCCCGGATGTGGACTTCGAGGGTAGCGACTCCAGCATGCGGACGACCTCGCGCAGATCAAGAACGCTGGCCGCCGCCAGGAAATCGTCGACGTAGGGCAAGACCGTTCGCATCCCCCTCGCCTCAGGCGAATACCCGGCTCGGGCCGCAAGCGGGTTTAGCCAAACAACCCGATACATCGTGCGAGCAAAGCGTGCCATCTCAGCATCGAGGGTCGCCGGATCACCGGTGTCCCACCCATCGCTAATGACCAGACCCACCGCACCACCACGTGCGACCCGGCGGCTCCATTCCCGGTTGAACTCAGCAAGCGTATCGCCGATTCTGGTCCCTCCCGACCAGTCCTGGACGGATTCCGAGACCCTGCCGAGAGCATGGGCGGCGTCCCGTTGCCGCATCTCCCTGGTTACCCGCGTCAACCGCGTTGCGAAGACAAATGCCTCCACTCGCCCCAGCCTCCCCTGTGCGGCATGGATGAAGTGAAGGAACATCTCTGCATACAGCTCCATCGATCCACTGATATCTGCGATGACCACCAACGGTCTCCGCCGCGGACGCCGCGCCATATACTCAAACGGCACGAGATCGCCTTCGGGGCGCGTCAGATTGCTAAAGGTCTTGCGGATGTGCGGCCTATCGCCGCGCCGGTCCGAAACCCATCGCCTCGATAGCGCATCTGCCGGTCGCCAGATCATACGGGCGATCAGCATGCGCACCTCTTCGCGTTCCGCCTGGGTGAGCATTCCGAAGTCCCGTCTGGCCAATCGCTCGGAATACGAGCCGCCACCGATGTCCGCCACGACCTCAGCATCATCGTTGACGTCGGCCTCGAAGCCGGCAAGCGTCGGCAGGCTTGCCCGTGTCGCCCGGTTGTCTCTGGTGACGAAGGCCACGTCGGGTTGCGAATCGTCGGTAATGCCTTCGGTGCCGAAGAACAGCTCGAACGCATGGTCGAAGGCGGGCCTATCTCCCACCCGAACCGTGGCTACTGCTTTGAATGCCTCATAAGTGTCGAGCCGGTTGCCAAGCCCAACTGCACCAGCGGCTGCCGCCAGGTCCTGTGCCGTCTCCGGCCCAACGACAAGACCGAGCGCTCGCAGGTACCTGGCGAAGTGAACAAGATTCGCCGAGAATGCCTCGCCGTTCATCCGGCGATGAGCCGCTCAACGCCTTCGGCTCTGATCCGGGCGATGTCCTCCTGGTACTTGAGGACAACTCCGAGCGTCTCGTCGACAACCCCGGGACTCAGCTCTGCGGCGCCAAGCACCGCCAAAGCACTTGCCCAGTCGAGCGTCTCCGCGACCCCCGGCGGCTTGAACAGTTCGAGATCTCTCAGATGCGCCATGGCCTTGGCCAGATCACCAGCCAGCGTTGCGGAAACGTGCGGCGCACGGCTGCGCAGGATGGCGACCTCACGCACGTAGTCGGGATAGTCGATCCAGTGGTAGATGCAACGGCGCTTCAGGGCGTCGTGGATCTCACGGGTCCGGTTGGAGGTGATGATCACCACCGGCGGCTCGATTGCCTTGACCGTCTCGACCTCAGGAATGGTCACCTGGAAGTCGGAGAGAAGCTCGAGCAGGTACGCTTCGAATTCCTCGTCAGCTCGGTCGAGCTCATCGATCAACAGCACCGGCCGCCGCCCCTTTGCGCCGAGTTCGATCGCCTGCAGCAATGGACGAGCAATCAGGTAGTCACGACTCATGATGTCGGTCACTTCAGGCACCGCATTGGATGCGTTCGCCTCGAGAAGCCGGATCGCAAGCATCTGCCTGGCGTAGTCCCACTCGTAGAGAGCGTGAGACACATCAAGGCCTTCGTAACACTGCAGGCGGATCAGGTCCTCACCCAAGATCGCACTCAGAACCTTCGCCACCTCGGTCTTGCCTACGCCTGCCTCACCCTCCAAGAACAGCGGCCGACCCAGCTGAAGAGCAAGGTGGACCACGACTGCCAAAGAGCGATCGGCGACGTAGCGCTCTTGCTCGAGCGCCTTCTGGACATCGTCGACGGTTTGCGGAATCACGCGGCCAGGCTATCAAGCTGTCCTCTCTCTCCGCCACCGGAGAGAGAGGACACGGTGCTCGTCACGTGAGAGCCGCGGTCAGTGCCCGCTGCACGTACACCTTGGCCAAGTGAGTCTTGTACTCAACAGAACCGTGGAGGTCCTCGAGCACATTCACCCCTTCGGCCGCATGGGCCGATGCTGCTTCAATCGCCGTGGCTGACCCGTCAGATCCCACGAGAGCGTCACCAACCGCGGCAGCAAGGACCGCCTTGGAGCCGACCCCGGTAAGAGCAACCCGAGCGGCGTCAACCGATCCGTTTGTCTTGCGAACCCACGCCGCGGCCCCGGCCACTGCATAGTCTGACTCGCCACCCCGCCGTCCAAGTTTGGTGTAGGCAGAACCCTCGCCGGCACCCGCCTTTGGCACGAGCAGCTCGACAAGAATCTCGTCTGGCTGCAGGGCACAGGTCAGCGTGTCGACGAAGAAATCGGCCGCCGCGATCTCACGGGTACCGCCGGTCGATTTTGCGACCATTGTTGCTCCGAGAGCTAGTACTGCCGCAGTCTGATCCGCGGCAAGATCGGCATGAGCAATCGCACCACACGTGGTCCCCTGGTTTCGTACCTGGGGATCACCCGTCAGTGACGCAGCCTTCGCCAGCGCCGCAGCGTATTGCTGTACGAGCGGACTGTTTGCGGTTGCGACATGACGTACCAATGCACCGATGGCGAGATGGTCACCACGATCCTCAATCGAGTCGAGTCCACCGATCTTTCCAATGTCGACCACGACCGCGGGCGAGAAAAGCCGGAGCTTCATCATCGGGATGAGGCTCATGCCACCCGACATCACCTTGGCGGCTGGATTGTTGGCTAGCGCAGCCAGCGCCTCATCCAGCGAGGCGGGGGCTGAGTATTCGAATTGCCTCGGATACATGATCTACCTCGCTTCCTGAATGGCTTCCCAGACACGTCTCGGTCTGAGCGGCATATCGATGTGAGTCACCCCAAGCGGAGCAACCGCGTCGACAACCGCGTTGACGATTGTCTGCGCCGATCCGATAGTGCCCGCTTCGCCGATTCCCTTTACCCCCATCGGGTTGACGTCGGTAGGGGTCACCGTCCGATGGAGCTCGAAGGCAGGCAAGTCGCCCGCAGTCGGGATTGGGTAGTCGACCATGGACCCGCTCAACAGGTTGCCGTCGGCGTCGTAGATGGCCTCCTCGAAGAGCGCCTGCCCGATCCCCTGCGCAATACCACCGTGGACCTGGCCGTCGACAATCATCGGGTTGATGACATTGCCACAGTCGTCCATTGAGACGTAGCGCAGGATCTCGACATTCCCGGTATCTGCATCGACCTCGACCATCGCCAGATGTGACCCGAACGGCCACGTGGCGTTGCTCGGTGTGAAGAAGACCTCACTTTCCAGCCCGGGCTCGGTGCCCTCTGGTGCCTTATGGACCTGATAAGCGATCGACGCAATGTCGCCCCAGCCAACCGAACTGTCCGGCGAACCCGCCACGTGGGCGCCACCGTCGGCGAAGACAACGTCCTCTTCCGCAGCCTCGAGAAGATGCGCCGCCAACTTGGCAGCCTTCTCCCTCACCCGATCGGCAGCTTGATAGGCGGCTGCGCCATCGACCGCTGCGGACCGAGATCCAAACGTCCCGATACCCATTGGCGAATCGCCGGTGTCACCGTGTTTGACAACGATGTTGTCGACCTCAATTCCCAACCGATCTGAGACAATCTGTGCCCAAGTCGTCTGGTGAGCCTGGCCGCTGGGGCCGGTGCCGATGATGACAGTTGCCGATGCGTCAGGATTGACCCGGACCAAACCAGACCCGTTAAATGCGGTAGGCAGCCCATAGGTTGCCCAGTTGAAGCCAAGATCGGCAAGACCAGATGGAGCAAACCCACAGACCTCAACGTAGGAGGAAAGCCCGATACCCACATGCCGTCCTGCTGCACGCGCCGCATCCCGCTCCGCCTTCATGCCGGCGTAGTCGGCAACCTCCAGCAGCTCGTTCAGGTTGGTCGAATAGTCACCGGTGTCCATCGCAAATCCAATGGGTGACACCGCCCCCGGGAACGCTTCATTGGGAATGAAGTTCTTGTTCCGGACGTCCGCCGGATCCATACCGATTTCCCTTGCGTACATGTCGATGATGCGTTCCAGGTAGTAGACGGCCTCAGGCCGACCCGCACCCCGATACGCATCAGTGGTTGTGGTGTTGGTTGCCACGCAGTCGATCTTCCAGTAGGTCGGCATCTTGTACTGCCCAGACCCAACAAAGAGCCCAAGGAACGGGATGGCGACGGTGAAGTTCTGCGTGTAGGCGCCCATGTCGGCGATACCGTCGAAGTCGTAACCGAGGATTTCGCCATCCGTGGTTCCGACGATCGTGGCGGTACCAACCCAACCCCTTCCCTGGATGGTGGAGTTCGCGGCCTCACGCCGGGTCTCGACCCAACGCACCGGTCGCGCCAGTTGCTGCGCAGCCCACGAAACCAGGATCTCGTCGTTGTAGACATTGAGCTTGGCACCAAAGCCACCACCCACTTCAGGTGCAATCACGCGCACGCTTGTGGTCGGCAAGCCGAGCGACACGGCGATTCCGCCTGCCAGCGCATGGGGAATCTGGCTCGATGACCACACATTGAGCGACCGATAGCCCGGGTTCCATTCTGCAAGAACACGCCGTGGCTCAATCGCTGTGGGAATCAGCCGTTGATTGATCATCTCTTGACTGACAACAACCGTATCGTCGCGACTCTTGTCCGCTTCGATCTGATCTCTTACAGCTTGCTGGTCTTCTGGCTCCGCTCCGAACGGAGCGGCCCACGAAATGATTGTGTTTGATTCGGAGCCCTCGTGGATGATCACCCGATCGGAATGCGCATCCTTGAGATCGATGACCGCCTCGAGCGGGTCGTAGTCGACAAATACAAGGTCTGCAGCGTCCTGAGCGAGATAGCGATTCTCCGCCACGACCATCGCGACCGCTTCCCCGACATGCTTGACCTCTCCGCCGTTGAGCAACGGGCGGGGCGCAAACGAAAGCTGAGCGATAAGTGGTCCCAAGCTGTCGACGTCGGCAGCTGTGTACACCGCGACAACACCGTCCATCGCCAACGCCTCGGAGGCATCGATTGACAGGACCTTGGCACGGGCGAACGGACTGCGCACAAATGCGGCGGCCGTCTCCCCCGGCAGCTTGATGTCGTCCACGTATCGGCCATGACCCTGGATTAGCGCAGGATCCTCACGTCGGCGGATGGCGCCGCCAAGGGCGCTTGTCGTGGTAGCCATCAGACCACCTCCCAATCCGGTGCAGCCGGCTCATCGCCACGCATCTTGGCCGCGGCGTACTCGATGGCCCTGACAATGTTGTGATAGCCGGTGCAACGACAGAGGTTCCCTTCGATACCGTGGCGGATCTCGTCTTCGCTCGGGTTGTCGTTGTCGGCCAGCATCCCGGCTGCAGTCATGATCATGCCCGGCGTGCAATAACCGCACTGCAACCCATGGCGTTCCCAGAACCCTTCCTGGACGGGGTGCAGCTCGCCGTTGGCAAGACCCTCGACCGTGGTGACTTCAGCGCCCTCCACTTGTGCAGCCAGCATGGTGCAGGATTTCACGGGCGTGCCGTCAACATGCACTGTGCAAGCCCCGCAATATCCGGTCTCGCACCCAACGTGCGTACCGGTGAGGCCTAGGTTCTCTCTAAGCAGGTGGACGAGCAGTGTTCTCGCTTCCACCTCGCTGGTAACGGCCTGGCCGTTGACGGTTAGGGACACTTCCATGGGTTCTCCCTCCCAATCGGACTTGAACCGAACCTACCGGAAGGAACAGCAGATTGACGGCTGTTTCCCAAGAAAGTTGCTCAATTGCGGCGAAACACCCTGTTGAAGAGCCGGACCAGCGGCGCAACCATGCTGGAGAGCAGCAGCGAAATGCCTTTGACATCGCCGGCATGTACCTCGGCAGCAGCCTCAGGTGTCGGGGCGGACAGCTTGGCTTCCACACATTGAACAAATTCGCCGATGATCTTCCCCGTCATCTCCTTGAGCAAACCAATCCTGCCGAACTGAGCTGCTGCCCCTGATAGAACCACATCAGCGTCAACCGTGACCCTGGTCCCACCCTCGATTTCGAGGAGTTTGTAGGCAACGGTCAATTGCGCCCTGCTCCCGCCACGACGATCGACTCCCTTGCCGCTGACGGTTCCGGTACGGGTCGCCGTATCCGACACCACAGTCGCTTCGCCATCGAATGTCGCCGTGATCGGCCCTAGCTTGGCTTCTACCTGGCCGGCACATCGACCGTCATCGTGGTGTTCGGTCAATTCCGCTCCAGGCAGACACTGTGCAAGTTCCGGAAGATCTTCGAAGAGAGCCCACACGGCATCGACTTCACAATCGACATCGAACGTATCGGTGATTTTCATGGACGCCCCTCTCGCTTGGAGCCGACTATAGGGGGCTGCCCCCACGGCAGCCCCAGAGTTCGGCTTGGCCGATCTCGTAGCGGAGGCAGACGAAGCTGGGAGACGTCTAATCGAGCCAGGTGTCGTGGGGAAGATCCACCCTGGCAACGCGAAGCAATGCGAAAGGGCTCACCGCGATGAAGTTGGCGACCCGCGATGTGTAGCAGTCGGCGTACTTCTCGACCTGGCGGGCAAACAGGCTCTTGTCGATTCCAGCCCGCATCAGCGGTCCCCACGCCTCGTTTCGAAGCCGTGAGGACCCGACGGCAAGCGGGGTGATCTCCTCGTCCAATGTCGCAATCTCCGATCGGAGACGCTCCAGGAGGTTCTTGTCGGCGAGAACGCCTGCGGGTGGGTCGGCGTATCCGAGACGAGTGCGCTGCATGGCGAGGCGCACCGCAGACACCTCTGCCTCGAGCGCCGATTTCTGCCCCATGAGTTTCTCGAGCTTGATTTCATCAGAGCGAAATGAACGCAGGCTGGAGATCTCGCTCTCCAGCTCCCGAAGGATCAGAGCGGTACGCCACCGCAATAGTGCCTTGGAGAAATGCACGTCACCGAACAGATGGTCACCTACATAGAGGATCTCATCGCCAGACAACCCAAGGAAGTCCTCCACTTGCCGAGCACAACCTCCAAAGAAGACACTCCCCGGCTCGATCTCCCCAACATGGGGCCGCAGCAGAGCGGCATCCTCATCGACCACCTTGTAGAGCTGCTTGGTCGACGTAAAGAACGCTGGTTTGTCTGCCGAGACAATGATCGCCTCAAACAGGTCGCGCCACTTCATCCCCTTCGGCAGATACGGATCGAACGCATATTCCATGATGCGAACGGTGTACTCCCACTCCGAGTTGGTGATCAACATGAGCCGTTTCCCGGCCTTCAACTGGTCGACAAGCGCCATCACTCCATCGGGATCAGGTTCGATGAACCGCTCGGGATCTTCGAGGATGTCCGCCTTCAGCGCACCATCTTGATGGGCACCATCGAGTGATGTGACAACCGCCTGGTAGAGGCCCCGGTAACCGAGCCCGATTTCGATCCGGCCCACATCCATCAGATCGACAAGCTGGGCGAAGAGGCTGGCCTCAGACAGCGAGAAGAGCGTGTTGATGAACTCGAAGCGATCCTCACCCAGATCCACCATCTTGCCGGCGTAGGTGCGCCGCATCTCGTCGTAGCCCAAGAACGATGTGCCGTGGGCAGCCCTGATGACGTATCCGAAACGAGTCGCCTTGACCAGGTTGCCTTCCTCGAGATCGATGGCGAGACCTCTGATGACGGCACCCGGATCGAATTCGATGTCCTGCACGGGATATCCCATGCTGAGCAGCTTGGCTTTGGCGTGAGCGAATGCCCGCGTCTCCCACTCGTCGACGTGATAGTGGACGAGTGTGTAATCCATGTCGTACCCGATCGCCTTGATCGAGCGCAGGTTGATCGTGCGATTCACAAAGATGCCGCGTTCCGGCGCAATCATCGAAGAACTCATGTCAGACCGGCCGGTACGGCAAGTATTCGGGGAACCACATTTCCTCCTCGAGACGCTGATCCAGGTCGGGTACTGGTTCGGCCAGGCCCTCGGCAACGGCCTGGTGGGCGACCGCCCTGGCAACCTGGAAAGAGGTCGCCCTGACGTCCGAAATCGATGGATAGATCTGACCTGATTCGATAGCCTCCGGACTGACCGCGGCAGCAAGCGCTTTCGATGCCGCAAGGAACATCTTGCCGCTGACCCGACGGGCACCGACGGTGAGAACGCCAAGGCCCATCCCGGGGAACACAAACACATTGTTTGCCTGCCCAATGTTGTGGGTAATGCCGTCGTATGACACAGCAGGGAAGGGGCTGCCGGTCGCCACTATGGCCCGCCCGTCGGTCCACTCGATGGCGCTCGATGGTGTCACCTCGGCATGGCTCGTTGGATTGGACAACGGCATGATGATCGGGCGTTCGGCATGCAGAGCCATCCGCCGGATCATCTCCTCGGTGAACACACCGGGGATACCGCTGACACCAATGAGCACTGAAGCGCGGGCATTGCGCACCACGTCGCGCAGATTGATCGGGTAGTCGTCTATCTGCCAGTCCAACACCGCTTCGGCAGCAAGAGCCAGCCGCTGCTTACCTGGCGGCAGGTTGGGACGACCCTCGACGATTAGCCCGCGACTGTCGAGGGTCATGATCCGAGCTTCGGCATCTATACGTGCGGCGCCCTCATCCACCATGGCGGTTGCGATCTGATCTCGGATGCCGATCCCGGCAGACCCGGCACCGACGATCACGACACGCTGGTCGGTGAGCTTGGCACCGATATGTTTGGTTGCCGCCATGAGACCGGCAACCACCATCGCCGCCGTACCCTGGATGTCATCGTTGAAGGAGGGAACGACCTCGCGGTACTTGTACAGGTTGTCAAAACTGGTCTTGTTGGAGAAATCCTCCCACTGCAGCAAGGCTCCAGGGAAGATTGCTTGCACCGCAGCCACAAACTCGGCGACCAACTCGTCGTACTCCGCACCACGCAACCGTGGCTTGCGGTAGCCGATATACATCGGATCGGCCAGCAGCTCAGGGTTGTTCGTACCAACGTCCAGGGAGATCGGAATGCACCGGGTGGGGTGGATACCAGCCGCCGCCGCATAAAGCGCCAGCTTGCCGATGGGGATTCCCATCCCACCGGCGCCCTGGTCGCCAATGCCGAGGATGCGTTCGTTGTCGGTGACCACGATGACCGGGTTGGATGACTTGGGCCGACACCGCAACACATCGGCGATACGCCCCTTGTCGCGAGGCGTCACATAAACACCACGTGCTCTGCGGAATATGCGGCTCCAATGCCGACACGCCAAGGCGACCGTCGGCGTATAGATAAGAGGGACCGCCTGCTTGAGATTGTCTATGAGGTACCTGTAGAACAGCGTCTCATTTCGGTCCATCATCCCGTTGAGATAGATGTTCTTGTCCATCTCGGTGTGCTTGAAGGTGAGTTGGTGAACCGCTCGCTCCACCTGCTCTTCAATCGTGAAGACGCGGTCGGGAAGCATCCCGATCAACCCGAAGGCGTCACGCTCCTCCCGAGTAAACGCACTCCCCTTGTTGAGCATCGAGGTTTTGAGCAGCTCTGTCCCTCGTGCTGATACCGGCAGAAAGCGCTCCCCCGTATCGGGATCAACGGTGGGTCGCGGAAATGGGGTATCTCGCTGCATTAGCCCAGCTTACGGGTCCGCGGAGAGGTTGACGTCACCGGCGTCGAAACAGCCTTCCCAGCAGAAACAGGGTGGATCCGGCGGCGACGCCGAGAGCGATTGCCTGCTGCGGCCCGATCACGATCTCCGAGTTCTCGACATTGGCTATTGGTGCCACCAACAAGCCGATCCGCGACTCCGCAACCGTCGCTTCCAGGGTGAACATCTGACCGACTGCAGAATCATTCATTTCTACGCTGCCCCCGGCCACCATGTTGCCCGACCCAGCCTGGTTCATCGTGACGTCTCCACCGACAACCAGGGCTCCAGTACCCGCTTCATTGAGACTTACGTTGCCGCCGGCCACTATGGCCAGAGCCCCTGCTTCGCGGATCGAAACATCTCCGTCCGCCCGCACTACCGGAACGAACCCTTCTGCGAACTCATTGGTCGTACTCTCATCCATTGGAATCTTCTCCTGGTTTCATCTCGTCGACAACTGCCTCCACCTCGATGGCGGCGGCTTCGATCCGGGCTCGACACAGCCGGATCAGGGTCGCAGACCTCTTCACCTTGATGGCGAGCTCGTCAACATCAACTTGCTCTTCTTCAATGGCGGACAAGATCGTCTCCAGCTCCGCCAGGGCTTCTTTGTATGTGATTTCGTCAGCCGCCACTCAGTTCCTCCGAATCGGTAACAACACTCTCGATATTGCCATCCGCCACCGTCGTTTGCAGCGTCGTACCCGCGGCGACGGTCTCCGGGCTGGTCACCAGTTCACCATCGTCCGTTCTGGTTATCGACCAGCCTTTGGCAAGCAACCGGGCCGGATCGAGGAGACTAAGTCGGTGCTCGAGATCGCCCAAGCGAGCGGTTGCTGCTTTCATCGCCCGGCCCGCCGACTCACCAACCCTCGCCGACATCCTATCGAGACCCGCCGTGGCCGCAGTCAGCTCCCGTGTCGATCCTCTTTCGGTCCGAGCCCGCACCGTGTTGATCTTGCCCGTCTCGCGCCGCAGATGGTGCCGAGCCCCCCGCAGAATGTACGTCTCCGTCTCATCGAGACCGAGATACGCTCTTGTCGACGCCGCCACCGACGACCGGGCGAGACGCTGTGCAGAGGTCTCCAGCCGATGGCGAGCAACGCCAAGGCGGGATGCGGCACCGCGGGCGGTGGCGACAGCAAGCCAATCCAGCCGATCAACGAAGTCCGTGACAAGCGCAACGAGCCCGGCACCGCACGCAGTTGGGGTCTTGAAGCTGCGGGCAACCAGATCGGCAACAGATACATCTATCTCGTGCCCGATACCGGTCAAGACCGGAACCGGGCAGTTGGCGATTGCGACGGCTATCTCCTCGCTGTCGAACGCGGCAAGATCGGTCTGTGCCCCTCCCCCGCGCACCATGGCAATGGCATCGAGCGGTGCGGTGCCGAGTGTGGCAAGCCCCCTGACGACGTCTCCGACCGCGTCGACGCCCTGGACGCGCGCATCGAACAACCGTACCTTCCAGGCAAAGCCGCTTCGGTCTAGCTCGTCAGCAAAATCAGCATGAGCCGCACTGCCCACGCTGGTCACAAGACCGATCCGCAGTGGCACCAGCGGAATCGCCAGCGACCGGTTGAGCTCCAACAAGCCACTCTTGGTGAGACTGGCGATGAGACGAGCCCGTTCGGCGGCGAGCCGGCCGAGAGTGAAATCCGTATCGATCCAAGTCATGCGAAGTTGGACGGTGCCTCGAGCTGCATAGTGAGACAGGCGCCCCCTGATACGGACCTCGACCCCGTCGGTCATGCGTACAGCCCCCGATCTGGAGAGCACACGATTGACGACAACCTTGTCCGACTCAAATAGCGTCACCGGCAAGATGGCAGCCGGCGAGTCGTCAGGTTCGGTGTCGACGAGGGTGAAGTACACGTGACCGCTGCTGGCCCGGCTCAAGTCGCGAATCTCGCCTTGCACCCAAATCTCGTCGGGGAATCCGCGAGCCATTGCCTGCCCGATGCTCCGTGCCAGCGAGCCAACTGTGTAGGTGATGCCGTCCATGGCCATGGACGCTACACACAACCTATGACTTATCTGCCAACCAGCCGATCGCAAGAAGCGCACTCATATCGTGGCAATTGGGCGCACACCGCTAAGTTGGCACTTCAATGGGGACACTACGCACCAAGCTGAGACAAGCCGCTAACTCACGTGGCCAGACCGCGTTTGTGACCGCCGCGCTCGTCATCGGTGTCATCGTGGGGCTGGCGGTTGTATTGCTGGTCGTCCTTGTCGATGCAGCCACCGAAGCATCGGTGTGGGTCCAAGAGCAAGTCGGTAACGATTCGGTTGCGTTCTTCATAACCGTTCCGGTCGGATTGCTGATTGCATGGGGTATTGCGCAGCGGTTTTCCCGCAACGTAGAAAGCGGCGGTGTAACCGAGACGATCGCAGCGGTGGGTCTCCGCGCCGGCTACCTGTCGACCCGAACCATCTTGCCCAAGATCACCAGCACCGCAGCCACGCTGGGCGGCGGCGGTAGCGGTGGTCGTGAAGGCCCGATCGTCATGATCGGTGCCGCCATCGGATCCTCGCTCTCCCGATACACCAGATTCTCTGAGGACCGCATCCGCAGCCTGGTGGCGGCAGGCGCCGGCGCCGGCATCGGTGCCACTTTCAACGCACCGATTGCGGGAATGCTGTTTGCGATGGAAGTGATCCTGGGCAACCTCGCCATCCGTCACCTCAACGCAGTTGTGATCGCCTCCGTCGTCGCTGCGGTAACCACCCACACGCTGCTCGGCGAGGAACAGATCCTTTCCTCACCCCTGGGTAGTTTCGAGGACCCCCGCGAACTCCTCCTCTACCTTTTGCTCGGGCTGATGGCCGTTGGAGCAGGTCTGCTCTTTGTGCGCATCCTGACCTGGGTCGGGGATCAGAAAGACCACTGGCAGTACCCGGGGTGGACACGACCGTTGACCGCAGGCTTGCTCGTTGCCACGATCGGTCTCGTCGATGACCGTGCGCTCGGCACAGGACAGAGCTTTCTCTCCGGCCTGATGCGCAACGCCAGCACGGCTGAGGCAAGCGATCTAGTCCTTTGGACACTGCCAATCCTGGCTGTCCTCAAGATGACCACCAATGCCTTGACCAGATCGGGTGGTGGCTCGGCCGGAACGTTCATGCCCAGCCTGTTCATCGGCGGTGTCCTCGGCACCGCCCTCGCCGTCGCTGTCGAACCGGTCTGGTTCACCGATCTGCAACCGGGTTCATACGCAATGGTCGGAATGGCGGCTACGTTTGCCGCCGTCGCCAGGGCACCACTGACCGCGATCATCATGGTGTTCGAGATCACCGGCAACTACGCATTGGTGCTTCCGCTGATGTTGGCGGCCTCGCTGGCGACCTTCGTTGCCGACCGGGTACATCAGGACAGCGTCTACACGATGCCGCTGACCCGTGCCGGAGTCCACCTCGTCAAGAACGAAGACGTCGACCTGCTTGATACGGTCACCGTGGGTGAGGTGATGACCGAGTTGGATGACACCCTCCACCCCAACATGACCATCAGCGAGGCTGCACGCTTCCTTGATGAATCGCGCCACCACGGCATGCCCGTGGTCGAAGAGAATGGCAAGCTCGCTGGAGTGCTAACCCTGATCGACGTCGCCCTCGCGGAAGGCGACCCTGACGAAACGCATGTCTCCGACGCCATGACCGATCGCCCCATCACGGTGACCCCGACCATGCCGGTGTCCTCGGCACTGGCCAGGATGGCCGCCCTTGGCGTCGGGCGGCTCCCCGTGGTCGACGACATTGATCCCCGCCGGGTTGTCGGCATGTTCCGCCGCAACAGCGTCGTGGCCGCCTACCACCACGCCCTCGGTGCCAGCACCGATCGCCATCTATACCGACAGCGATTGCGTCAACGAGTCCAACCAGGGGCGACGTTCTATGAGGTGCCGGTCCCGCAGGCGTCTGCCGCAGCCGGCAAACGAGTCCGCGATCTTGACTGGCCGGAGGAGGCGGTGCTGGTATCGATCCGTCGCGATGCAGCAGTCATCATTCCCCATGGGGATACCGTGCTTCGGGTCAACGACACCATCACAGCCTTTGGGCATGGCGACTCGCGGGTCGCCGTTGCCTTTGTGCTGGAACGAAAGTTACCCGCCGACGGCGATGAAACTGCTCTGGCGTGAGTAAACAAGCTTTGGACCGGGCAATAGTTGCCGATACATTCGCATGATGAGAGAACTACCCCAGATCGTCCCGGTATTGATGTCCGGCGGCGCCGGCACCCGATTGTGGCCAGCGTCACGGTCCGATCGCCCGAAGCAGTTCCTACCGCTTGTGGGTGACGAGACCATGGTTGCGGCAACCTTGCACCGACTCGAAGGGCTCGATGCCGCAATGCCGCTGGTTGTCGCCAATCAGGCCCACGCCACGCTTGTAGCCGACGAACTGACCGCCGCTGGTTTCGATCCTGACCGGATGATCCTCGAACCGTTCGGCAGGAACACTGCTCCGGCGGCGACAGTCGCTGCCTTGGAACTCACCAGGGACGGTGCCGATCCGCTCATGCTCCTCCTGCCTGCCGACCACGTAATCGAGGACGTCGAAGCATTCCACGATGCAACTCGCCACGCCTGCCGACTTGCCGCGGAAGGTCACTTGGTAACGTTCGGAATCGTTCCCACCGCACCGGAAACGGGATACGGCTACATCCGTGCCGGATCGCCGGTCGACAAAGTCGCCCGCCGGGTCGTTGAGTTTGTCGAGAAGCCCGACCTACCAACCGCACGGAGCTACATCACCGCGGGCAACTATCTCTGGAACAGTGGAATGTTCGTGTTCCGCTGCTCCGCCTATCTCAACGCCCTCCAGGAGTTCGCCCCCGACATGCTTGCCGGGTGCCGGTCAACAATGGATGCGGCGGTCCGAGGCCAAGGCCTGCTCCTCGACCCGACGGCGTTCGCCACCACCCCTGCCGACTCCATTGACTATGCCGTTATGGAGCGCACCACGGACGCCGCCGTCGTCCCGCTCGACGCCGGTTGGAGTGATGTCGGGTCCTGGCTGGCGTTGCGCGAGATCGCGGCAACGGACGACAAAGGGAATGCGCTCGTCGGTGACATCGTGGCCACCGACACCACCAACTCCTATATCCGCGCTGACAGCCGACTCGTGACGGTCTCCGGCTTGGACAATGCCGTTGTGGTGGAGACACCCGATGCGGTATTGGTGACCACAATCGACAATGCGCAGTCTGTGAAAACGATCGTGGATATGCTGAAGGAGCAAGACAGGCCAGAAGCCACTCGGTCTGTCCGCAGAGACACCTAAGGACACAACCGTGGACCTCGTCATCGTGGGAATCGCAATAGCCATTTCGATCGGTCTAGTAGTCATGCTGCTCACACGACAGCGTGCAGCGGCGCGACCCGCGGACTACGAGCCGAAGAAGCAGTCGGGATGGACAACGTCGAAACGCCAGCAACGCATCATGGAGAAGCTGGGGCCACCGCCCGAAATCCCGACCGTCATGGATCTGGTTCGTGAGGAAGTCGCCGAGACCGGCGTCGAGAACATCCCGGGCCACGAAGGGCTGACCGGTCCGGTGATGCTCAAGGTGTTTCGCCGGGATCAAGCTGTGCAAGACCGCTGTACCCACGATGGTTATGCATTCCTGATAGCCGAAGGAGTCGAGCCGAGCGAAGCACTCGAGGGCGATGTCACTCTCTACTGTGAGCAATGTGGCCCGATGGACCAGCCGGGAACCGAATCTGTCGATGAGACGTTATAGGGGTAACTTCTCACACGAAGACCCCTCTCAGTACCGCCCCTCTCCGGGCGGTACTGTCTTCTTGGGGTCAACCAGCACCGGCGCCTGAGCATCTCTCGACCAACCGTGGGGTACATCGAGAACTGGGCTTTGACGAGTATCGTGTTGGGACAACCTCATGGATTTCTGTTTCAGCTGCGGTAGCAAAACCGATCCCGATTGGGTCTTCTGTAGATCCTGTGGCCACGGCCTCGACGAGACCGAAGAGCTCGTTGAACCCGTTGCAGACTCGACTGGCTCCGGTAGCCCCAAAGTCGAGCTGATCAGTCGCGGTTGGGACGAAGTCGTTGATATCGAGACGGTCGAGCTGCCGACAGAGCTGCTCGATGAGGATGAGATTGCGTTCCCCGTGCCCGCCGGCGGGATGGAAGTGACGGTCGACAGCATCACTGTGATCGAGGAGCCCGAGCCCGCCGCGGAACCTGTCGCCAGCGATCCCTGGGACCACTTGCGACCGCGCGGTGAGATGCCCCGCATTCAAAACCGACCCGGTGCAGCAGCGCGGACCGCTCAGGTAGCCCTCGCCACCGTTGCGTTCAGCGGTCTGGTTGCGGCCGGTCTCAGGTTCTATCTCAACACCAGGATTGATGCGTTTGGCAAGGGCGAAGCAACAGCCCAAGAGGTTGAGGACGTCACCCTCGTCGCCGATATCGGCCTCCTCATCATGGCAGCGCTAGCCATCATTGCTGTCGTCATGCTTGCCTGGTGGTACATCAAAGCTAGAGCCACATCGCGCTTCCGGCTAGCCCCCGCAGACTGGTTGGCACTGGCCGTCCTGGTCGCAGGGATTGGACTCGTAACCACGTTCGTACTGCTCGATCGACAGACAGTTGCAGCTGATCTTGCAGCTAACAGCCTCGTCGTCCTCGGGCTCGGTCTCCTTGTTGCATCGTCGGCGGCGGCGATACGCACGGTAGGTCGGATGGATCTCGGGAAGCCTGAGTGACCCTACCCAACCAGCCAGTGATCTCGGTCTTTGGGGCGTCCCAGGCCCGACCGGGCGATTCGGACTATGAAGACGGCGTTGCCTGCGGGCGCCGCCTCGCCAACGCAGGTTTTGCGGTAGCTACCGGCGGATATGGCGGCCAGATGGAGGCCGTCTGCAAAGGCGCCGCCACCGTCGGTGGGGCCACCATCGGGGTTACTGCCCCCTCGGTCTTTCCCAAACGTCCCGGGGCCAACGAATGGGTGCAGCACGAGATACCCGCCGACGACCTCGTACACCGCATCGGCATCCTCTCATCGATTGCGTCTGGATTCATCGCGATGCCGGGCAGCTTGGGCACCCTGGCGGAGTTGGTTGTGGCCTGGAATCTTGCGCTGGTGGCACCGTTTGCCGATCAGGACTTCGGCCCGATCGTGACAGTCGGCGAGACCTGGCAGGAGGTGGTGCCCGATCTCATCCGGCGTCTCCAGGGCGAGGACTTGGTGACGACCGTTGCAACGGTTGATGAAGCGGTCTTGTATCTGACTAGCGAGTTAGCTCCGCTTCACTGACGACGGTTTTCGCCGCCGCCACCAGCTTCGCAAACCGCTCTCCTCCCCGCTCGACACCCTCCTCGATCCGATCCAGTGCGTCGTAGAAATCGGTCCAGCCCTTGCGCTCGCTGCACACCGTGTCCTCCAGAGCAGCGACGGTCGGGCCGGAGTCCGCCAGACGTTTCGTCCCCTCCCGTAGGTACCCGGTGGCTACTTCTGAGGACTCCAGTGATAGCGCATGCAGCGCAAACCGCAGACTTGTGACAGTCAGCGGCAGTCGTGTGACAAAGCACCCCGAAAACGGATCAAGCCACGCCTTGTGACCCGTGTCGGCGTAGGCGCTGAAGAGCCGCATCCGCAACAGGTCTCCGATGTGCTTTGATCCTGCACTCGCCTTGATCACATCGGGGACGAGGTCGGTCTTGTCATGTCGCATGATGAGGCCCGGCTCATGCACGTAGGCGGGTCGGTTCGCCATATCCTCCAGCCCCGACAGCAGATATGCCTGGTCTTCGGCTCGCCCGATAACCGACGGTGTGAACAGACGCCATCGTCGCAGACCCGCGACCAGAATTCCGTTGGTGCCACCGGTCACGTGCACTCTCTCGATGACTCGTGTTGCGCCGATCTCAAACTCGGTCGACAACGCCTGCGGGAGACGGCTGAAGAAGATGACGTCCTCTGGTGTCGCAACATCACCAGGTGTCACGTCCGGCGTGCGTATCGACACGCCGATATCCGCCTGGTTGACGAGACCTCCCGCTATCAGCGCAAGATCGAGGTCGGCACCGTCGCCACCGATCGCACTTGCTCCCCAGTGTGGTGTCATGAAGTGCTCAAACGCAGACTGACCCGTCTCCGCGACCAGTCTCTCTTGGGGGAATGCCTGGTCAAGGTCGATCTTGAAGGTCGCCCGGACCTCGTCGTCGATCAGCACTGACCACAGGGCGGCAATGGCCTTGAGGAAGCTGTAGTGGCGGCCGTACGATCCCTCCACACCAAAGACCGTGTTGGCGGGATCCGCGACTACCGGACGAATCGCCACGTCCCAGAGGCGACGCACCGCGATCTCATCAAAGGCAAACACCCGCAGATTCGGCACCGGCCCGATCGAGGCGACGGCCTTGCCGACGAGATCTCTGGCCGGCGAACTGTATCCGTCTCTCGTTGTCGAAATGGACAGCACGACCGAGAGCGGGCCACGCCACTCAGGATGCCGCTCGAGTTCGAACCCCACTGCCTCATTCAGCAGGCGGAGACCGTGGGCCAACTCAGTCGCAGCCGGCTCGGCGTCCAGCGGAATCGGGTGATCGAACCAGAAGTCAGGGTCACTTCCCGAATCTGGTGGCGCTATCACGACGTTGGCAGTCACCAGCATCGATGCGATCGGATCGGTCAGCGGCATGGGATTGGGCTGCGTCGAATTCAATCGACGGCGCTCCTGCAACTCCGCACCGCGGGCCACCCAGTTGCGAGCGACACCCACCCCCTCGGGGAAGGTGACCGCCCAGACTCTGTCTTGGGCATCGTTCGCATCCTCCACGTCGTCCACAGACGCCGCGGCCAGCAGAGCACCTCGCAATCCAGGGCTGTCGACAACTGCAGACCGCAACTCGTCACGGATCCGGTGCAATGCATCCCGAAGGAACGACGGAAGTGCGGCTGGTCCAGCCAGAACATGCTTTGCGAGCACATATTGCGGATGCGCCTCTCCGCACAGTGCTACGACGAAGGCCGCCGGGTATCGTCGATCGTCGTTACTGGCAAGGAAGCTGGCAGGATCGTCGAATCGAGGCATCTCTGTGCGCCGCAGCAGGGCAGCGACCATCTCGCCAAAGAGGTCTTCCGGCCGGCCGATCATGTCAGGCCGAGGTCACGAAGCGATCTCTGCAGGACCCGGGCCGCAACCTCGTACGAGAAGAACTCGCGACCGATCTCATAGTTGGCATCGACTGCTTCTACCCACTCGTCGGGATCTGCCAGCCAGCTTTCCGCGGCAGCGACAAGTTCGTCCGTAACGCTGCCCGCCATTTCGATCGCCCGCACCCCACGGGGCCCGATGTCGGCGGCATAGACCGGGTATCGGTTCACCAACAGCGGGCGCCTGAAGTAGAAGGCTTCGAGGAGAGCGTTGCCGAACCCTTCGATACGACTGGGGTACGTAACCAGATCGGCCGCGGCGTAGGCATCGGCAAGACTCACCTTCGTTCCCGAGCCAACCGGCACGATCCGAAAATCAACAGCGAGGTCCTCCGCCTTTCTCACCAAGTCATCGATGAAGACCGCCCCCTCATCCGGTTCCGGATGCGTTACCACCACGCGGGTGGCGGGGTCCGCAAGTCGATGGGCAAGTCTCAGGGTGTCCTCGATCCCCTTGCGGGGAACCATGCGGGTCGGTTGGAGGAGCACACAATCGTGTTCGTCGAGGTCGGCGGCTTCCCGGAAGACCGCGGCGTCGCCGACTACCGGTGGATTGGCGAAGTCCATAACGTTGGGGAGCAGCAGTGCCCTCGCACCGGTCCTCTGACGTAGCTCGTGGCCGGCAATCGAGTTGATCATTAGATGGGCGATATTCGGCGCCGTCGGGGGAAAAGCCTCGGCGAGGTAACTGCCTACCGCGTTCGGCCAGAACCGTCCCCTTTCCCAGGAGAGGTCGTGATGGTGACAGATTGTCGCTATTCCGCTTTCCCTGGAGTATCGAGCGATGGCGACCCCCAAAGGAACGTGCATTGGAATGGCCAAAGCGTTCTGGGGCATGAGTATGTCCACCCCGTGCTCCCGGACGAAGCCCGCCAGACTCCGCTGGATCGCAGATGCAGTCTGTTCGATCTCAATGAGTACGGTCTCGTCGCAGGATTCCGATCCATACACACTCGAGTTGATGGCGCGGTTGGCCGCGGTACCGAAGAATGCCTCAGGAAGCGCGGTACCGGGGGAGAACTCGGGAGCGAGAAGGCCAGCGAACCACACCACCTCGTGGCCCAGTGCTTCCAGCACCTCAGCAACCTTCTTCGACTCGAGCGTTACCCCGTCGAGACCCTCAAACCTGGTCCCTACCAGTCCAAACCTCAGTCTTTGCACAGCTCTCCCTGGAGGGTCCATTGACATTTGATATTAAGCGACGACAATTATGGTCCGCCCGAGAGTCCCTATGCACATCGACCCCCAACAACCGATTCCGATCTACTTCCAGCTGAAGACGCTGTTGCTTGACGAAATCCTCAACGGCACCTATCCACCAGGAGCGCGGCTCCCGACCGAGCACGAGCTGTGCGAACGGCTCGGGGTCAGCCGCACCCCCGTGTCCAGAGCGCTTTCTGAGCTTGCGAATGAGGGGGTCATCCTCCGCAAACGTCGTTCCGGGAGCTTTGTCAACCCACACTGGGGGCCACGCCCGGGCACCGAGGGCGAACTTCGGGTTGTGGTTTCTGATAGAGGCTTTGAGGAACAGATCGAATTGGCCGATCTGCCGGCGGTGGGCACCAACGTCTCGGTTGTGGCTTTCGATGATCTAAGGCGGGCGCTCACCCACGCAGTTGCAGAGGGCCTCGCCCCCGACCTGGCGATCATCGACTCGGTGTGGGTGAAGGAAATGAGCGAAGCGGGGTTCCTCTGGGATCTGACAGAGCTCGACGCTGAGTGGATAGCAGAAGAGCTTTCTCCAGATCTGTTGACCCCGTTTACTGCGGAACCGGATGAGCCGGTCCACGCCGTCGTTGCCGAAGCCAATGTCGCCGGGCTGTGGTTTCATCGCCAGCTGCTGGCTGAGGTAGACCGTGAACCGCCAGCAACTTGGCACGAACTCGTGGTGACCGCCCAGGCCGTTGCGGACCGACACCCGGAGATAAGCCCGCTGGCCATGCCTGGAGGCAGCCGAGCCGGCGAAACGACCACGTACTGTCTTCTGGCCCTGCTCGCCAGCAACGGTGCGACCGTATTCGCCGAGGAAGGTATCTCGCTTGACTCCGATGCCACCGTCGAGTCTCTGCGTTTTATCCGCAGCTTGGTCGAGTCGGGACTGCTGCCTGCAGAGGTCGTCGGTTTCGAGTGGGACCGTTCGACTAGAAGGCTGGCGCGAGGTCGAACCGCTATGAGCTTTGGCGGCAGCTATGAGTCGAGCGCCCTTGCTACCGCAAGCGGGATGACCATCGAGGAACTCGATCAAATCTACGGGTTCGTCGCCATGCCGGCCGGCCCGCGCGGAGATGTCGCCAGCGTGGCCGGGGGCATGGCCTACGCAGTCTTCAGACAATCCCGTCGCCCCCAACTTGCCCTCAACCTCCTCAAGGAAGCGGTGTCGGCGAAGTCGCTCGCCCAGTTGGCCCGCTCGACATCAAAGATCCCGCCCCGGCGGTCGGCAGTCGACCTGGTGAAGGACGAGAATCCGTTCGTAGCCCAGACAGCAGAGATCCTGGAAGGGGCCCATATGCGACCAGACACCGAGATGTATCACCATGTCTCGCTCCAACTCCAGATCATGCTGGAGTCCGTGATCACATCGAAGCTGTCACCGGCTGCTGCCTCGGTAAGGGCGGCCGAACACATCGGCGCCATAACGGCAATGCGGGTCCTACACACTGGGTTCTGAGGATGTGCATCGAGGCGAGCCCGGAGTTTGCAAAGCAAAACCCCCAAGCCAGGTCGCCATAGACGGGACTAGGCCGAGCCCGGAGTTTGCAAAGCAAAACTCCCAAGCTAGGTCGCCATAGACGGGACTAGGCCGAGCCCGGAGTTTGCAAAGCAAAACTCCCAAGCTAGGTCGCCATAGACGGGACTAGGCCGAGCCCGGAGTTTGCAAAGCAAAACTCCCAAGCTA
>JAAETI010000485.1 GCA_024228555.1 bacterium | reverse complement strand
GGAACAGACCGGCTATCCACCGGACATGTTGGACCTGGACCTCGATCTCGAAGCAGACCTTGGGGTCGACACCGTCAAACAAGCCGAGACGTTTGCAGCGATCCGCGAGGAATACGACATCGAACGCGATGACAACCTCGCCCTGCGCGACTACCCCACCCTCAACGACGTCATCGGATTCGTCCATGCGAAACGACCCGATCTTGTCGGTGCAGCCGGAATGTCGGCGGAGAAGGTTGAACACAAGGAAGTCACACCACTTCCGGCTGGGCTCCTCGAGGGCGATGATGACGCCGCGGCGGGCATCGTAAGGCGGATTCCCACGCCACTCTTGCGGCCTGGTCTCGAGAGCTGTCTCCCCAGCGGCGTGACGCTCGACGACAGCAGCCGAGTGGTGGTGATGAGTGATGCGGGCGGCGTCGGCAAGGCCCTGTTGAAGCGGCTCGCCAAGCTCAGGGTCAGCGTGCTCGCCATCGAGGACAGCCCCGATGCAGCCGAGCTTCGGGAACGGCTTGACGCATTCATGGACAATGGTCCGATCACCGGCGTGTACTGGTTGGCCGCGATGGATACGGAACCCGCGATCGCTGAACTCGAACTCGCCGATTGGCGCGAGCACCTGCGTCGCCGGGCGAAGCTTCTCTACGAGACGATGCGCCACTTGTACGAAGTCGTGGGTGACACCGGGAGCTTCCTGGTCTCAGCAACCAGACTCGGTGGACTCCACGGGTACGGGGCCGACGGCGCAACTGCGCCCATGGGTGGGGCAGTTACAGGATTCGCCAAGGCGTTCAAGCGCGAGAAGCCCAACGCCCAGGTCAAGGCCGTTGACTTCCCGAGCAGCCGTAAGACCGCAGCGTTTGCGGACGCGCTCATCGAAGAAACCCTCTTCGACCCTGGTGCGGTCGAGATCGGTCGCTACGACGGCCACCGTTGGGCAATCGGTATCACCGAACAGCCGCTTCCAGCCGAACCCGCTGGAATCGAACTGGGTAAGGATTCTGTTTTCGTTGTCACTGGTGCAGCAGGAAGCATCGTGTCCGCAATAACCGCAGACTTGGCCAAGGCCTCCGCTGGTACATTCCATCTCCTTGATCTGACTCCGGACCCGGATCGTTCAGACCCGGATATCGCAGCGTTCAGCGCAGATCGCGACGGTCTGAAACGAACGATCTTCGATCGGCTCAAGGCCAGCGGGGAGAAGGCAACTCCAGCGATCGTTGAGCGCCACCTCGCCGACATTGAACGTCGTCACGCTGCATTGAGCACCATCCAAGCCGTCGAGAGCTTCGGCGGCACTGCGGTATATCACAGTGTCAATCTGATGGACGGTGCAGCAGTCACCGCGGCGATGGAGCGGATCAGCAGTGATCACGGGAAGGTGGATGTCCTCCTCCACGCCGGTGGCCTGGAAATAAGCCGACTTCTTCCCGACAAGGACCGCAAGGAGTACGACCTCGTCTTTGACGTAAAGGCGGACGGATGGTTCAGCCTCATCAAGGGACTGGGCAACACCCCGATCCATTCGGCGGTCGTATTCAGTTCAGTCGCAGGCCGGTTCGGCAACAACGGCCAATCCGACTACTCAGCCGCAAACGACCTCCTGTGCAAGTTCGCCTCGAGCATGCGCAACGGTGACACGCTCGGGGTCGCCATCGACTGGACCGCATGGGGTGACATCGGCATGGCGACCCGTGGATCGATCCCGTCGGTTATGAAGGCAGCGGGCATTGACATGCTCCCAGCCGCCGCGGGCATCCCGATCGTTCGTCGAGAGGTGACCGGCCGCACCCATGGGGGCGAGATGGTTGTCGGCAAGCGGCTCGGCCTCCTGATGGACGAGTTCCACCCAACCGGCGGCATTGATCCAGACGGCATAGCTGCAGCGGGCGACTTGTCGGTGATGCTCGACAGCGTCGAGATGTTTGGGATCTACGGTGGCCTGCAAGCCTCAGTGAAGCTCGATCCGACCGAGCAACCGTTCCTGTTCGATCACCAGATCGACGGAACACCGGTCTTGCCCGGCGTAATGGGCGTCGAGATGTTCGCTGCGGTCGCACAGGCCGCTTTCCCCGGCTACAGCCACGCCGCCGTCGAGGACGTCAACTTCCTGGCGCCGTTCAAATTCTATCGGAATGAGCCTCGCTCCCTCACCGTCGAGGTCCAATACGAACTTGAGGACGATGACATCGTCGGCACATGTCAACTCATCGGCGTGCGCAAGCTTGCCAATCAAGACGAACCACAGCGCTCTGTCCACTTCACCGGCCGAGTCCGACTCAGTCGTACCGAGCCTGCACTCGACGCAGCGGAGTATCCCAATCGCCCGGACGCAACAGCTTCGGCTGAGAATGTGTATGCGATCTACTTCCACGGACCTGCCTACCAAGTAGTGGACGGAGTCTGGCGAAATGGTGATCAGATCGTGGCGGAGATGGTGGACGACCTTCCCGACAACCACCTACCCGCTGACCAGAAGCTCGCAACCACTCCTCGGCTGACCGAGCTTGCGTTTCAGACGGCGGGGATCTGGGAAATCGGCACGACAGGCTCGATGGCCTTGCCAAGCCACATCGACAGGGTGGTGTATGCCGGAGACTTGGCCTTGGCTCGAGGAAATCTGCGGGCGGTTATCCAGCCAACGGACGAAGGAGCGTTCGACGCTGCGGTTGTGGATGAGACAGGAACCACCTTCGTTCGGATGTCCGGCTATCGGACCGT
>JAAETI010000484.1 GCA_024228555.1 bacterium | reverse complement strand
GCCGAGCGTGAGCGACAAGGCGCTGGTAGACGGTGTCGGGATGACGTCCGAGTTCAAGAAGCCCGCATACCCAAGCCCACTCCCGTCCGGACGGGCTGATGTCGCGTCCGGCGTGTGGCAAGAGTCTCGAAGGACCGCGCCGAAGGTGTGTAGGACCGCAGGCTCTCAGGGCGGGCGTCGGATCCCAGGGCCGGTGCCACGACGCCCCGACCACGTTGACCCAGACGCCCAGGCGCTTCCAGTTCTTGAATCCCGCCAGTCGGCCGAGGTGCTCGCCGGAAATCGAGGCCGGATCGGCACCGGTTCGCTGGGCCAACCAACGCTGGGCGGCAGCCCGCTCGGGCTCTGCCAGCGGTCGCTGGCAGGCGAGCCACAGGTGGCAGCCGCCAACGAGCGACGTCTGGACGGCGAGGGCGCAGTATTTCTCGGTGATGCGCACAGCGAGGTGGGGCGCGACATCATCGAGGAATGTCAGCGGCCACGGCTCGCCCCGCGCAGGGCGCAAGTAGACCTCTGCTGCACGGACATTTTGCGCCCGGGCCCATGCCAGCGGCAGTTGCTCGAGCGCTCGCGAGCGATGCCAGATCATCGCCCCGTCGGCTCGGTGGACGGCCAGATCTGCCCGCTCGATGCCGGCCGAATGCAACCACCGCAGCATCGCGTGCGTCTGCTGTTTGGCTTTCATGGCTTGCCTCTCTCCCCCGGAGGGGGGGCGTGGTGTTCTGGATCCCCGTCGTCGTTGGACGGCGTGAGGAAACTCCGGTAGCTCACAGAATCAACGGCTGGGGTCCCCTCCAATCACCCAGTGTGGTTCGCAGCCCAGCACCGCCTTGGCTGAGGACCCCAGCCAAGGTTCAGCAAAACAGTCGTTCCGGCTGGTAGAGCGTCTGGTCGCGCATCATGTAGAAACTGGCGCGCGCCAGCTTGTGAGCGATGGCGCGGATCGCCACCGGGTGGCAGCTCTTGGAGCGTTTGCGATCGTAGTAGCGCTTGGCCAGCGGCTGAAAACGCAGCGCGAAGGTGGCCGCTTCGGAGAACGCCCAGGACAGGTAGGGGTTTCCGTTCTTACGGTTGCCCTCGCCCTT
>JAAETI010000483.1 GCA_024228555.1 bacterium | reverse complement strand
TCGGCTCGATCAGGAGCCCTGCTCCACCTCCTCATCGTCGGCGTTGTCGAGGGAGTCCTCAGGACCGGCATTCGGACCTTCGGGCCGCTCGGGCCGCTCAGTCGGCTTCCGAAGCGGTCGCCAATCCGCCAATCGAGACAACTGCAGCGACGAGAGCGATGCGGGCGGGCTTGGTCTTCAGTGCTTGCAACATGGGAGGAGTCCTTCTCTGGTTGGTTTGGGGGGTGTACTTGCCTCTTGATGACTAGCTTCTGGCACTGATCAGAAGGATCTGGCAGCGAAGCGGCAAGGTTCTGACAATTCGGGTTCTGTCTCGTCGGTTGGTGGTCTGGGCTTTGCGCCCGGCTGCCATCCAGAGCGAAGGATCTGGCTAGCATCAGCGGCCCATGCGAAACGTACCGATACCGACTCGCGAGGAAGACTTCACCGCCGACCCAGCTGAGCTCTTCTACGACCTGAGCTTCGTCTTCGCCTTTTCCCAACTGGTCTTCCACCTCGTACACCACCCGACCCTCGAAGGATTCGGCGAGTTCGTCCTCCTCTTCACCCTCATCTGGGTTGCCTGGTCCAACTTCACCTGGAGCGCCAACGCCGTCGCTGGTAACAGCCGGTTCGTACGGGCCGTGTTCATGGTGGCAACCGCTATCAGCCTGCCCATGGCGGCCTCGCTGCAAGCCCCCTTCGGCGATGCGTCGATCGTTTTCGCCATAACCCTGTCAGCCATCTTGACCATGCCCATGTTGACCAGCGCCGCCCTGCTCATCGACGACAAAGAAGTGCAATCATCGAACCATCGCTATCTCCTGTTCACCGTGGCCGCGATAGTCCTACTGCTGATCGGTGGCGTGACCAGCGGAGCTTGGCAAATCGGCTTGTGGATCGCGGCCGTCGCGGTACTCATCTTCAACACAATCGACGCTGGCAGCAACGATTGGCTGGTCAGGCCTGGGCATTTCGCTGAACGTCACGGTCTGATCATCATCATCGCCTTGGGCGAGGTGTTGGTAGCCATCGGAGCTCCCGTGGTTGAAACCCTGTCCGAGGGCCACCAGCTCGACGCCAGCCTCGTAGTGGCCCTGACCGCATCGGGTCTCTTGGCCGGACTCCTGTGGTGGTCGTACTTCGACCGTCCTTTACCCGCCCTGGAACATCGACACCAGGAGCTCACCGACCCCAACGACAGCGCTCGTTTCGCCCGAGATGTCTACACCTACAACCACTACTTCATCGTTGGGGCCATTCTCATAGCCGCTGCGGCCCTAGAAGAGATCATGCTTCATCCCACCGACCCCTTGCCGACCGCCTTCCGCTGGATGCTCTTCACCGGCATCTCGGCGTACTTGCTCGGAGTGGTCCTGTCCATATTCCGAGCCTTCTCGGCCTTGGCCGTCGAGCGCCTAGTGGCCGTAGCTGCCCTGGCTGTCTTGATCGCTCTCACAGCATCATTGGACGGAGTTTGGTTGCTGATACTGGTTGATGTTCTTCTGCTGGTGGTCCTCGCCGTCGAGCACTATCGAGTCGAGCTCGTACACCAGATACTTCCAGAGTCGCCCAAACCCTCAGCTCATCAGTAGGGGAGCATTCACCGATCGTGTGACGGTGAGCCAGGCTCAGTTGGCCCAGACCTGGGCTCGCTCGCCGATGTCATCGAGGATGTTGCGCAAGGTGTCGAAATCGGGATGGCGGACTCGTATCCAGGCGTTTGCCATATAGCCGGCCTCCACCGACTGGGTCGGAGTGCC
>JAAETI010000482.1 GCA_024228555.1 bacterium | reverse complement strand
GCGACCGCTTCTCGGATTGTCAGCCGGCCCCGATCTAGGTCGACGGCGTTCCATCGGAGCCCGCAGATCTCGCCTCGTCTCGCACCGGTGGTCGCCAGCAGTCGGAAGGCCAAGTAGTTCTCCGGGTTCCGGCTTGCCTCAGCCTCTCGAAGGATGGCGGCCACTGTCTCTGACGTAGGGATCTTGCGGGGCATCCTCGGTACCGATGGGGGAGTGGCCAGTCGAACGGTGTTGGTCGGTGCCCAGTCCCAGGCCATGCCTTGTTGATAGGCGGCGCCCATGAGGGCGTGATAGCGCTGGACGGTGGCGGGGGAGAGGCCACGCTTCGCTAGTCGGTCGTAGAAGTCGTCAACGCTCTTCACCGTCACTTTCTTGAGCGGCTGGTCTCCGAGTGGGTCTTTGGCGATGGCTCGGGCGATGGAGCGGTAGCCGTCGATGGTCCGCTGTTGCCGTCCTCTGGTGGCCAGGTGGTCGATGTGGGCGGTGAGCAACCGATTGATGGTCGCCTCGGTCCGCACGCCTTCCCGGTCGATCTCGGCCACGAGCTGGGCTAGGGCGTTATTGGCCTCCCGCTTCCCGCCTCTGAACCCTCGGCTGACGTACCGGCGTTTGCTCGTCACAGGGTCTCGGCCTGCGTAGACCCGTAGCTCCCAGTAGTCCGGTTCCCGCTTGAGTCGGATGCTCCCCTTCGCCATCCCAAGATTCTAACTCAAGAAGATGGGACAAGTATGG
>JAAETI010000481.1 GCA_024228555.1 bacterium | reverse complement strand
GGGCCACCGGTGGACCAGTTGGCCAGGTCGCCATTTTCTGCGACTTGCAAGGCACCGAGCACGCACAGGTCGATGTGACCTCCGCGGATCATGGTGAAACTGTCGGCGTGGTGGAAGTAGGTGGCGCCGGGGATGGCGGTGACCTGGCGTTTGCCGGCGTTGATCAGTTCGATCTCGCCTTCGCCTTCGGCCGGGGAGGGACCCATGCCGAGCAGGCCGTTCTCCGTGTGATAGATCAGCTCGCGGCCTTCCGGCACGTACTTGGCGATCAGTTCGGGGATGCCGATGCCCAGGTTCACGTAGGAACCGTCGGGGATGTCGATGGCCACGCGTTGGGCCATTTCGTCGCGGGTTAGGCCGACTTGTGTGTTGGATTCGCTCACGGGTAGGAAACTCCTTGGGCGATGAGCTGGGACTCGAAGGCTGGGTTGGTGACGGTGACGACACGCTGTACGAAGAGACCGGGGGTGACGATGACCTCCGGATCGAGTTCGCCGGCTTCGACGAAGTCCGCGACCTGCACGATGGTGGTCTTGGCGGCGGTGGCCATGATCGGGGCGAAGTTGCGCGCGGTTTTGTTGTAGACCACGTTGCCGTAGCGATCGGCGGCGCGGCCTTTGATGATGGCGAAGTCAGCGGTCAGGCCCATCTCGAGCACGTACTCGCGATCGCCGAATTTGCGTTGTTCCTTGCCGTCGGCCAGGGGCGTGCCCACGGACGTCGCGGTGTAGAAAGCGGGGATGCCCGCGCCGCCGGCGCGGATGCGTTCCGCCAGGGTGCCTTGCGGAACCAGTTCGAGTTCGATCTTGCCGCTCTTGTAGAGCTCGGGGAAGACCTTGGAGCCCACGCTGCGCGGGTAGGAACAGATCATCTTGGCTACCCTTCCAGCCTTGATGAGTGCCGCAAGCCCAACCTCACCGCTGCCGGTGTTGTTGTTGACGACCGTGAGGTTTGTGGCCCCCTGGTCGATCAATGCGTGCAGCAATTCGATGGGGGAACCGGCTTCGCCAAATCCCCCGACCATGACCGTAGCGCCATCAAAGATGTCGGTTACCGCGTCCTTTGCGCTAACAACTTGTTTGTTGATCATCGGGCTTGCGCCTCAATAGGTGGCGAATTCGCCGTTTACTTGTTGATCACTCGGGCGTAGTCGAACAGACCCGCTTCGTCGACGATCACGCGGTCCGCGTAGCCGTCGAACCAGATCGCTTCGGGGTTGCGTGCTACGATGCAGACCTTGCCCTTTTCGGGGGCGTCGGCCGGGTTGCGCAGCAGTTTGAAGATGACCACTCCGTTCTCGGTGCCGGGCACGCCGGGGATCGGCTCGCTCGTGACGCTGGCGACTTCGGTCTTGCCCTTGTAGTGGGTGATCGAGAGGCGCGCGTGGGCTTCCACACCGGACAGGCCTTTTTGCGAATCGTTGAGGATCTTCCAAGCCTCTTCGATGGTCACGTTGAAGGCTTTGTGCGCCACGATGTCGCGGCCGCAGAAGAAGTAGTGGTTGTTGGCGCCGACGCGCTTTAGGGCGCGCTGCATGATGCGCAGGGCATCGGAGTCGTCGTTGACGCCCTTGATGATGGGGGACTGGTTCTCGACGCAGATCCAACCGCGGGAGACCAGGGCTTGCATGGCGCGCTCGGTGCTGGGGTGCCACTTGAGCACGCCGTACTCTTCTTCGATGTAGTTGCCGTCTGCATCCTTGGCCAAGAACTCATCGGGGTGGTTGAAGTGCACCATGAAGCGCATGCCCACGTGGGGGTAGGCTTCGTGGAAGGCGTCGAGCATGGCCATGAAGGCGTCGTCGAAGCGATCGGGGTAGAAGGAGAGCTCCTTGGTGCCCACGCGGATCGATTCCACGCCGGCTTCTGCCAGGGCGCCGAACCAGGCGGCGATCTTGCTGTTGGTCAGCACCATCGGGTCGCCGCCGGAGAGCAGGATCTCGCGCAGCTTCTCGCGGCCGGTCTCGGGGTGGCGTCCGCCGTTGTCGGCCACCGCTTTGTTGTGGCTGCGCACGTAGTCGGTGATCGGGCCGATCTGGGCCAGGGCCTTTTTGGCAACCGAACCGTCGGCGTGTTCGACCTCGCGGCGGCTGATCAGCTCTTCGCGGTAGCAGAAGCGGCAGTGGGCGGAGCAGGTCGAGATGACGTACATGAGGCCCATCTCGTACTTGTGCAGCAGGCCGGGGACCGGGCTGTAGTCCATCTGGTTGCCCGGGTCGTCGGAGCCTTCCAGGTTGTCGGTCTCGCCGGT
>JAAETI010000480.1 GCA_024228555.1 bacterium | reverse complement strand
GTCGGTGTCGCCACGGCGACCGGAAGCTAGAGGAGGCAAGCAGATGACCACCACGGCAATACCGCCTTCGGGTCTCAGAAGCGACGGGCCTGAGGTGTTTCTCCAGCCGGGTTCAGGCCGGAGCCAGCGTCCGAGCTCGGACCGAGGGAGTAGGCGTCTGTCCTGGGTTCTTGTTGGGATCCTGCTTGTCGCTGGTTCGATTTTGGTTTTCGTGTTGGTGACGCTCGCCGGCAACGAACGAGCACCGATCTTGGTTGCTGGTGTGGAGATCGAGGCCGGCTCGATTATCGAAGTCTCCGATGTTGTGGTTGTTCAGGTGGCGGCTGATACCGGGGTCGACTTTGTGAGCAGAGCTGAGCGGGATTTGGTGGTTGGTCAGCGAGCCCGTACCGCGATCAGCGCGGGTACTCCCCTGTCGCCCGAGCTGATTGTTGAAGAGGACCGGCTGGCGGATGGGCAGGCCATCGTTGGAGCTGTTCTCTCGGCCGGCGAGTACCCAGCGAGCGCGATTTCGCTCGGCGACACGGTGACTCTTCTTGACGTGGGTACTCAAGGTTCGGACGATCCTGCGGTCGAGATCAGTAGGGCGACGATCTGGGCGATCGAGCCGGTTGCCGACCAGTCCGAACCGCGGTTCTTCATCTCTTTCGCTGTTGAGTTGGAGTTCCAGCTTGACGTCGCGACCGCTGCTGGACGGGACCGGTTGAGAGTGTCGCTGGTGGACGAATCGTGATCATTTCTGTCACCAGTCGCAGAGCAAGCCCGGGCGCTACAACGGTGGCAGGCCTCCTCGCGAGTTGGTGGGTTGAGGACGGGGCGTCACGGGTGATCGTGGAGGCCGATGATGGCGGTGGGATTCTGGCTGCCCGGTGGAAGTCGGCTCATGGGTTGACATGGCAGCCAGGACTGATCGAGTTGGCGACGCTGTCCCAACCAGACGTGCCGGGAGTCCTCGCCAACAGTCAGCCTATTGCCGAGGGGTTGAGCGTCGTGGCGGCACCGCCCAGCCCGGGACAGGTGATCAACGCTCTGGACGCGCTTGGTGATGACGGCGCGGCGCGGCTTGCGAGCGTTGCGAATCTTCGAGTGTTTGTTGACTGTGGGCGGCTGACAAAGCGCAGCGCAGCGATCCATCTCGCCCGCCGTTCTGTCGTGACGCTGATTGTCTGTCGACCAGAGCTGGAGGAGATCTACGCGATGCTCGCTGGAGTGGTGGAGCTCCGGGATGCTGGCTGCCAGGTCGGTTTGGTGGTGGTCGGCGAGGGTGCATGGTCGGCCACCGAGATCGCTGATCAAGCTCAGGTTCCGCTTATGGGTGTATTGCCGAGAGACCCGAAGGGTGCCGGTGTGGCCGCGAGCGACGGCCTGGTCCGGTCTCGGCGCCTGGAACGAACTGCTCTCGGCAGGGCAATGGACGATTTCACCACTTCGCTCCAGTCGTACTGCTCGGTGAGGCAGCGCCCAGTCGATCAGTACGCCCCCGGGGTTTCACCGGCAACGATTTCACGGGATGGACCGCCGAGAGGTCACAGCGGGCCGGGTGTCCTGTCGCCTGCGATGCAAGCTGCATTCGCGGTTGATCGTTCCGAGAAGGGTTGGCGGGGAAGCGTGGATTCCAAGATCTCGACCAACGGAGCGGGCTATGAGTAGTGATGAACGGCTAGCTGAGCAGGCCCGCCAGGTTCGAGCACTCACAGCGGATTCCCTTTCCAAATGGGAGACGGACATCCAGACTCGAGGCGGAAGGCGGCCATCGCTTGAGGACACCAAAGCGTTTGGTGAGTCAGCCATCCGGGCCGCCATTGCCACCGTCAATCGAGCGGAGATCAGCAATGGCCGATCAAAGCTGGTTGTCGAGCAGGAGGACCGGCTGGCGGAGATCGTTCG
>JAAETI010000479.1 GCA_024228555.1 bacterium | reverse complement strand
CTGAAGGAACAGCTCGGCAACAAGCGACTCCGCCTCACCGACGCTCAACGCCGACGACTCGCAGCCAAAGGCAAGATCCTCGGCCGCCGCCTGCTCGCCAAAGTCACGACCATTGTGACACCGGACACCATCCTTCGTTGGCACCATCGCCTCATCGCGATGAAGTGGGCCTTCCCCGGCAAGCGGGTTGGCCGCCCCGGAATCAGGAAGGAGATCCGAGCACTCATCGTGCTCATGGCGACAGGGAACGCGGTCTGGGGCTGCAAGCGAATCCAAGGCGAGTTGAAGAAGCTCGACCACAGCGTCGCTCGATCAACGATCGCCAAGACACTGAAGGACAACGGCATCCCGCCCAGCGCTGATCGGGCGACCTCATGGAGGACTTTCTTGAAGGCACATGCTGAAGTGATCGCTGCTGCAGACTTCTTCAATGTCGAAGTCTGGACTACACGAGGACTCGTCACGCACCATGTTCTTTTCGTCATCCACCACGCTACTCGCGCCGTGCAAATCGCTGGGATCACAACCAGTCCCGACTCCTCCTTCATGGCTCAGGTCGCACGTAACCTCACGGATCACGTCGATGGATTCCTTCGCAACAAGCGCTACTTGATCGTCGACAACGCATGCGTCTTCACTGCCGAGTTCGAACGCACCCTCGCAGATGCCGGCGTAAAACTAGTGCGGACCGCCATCCAGGCCCCTGACATGAATGCGATCGCGGAGCGCTGGGTGCGATCAATCAAAACGGAGTGTCTGAACAAGATCATCCCGTTCGGATTCACGTCACTCGAGCGATCTGTCAACGAGTTCGTTGCCCATTACAATCTGGAGCGTCCGCACCAAGGAATAGGCAACGAGCTCATCGATGGCTCGAGAGACTCAGGCACTGGCGAAGTCATCACGGACGAACGGCTCGGCGGTTTGCTCAAGCACTACCATCGCGCTGCGGCCTGAGACGAG
>JAAETI010000478.1 GCA_024228555.1 bacterium | reverse complement strand
GGATCACTGATCTCGGCCAGATCGCGATCGTCGAACAGCGACAGCTGCAGCGGACCGTCGTCGGCAGCCAGCTCCTGGATCTGCGGGCCGCGCAGGCAGGTGATCCAGTCCAGCCCGGCCGGCGCCACGTCCTCGCGCAGACGCGCGCTGGTGATCATGCCGCGGTCACCGACCAGCACCACCCGCTCAAGGGCGAAGCGCTGCTTCAGCTTGTTCACCTGATCCGCCAGCGTCGTCGGATCGGCGGTGTTGCCGTCGAACACCTCGACCGCCACCGGCAGGCCGGCCCGCGTACAAAGCACGCCATAGACGATCTGCGGCCGGTCCGGGCGATGGTCGCGGCTGTAGCCGAACTGCGCCAGGGGGCATTTGCGGCCCTCCAGATAGGACGAGCTGACGTCGTAGAGCACCAGCGTACCATCGCGCAGATGACGCCGGGCCAAGCCTTTCTCGATCCGCGGCTGCTGCGCCACGAGCCAGTCAAGCGCCGCGTAAGCCTCGTCGTCCGCCACCGCCCCCAATCCCAGCACACGGCCCAGGCTGGTGCTGGCTGTTTCCTCGTCAACCGCCCGCACAAAGCCAAGCTTGGAGCGCGGCGTGACCAGGCGATCAACGATCATCGCAACCACCAGGTCGCGATGGCGAAGCGAGCCGGCATCCTTGGCCGTGCTCAGCAAAAGCCGGTCGAGTGCGATCCGGCGCACCATCCCCAGCCCCGCCGCCACATGCCCGTGGGGAAGCGAGCGCACCACCTCAAGCCCGCCCTCGCCGAGCCCAACAACCGTGCCACCGTTCAAGAGTGCTCGAAGCCCCTCGATCAGATGCGCCGGCATCTTCGACAGATTGGCCAGTGTCCGCTTGTGGACCTTCTTTCCCTCACGCCAGCTTTCGCGCAGAAGAACCGCCGGCGGCGAGCTTCGATTGGGCACCGTCTCGATGAACATGCCCCTATCGAATCATATTTTGACCCGTTTGGGAATCCCTACATGGACACAAATCAAAACTAAATCAGCCGCCCATCCGCAGAATACCGCCAATAGCGACATTCCAACCGTCCAAACTTCGGACTAGTCCGCTCTTTGTCAGAATCGCAGTGGCGATTGAGGCGCGCCGTTGTTCGCGCCACGATGCATCGGCAATCCCCCCGACCCCTTGCTAGGGCATGCACGCATCTCCGAACCTTCTTGGATACCGGGCCTCTCAGGAGCCTATGCGCAACCGTGCAACGGCGCGCTCCTCCCCCGCGTTCTGCGGGGGAGGTGACAGCCGAATGGCTGGCGGAGGGGGCGTTGGGACGCCGACCGTGAAATCACGGGACAATCGCCGTGCGTGCTGTCCGGACGGTTTCAGACGTTCGTTTCCTTGCTGGTGACAATTCCTCTGTGATGCACTCCGCCTGGATGGTGCTCGCCGTCGCCTGGTGCAAG
>JAAETI010000477.1 GCA_024228555.1 bacterium | reverse complement strand
TCAACTCCTGCAACACCATCTTTGGGATGCTGGGCATGGAAGTTGGGGCCGAACAGCTAGTCGGGACTGCCGAGTCCTTCGGGTTCAACGCCGAAGTCCCGCTTGAGATTCGAGCAATAGCATCGACCATTCCCGAAGCCGACACCTTCGAGTTCGATGTTCCCGGGGTCGCCCAGACCGCCATTGGACAGCGTGATGTTCTTGCCACGCCCCTGCAAATGGCCCTGGCCGCAGCCGCGGTTGCCAACAACGGCGAGATCATGGTCCCCTACCTCGTCCAGGAGATCTTCAGCGCAGAGGGCGTCGTCGAAGAGTCGACAGAACCCCTGGTTTGGCTCAGAGCAACCAGCCCCAGCGCAGCTACGGCCCTTTCCGGGCTGATGGAGGGTGTGGTCACGTCAGGTACCGGGCGCCGAGCAGCGGTTTCCGGAGTGAGGGTCGCAGGCAAGACAGGAACTGCCGAAGTCCCCGAATCGGCCCCCCACGCCTGGTTCATTGGATTCGGCCCGGTCGAGCCGGGTCCCGACGACCCCCAAATCGCCATCGCGGTGATAGTCGAGTCCGGTGGTGACTCCGGAGAGGCCGCTACAGGCGGCACCGTTGCCGCGCCGATAGCTCAATTGGTGTTTGAGGAGTTCTTTGGTGTTGGACAAGAAAGTGGATGAACTGTGCTTGTAGTCCCCAGCGTCAGTACCATTCCCCGTCGTGACTGATTCGCGCGTGCTTCAAGGCCGCTACCAAATCACCGGCCACCTCGCCAGAGGCGGCATGGGAGACGTCTTCGCCGCAGAAGACATCTCCCTGGGTCGGCGCGTGGCCGTCAAGGTTCTCCACCCCCAATTCGCCAGCGATGGGGCGTTTGTTTCCCGTTTCCGTCGTGAAGCTCAAAACGCGGCAGGGCTGAACCATCCCAACATCGTGAGCATTTACGACTTCGGTCACGATGAGGACACCTACTTCATGGTCATGGAGCTGATCGAGGGCCGCACGCTGCGTGACATTCGCCGCTCCGAGGGGATGCTGCTGCCCCGCCGCGCTGCAGAAATCGGAGCCGAAACTGCAGCCGCACTCACCGTCGCCCATCAGGCCGGTGTCTATCACCGTGACATCAAGCCGGGCAACATCATGCTGACCCCCGATGGCACGGTGAAGGTGACCGACTTTGGTATCGCCAGAGCCCTTGACGATTCCGAGGAGCTGACTCGTACCGGTGCCGTAATCGGGACCGCCACCTACTTCAGCCCTGAGCAGGCTCAGGGGCTTCCGGCCGACGCCCGCTCCGATATCTACTCGCTCGGCGTCGTCCTTTACGAGCTGCTGTGTGGCCAGGCACCGTTCACGGGAGAAAGCCCGGTCGCGGTTGCCTATCAGCACGTTGCCGAGTTTGCGACTCCGCCAAGCGGAATCAACCCGGATGTCCCGGCAGGGCTGGAAGCCGTTGTTGAGCGAGCCATGGAGAAAGACCCCAACGCCCGCTATCAGACTGCAGACGAGCTCCGCACCGATCTCCTCCGCTATTTGCGGGGCGAGATGACGGTCGCCCATCAGATGACCATTGAGCAGGAAGCGATCGCGGCGGCTGCCCCTGTGGCTGCAGTGCCCGTCGCACCAGGCCAGCCAACTGCACAGACTCGCTTGATGAACAGCCCGCCACCGCCACCAACAGCCACTCCCGACGAGACTGCCCGCCACGTTGCCCAGTACCCAGACAAGGAGCGCAGCCAGACCAGCTACGCCCTCGCCATTGCAGGTTTGGTGGCATTGCTTCTCATCGGCATGTTTCTGCTTTGGCAGCTGCTTTCGCCTCCCGCCGAGTCAGAGGATGCGGTAACCGTCGCGATCCCCGACCTGTCGGGAATGACGCAGGCAGACGCAACCGAACAGCTTCAGGAAGAAGGGCTTCGCATCTCTTTCCGCGAGGTGCCGAGTGTCGACGTGGCAGAGGACTTGGTAATCACAACGGAACCCGCACCTGGCGTCGAGGTTGACCCCGGAACCAAGGTCGTCCTCGTGATCTCTGCAGGTCCCGAAGAGTTCCCCATCCCGAATGTGACCAATGTTGATATCGAGGCCGCTCGCAGCCAGCTCGAGGCGGATGGATTCGGCGTGGGTAGCGAGACCCTGCAGGACAGCCAGGACCACGCCGAGGGCATTGTCATTAGTCAATCGTTGCCTGCCGGCACCGAGGCTGCACCCGGCACACTGGTCGACCTCGTCGTCTCGACGGGACCGCGGTTCCTCACGATGCCAGAACTCGAAGGGGTCCCGGTTGGTACCGCTCAGGAAGAGCTGGCCCGGCTCGGGTTTGAGGACATCGTGGTCGAAGAGGAGTTCTCTAACGAGATGCTCGAAGGCTGGGTCATTCGCTCTAATCCTGCTGCGTCGCAACTAGCGCAACGCGACGAAACAGTCACGATCTACGTCTCAAAGGGCCCAGAACCCTTCCCTCTTTCGAGCCTCATCGGAATGTCGGAGCAGGAGGCCAGGGCATTTGCCAACGAACGCGGGTTGATGCTGGTTGTCGACGCCGAGACCGTTGAGGTCACGCTGGCCAGCGGACTGGTCGGTGTGATTGCAGACCAGGATCCGTCGGCCGGTACTGAGGTGACATTTGGTTCGGAGGTACACGTCAGGATCGGTGTGCTCCTCCAGGTCGAGGTGCCGGTACTGACCGGTCTGACCGAAGATGAGGCGAGGGAGAAGCTGCTTGACCTTGGGCTGACCCTCGTCGTGGACGGAACCGTCGAGGTTCCCCCTGACTCAGATCTCGAGGGAGTCATCGGCTCACAAGACCCGGTCTTTGGGACGTCTGTCGACGACGGCTCCGCGGTGACTGTCGCCATCGGCGTTGTCACTCCGCCGCCACCCGATGACGGGGACAACGAGTAGCTCTCAGACGAGATGTCTGGCGACGATCTGCCGGACCTCGTCGTGGAGAACACCATTTGAGAAGATCGTCCCGTTGAGCGGCCGGTCGTAGCGCTGCCCCCTGCCGTTGACATCGGTAACGACCCCACCGGCCTCAGTCACCAATAGAGCCCCCGCCGCGGCATCCCAAGGAGTTCGCTTTGTGAAGATGGCCGCGTCAAACGCACCTGCCGCGACCAACGCCGCTTCATAGATCATGCTGCTGTGATGCATCATATGTGCGCCGCTCTTCTCCAGGTCGGCATAGACCGGTCCGCCCAGGGCTGCGGCGCGGCGCCCACTCCTGCCCGAGACATTCATAATCGCTCCGACCAGCGAACTCCGTGTTGAGATCGCAAGCGGTCGCTCGTTGCAGAACGCACCCTCGCCCAAGGTGGCCGAATACACGCGCTGCAAGTACGGATCCGCAATGACCGCGACAATGGGATCGCCGTCTTCGACAAGCGCCAGGGCAAAGACGTTGGTCGGAATTCCGAGCGTGTAGGGAAGGGTTCCATCGATCGGATCGCAAACCCATTGATGGGTGGCATCAGGCTTCTCCACCGAAGCCTCCTCGCCGATGACTCCGTGTGCCGGGTACTGGACCGTGATCCTGTCGATCACAAGCTGATTGATCTTCTCGTCGGCGACCGTCACCGGTGTGTTATCGGCCTTGATGTTGACCGTTACACCCGAATCGAAGTGGTCCAACATGATCTGGCTTGCCTGCAATGCCAACTCGGTTGCCGTTTCGAGATACTCGTTCACCGGATGCTTCCTTCACTGTCGTGTCGGCAACATACTGGTTGGCGCGGGATCTCCTAAGACAGGAAGTTCGCCAGAAGGTCCTTGCCGGACGTCGTCATGATGCTCTCCGGATGGAATTGGACACCAGTAATCGGGAGGTCACGGTGTCGAATTCCCTGTACGACTCCGTCTTCGCTGTGGGCGGTTTCGTAGAGTTCATCCGGAAGACTCACCGTGGCCAACGAGTGGTATCGGGTTGCCGGAAATGGGTTGGGCAGCTCTTTGAAGATGCCTCGCCCATCATGGGTGATTGGAGATACCTTGCCGTGGCGTGGCTCAGGGGCGAGATCGACGCTGCCTCCGAAAGCGACGGCAATAGCTTGATGGCCGAGGCAGACCCCAAGCGTCGGCATCTCTGTGCCCAAGGTCTGGATGAAGTCGATCGAATTCCCCGCATTCTCGGGACGACCGGGTCCCGGCGAGATCAACAGACGGTCGAAGCCCCCGCCTGCCGCGGCGGAGGGCTCCAAATCGTCATTGCGCACCACAACCGGTTCGGCCCCCAGCTCGCCTATGTACTGGACGAGATTGAAGGTAAACGAGTCGTAGTTGTCGATGACGAGCACCTTCATCCGACGGTGCCTCCCTGATCGAGAATCGTGTTGCCGAGCCAATCGTAGAAAAAGTGCAGAAGCACAAGAACGATGAGGGCGAGGGCAATCGCCTCCACAATACGTACGGGGAGAGGTCCGGGCAGTATCCGCCAAGTTCGGGTAATCATGTCATTGCCTCGATCACGTCGGCATTGGGACCAAAGTTCAGTTCAGCGAACACCACAAAGCGTTGTCGTGCCGAGAGCAGCGGGTGGCAGGTGGTGAGCGTGAGCCAGGCGCCATCTCTGGGTTCGGCAACCCAAACATCGGTGGGGGACACCACCCGGGTTTCCCTGACGATGTAGACGTGGGTGCCGAGCGCAGTCTCGACTTCGATGCGATCGCCAGGGTCAAGTGCATCCAACTCACGGAACGGCTCTCCGTAGGTCGTGCGATGGCCGCTGATTACTGCATTGCCGGGCTGGCCGGGCAATGCAGTGTCCGGCATGTGTCCGGCACCGTTCTTCAGATTCTGCGTGCCAACCCCTTCGACAACGTTCCAGCCTTCCGCGAGCCGATCGAGCTTGGGGATGCGGATCAAAGCGAAAGCGACCCCGTCGTCGGGAGGGGACTCGACCTTCAGAATGAGAGGTTCGGGCGCAACGATGTCGGCTTCGCCTCCCGTTGCACCCGACACGATTCCTGAGTCGTCGGGGTCATCGGCGGTGGGGACAACAGCGACCTCTGTGATCTCGGTGTCCCCCCACTGCTCGATACGTTCTTGAGCGAGCACCGGTTGGTTCTGTTGAGCAAACCAACTGGTGATGTAGAGCTGGTGTACGACAAACCCCAAAGTGAGCACACCGAGGTAGATGAACGCCCACCCGAGGTTGTGGATGATGCGCAGACCACGGCCTCCAACCGCAACTTCGGTTGCGGGTCCAGCCTCGGCTGTGGCCATTGTGTCGGTCATCGGTTTCCTTGCATCAAGTAAGTGTTTATCACCGGCATTGGAGAGTATCGGCTATTGGACGCTAGCCTTTACGGCGATGCCTGTTTCAAAGAAACGTAAAAAAGTAGCCAATCGCCGCCCCACCCCGCCCAAGCGGGTGGATCCCGTCGCCGAAAAGGGACCGTCACCAACTTGGTACGTCGCTCTCATGTTCGGTCTGATGGGTCTCGGAGTGCTCATCATCTTGGCCAACTACATCACGTTACTGCCGGGAAGCCCCGACAACACGTGGTTGATGGTGGGTCTGGCTGGGATAGCAGCTGGGTTTGCGATGACCCTCAACTACAGATAGCTCAGTAATTACACGTTTGTAGTTATCCACCCGGCTGTCCACACGTGGGGACAAGTCGCGAAAACTGTGGCAAGCCGCTGGGTTCGCCTACACCTTGATCTGGAAGACCGGGCGGGTGGCAGCCTCGATGACAAACTCCGACTCCGGGGCGTCGTGATCTGCGTCGAAGAACGACCTCACCACCTTGACTTCCTGCACGTACTGTTTCAGTACCGGTGCGGCGGCTTCAACGCCCAGTTCCTCGACGCCGATCTCTTCCTTCGATCCGCCCTGGGACAACTCAGCCAGCCCTGACGCTCGCAGATTGTGAACCCAGCCGACCTCGCCGTAGGGAGCGACCAGATAGCGCAGCCCTCCCCTGTTCAACAAGGTCACTGGTGTGGTCCGCTCCAACCCGCTCTTGCGACCAAGGGTCGTCAGCAGGTACATGTTTTCCTGCGCCTTTCCTTTGGCGATCCGGCCGGTCATCATGTTGTTGATCATTTTCCTGACAAACCCAAGTTCGTACTTCTTTGCCACCGCCAACCTCTCTCCCTCGATACTTCAAAGCGTAGTTGTCAGAAACGCGTCACGGTGCCTCAACCATATCTTCACGACAATGGCGTGGAGCATCGGGACTCTCGTCTTGAGCATGCGTAATGGTGAGCCGCATCCCGCAAACTATGCACCTGTAATCAACCGCGATCTCCTTGACCTGGTCTGGATCGGGTTCTTCGGGTTGCGGGATCAACAGCATCTTCACGACCCACAGCGTCGCCGCGACGATGGCCACCCCGATCGCAATCGCGATCGCTATCTGCATTGGTAGAGCTCGTTCCTAGGCGTCGATCAGTTCGATGATGGTGCCATTGGCCATACCGCCACCCTCACACATTGTCTGGAGACCGTAGCGGGCCCCGCGGCGCTCCATTTCGTGGAGCAGGGTGGTCATCAGCTTGGCTCCGGAAGCACCGAGCGGGTGGCCCAAAGCCATGGCTCCACCGTTGACATTGGTCCTGTCCCAATCCGCACCCGTCTCCTTGAGCCAGGCGGCGATAACGGTGGCAAAGGCCTCGTTGACCTCAAACAGGTCGATGTCGTCGATGGAAAGCCCGGCCTTATCCAGAACCTTCTCCGTCGCCGGAATGGGTCCGGTCAGCATCGTGATCGGGTTCACACCGACCACTGAGAACGCCTTGAACCGAGCTCGTGGCTTGAGCCCGAGCTCCGCCGCCTTCTCCTCGCTCATCACCAAGACGGCGGCTGCGCCGTCCGTTATCTGCGACGAGTTGCCTGCGGTGACAACACCATCGTCCTTGAACACCGTGCGCAGCCCGCTGAGTGCCTCGACTGTGGTCGTGGAGCGGATGCCTTCGTCGCGCGCCATCACCTCGGTACTGCCGTCCTCGTTCTTGGTTTTGATCGGCACGATCTCCCTATCGAAGCGACCCTCTTCGGTTGCTCGAGTCGCCCGCCGGTGCGACTCATATGCCAGTTGGTCGATCTCCTTGCGACTGATGTCAAAGTCCTCGGCGATGAGCTCCGCAGATATTCCCTGGGGGACGATGCCGTCGTCGTACCTTCTGTTCATCTCTGGGCCAAAGGGAACGCCGGGGCCTTGTTGCATGTTGATGCCCATCGGCACCCTCGTCATTGACTCGACACCTGCGGCGATGACGATGTCGTATACGCCGGCCATAATCCCCTGAGCGGCGAAGTGGACCGCCTGTTGGCTGGAGCCACACTGGCGGTCGATCGTGATCCCAGGCACGTGCTCGGGAAACCCTGCGGCCAGCGCCGCGTTGCGGCCGACGTTCACCGACTGTTCGCCGGTCTGGGTGACGCAACCCATGATGACATCGTCGACCATCGCCGGATCGAGATTGTTGCGCTTGACGAGTTCCTTGAGGACCTCTGCGGCGAGGTCGACAGGATGCCAGTCCTTGAGTTTGCCGCCGCGTTTGCCGCCCGGGGTCCGGACCGCATCGACGATCACTGCATTTGCCATGGGACACTCTCCCTCGAAGCCTTACTTTGGTTGGTCAGAGTAATGGCTCCCGAGGGAGTGCATCCCGTGACTCTGTGCGTCTGCGTCCACCAAGCCCTCACCAACTGATTCCTCCGAGGTGCTGAATCCGGCAAAGCGGATCGGCGAGCTGCCTGCCTCATAAGCCGTGAAGTACATAGGCTTCTCGGTCTGCAGCATGTGATAGATCTCGGCATACTTGTGACGATCCATCTTCACAGTGTGGAAGCTGGCACCGATGCTGACGAAGTCTGCAGGTGCGCTTGACAGAAACTGCACGGATACTGTGTCGCCATCCGCCAGGTCGATCCGAATCGATCTGTCGTAGCCCAATGTGCTCGATTCGAACACGTCGGCCTTGTAGTTGACCACTTCTTTGCTCCATGCAAACGGCATGATGTCCCCTCTCGATCGCCGCATAGTCATTGGAGTCTCTTCGGGTGACCGTGACACGGATTCCGCATTGCAACGGTTGGTTCTACAATGCACCTTCCGTTTGGGGACGTAGCTCAGCCTGGCAGAGCACCTGGTTTGCAACCAGGGGGTCGTCGGTTCGAATCCGATCGTCTCCACCTCGTGGCTTGGAGTGGACCATCACACCGGTGGTAAACTCGCCAGCCGCAAGGGCCCATAGCTCAGCTCGGTTAGAGCGCATCCCTGATAAGGATGAGGTCTCTGGTTCAAATCCAGATGGGCCCACGGGAACTCAGCTTCGCTGAGTTCCTTGCGAGTTTTGCGAAGCAAAACTCGAGGGAACACCCCTCAACCCCTTGCGAGCCTTACGAAGCAAAACTCGGGGGAACACCCCTCAGCCCCTTGCGAGGCTTGCGCCTTGCGCCTTGCGAGTACCGCCCCGCAAGACCTGAGCGCCTGCGGTCAATCGAGTGGGTCCACCATCTCCCATACCAGCGACGACCAGCCGAAGTCCGACGCTCCCATGCCCTTCCCTGTCCGCGCTTCGTAGTACTCCCACAACCCCTCCCGCAGCACGACGGCTGCGAGGCGATCGCTCATCTCCGTGGCAGCGTCGTGGTAGCCGAGTCGATTGAGACCAATCCACACAAGCCATGCCGCGTTGACCCAACTCGGTCCGCGCCAGAGACGGCGCAGCCCCCCAGAAGTCCTCGCGGGACGTGTGAGTGGGATCGTCAAGGGCGACTGATGGGATCGGGGTGCTGTCCCAGAACTTCTTCGTGTCGAGCAGTATCTCCTGTACCAGCCGGTGACCGATGTCCACAGGCAGATCGGGAAGAGCCAGCGGAGCGAGAGTGTCCCACGTAGATGGGACATCCCGTGGCTCCAGAGGCGACACCGGAGATTGGGTGTGGTCGAGGAAACGTCCGACATCGTCGTTCCAAAGCCGAGCGATGAGAGCGGGTGTCGGTGAGGGATTGCCCATGGCCTGCTCAGAGAGTGACCACATAACGTTGGTCAGCACCTCGCACACAACCGGCCTGCCATCTGCAGCTATGTGGTGGGCGTCAAAGCCGCGTCGTCGGTTGGTGTGAATCAGAGCGGGGAACAGTCGGTGACCGTGGGCGCGTCGTCCCCACACGTGATCGAACTTGGGCGATGCGTCCATGCCCGACTCGTCGGGCTGTATCAGCCAGAGGAGATTGTCGCCCTTCAAGTCGCGATGTGCCCGCAGCCATTCGTGGTGAGCGCGGATGCGCGGTTCCGCGCTGGGGTCACCAACCGCAATCGACCACGCCCAGGCCAAAACGGGCGGTTGGATCGTGCTGGTCGCAGCAGCATGCCTAGTGGCGATGTTGTATCGCATGGCGCGCTCCAGGTCCAGCGGCTTCCCGTGAAAGATGGTGTGGCCGATGAACCCATCTTGTGAGGCAGAGAGAAGGGTCTCGAGTTCCAAGAGGGACCGTGCCGGGTCAAGACGCCGCCAGATGATTGCGTGGAAGCACGAATCCCAATACCACTGCCAGTCGTAGTGACCAGGGCTGGGTGCGGTGAATCCATTATGCGACCCGCCCTCTTCACCCTCACGCCAGTTCTGGTGCAGGACGTGACTACACAGCGCTGCGATCCGGTCGGTGCTCGTCTCGGCCATGGACTCCCTTGGCGGTTGGGACAGCTACATGCGGTGGGCGCGGCACAACTGGAACGGGTCCTCGATCCCGCGCAATTCAATAGCGGCAGGAACATCGAACTCGACTCCACGGACGGCTCCCGCTGAGTCGCGGAGGGCTGTCGTCACCAAGGTCTCACCGCCCGAAGCGGCATCAGTGACCCGTGCCGCAACGTTGACCACATGGCCAAGGATGTCATCAGTGGTCTTCACTACGTCACCGTTGTGACCCCCGACGCGCAGCCGCAGTGGCCCGGCAACAATTTCACTCAGCTCGACCGCAGCAAGCACCGCGGCCTGAGACTGGCCGAAGGCGAGCATGTGGCCATCGCCAATCGTCTTTATGACAGATCCCCCTCGTCCACGAACGATCGAAGCCACAGTGTCGTAGTGGTCACGGAGCAGCGCACTCGCTTCGAGATCGCCCTTGGAGCTGGTGAATGAAGTGAACCCTTCGAGATCGGAGAAGATCACCGACATCTCGGTCCCCGGCAGCTTGGCCGGCGCCGGTTCTGCCTCACAGAGCACGTCCAGCGGCCTCACCTCGAGCCGCCCCAGAACCGAAGGCTCTTCCGCAACGATGGCCGTAAGGCGCTCTCGGAACTTGCTCACCGCCGCATCAAAATCAACGTCGTTGGGGAGGTTGCTCAACGTGGCCTCGTCAACCAGACCAACTTCGACCAAGCGGGCGAACTTGTCAGGGTCCTCGGCGTACTTCTCGGCGATGCGGGTCGCAACGAGCTGCTTGATGCTGGAGGACAGGTCCTTGACGTTGACGCCAGTACCCCTCATGTCAGCAGCACTCAGTTTGGTCCTGCGCTTCTTGTCCTTGCGACTCATGTTGCCCACAGTACCCGCACCCAAGCAGGCTTTCAGACAGACACCCGCAGCGAAGGCTCTCCGTCGTGCCCGTCTCCACCGACGACATCTCCCGCCGCTGGCTTGGCGTTCGCCCTAGCTGTGAGCCTCACGGCGTTTCATCGCAATTGCACACACCCCGATCGCAATCGCCGCACCGAACCCAACTCCACCGACTGCGTCGGTCAACCAGTGCACGCGCAGGTAGGTACGACTCAGCGCCATGGTGACGGCATAGCCGGTCCCGATGATGAGGAGCAAACGATTGTGTTCTGGCCACAGCCTGCCGGCGATGATGGCGAGCCCAATACCCATCGCCGCCCCGGACACCATCGAATGTCCCGACGGAAACGACGCCGACGACTCAACCGCAAGACCATTTGGGGGCCGGGCACGGCCGATCAGTGTCTTGCTCAGCGACGAAATCCCCCGAGCAACTGCAACCATCACGATCCAGGTGCGAGCGGACCAAGGTCTCTTTGCCAACAGGAATGCCACTCCGATCGCCACGACGGTCATGAAAGCGATGGGAAATGCCCCCAACCAGGCGAAGGACTCAGCGACGTTTACCAGCCACGACGTCTCGCTATCGGTCATCAGTCGGTTCCAGGAGTCATCAAGACCCTGGGTCCAGCCAGCAATCACCAGGATTGCAAGCACGGCGACAGCCGCCAGCATCGCGACGGCCAACCTCAGCATGCGGTCCGGTTTCATGACTATCGGCTACACCGCAAGCGGAGCGACATAACGCAGGATCGCCACAAAGTGCAGGGCCGACGCCGTAATCACAAGGATGTGAAAGACCTCGTGGGACGAGAACACGCTCGGCCATAGCTTCGGCCAGTTTGTAACGACGACGACCATTCCGACCGTGTAGACAATCCCCCCTGCGGCGACCAAAACGACCAGCGCAACCCCGGCCCGGTTCGCCAACGGCACCATCAGCGGCAGTGACAGCCAGCCCAGCGTGACCATCATTCCGATCGAGAGATGGAAGCGTTGGTTGCGCACAAACATATGGTGAAGGAAACCAATGAGCGCTGTGCCCCAGGCGATCGACAGACTCAGGACCCGAATCCAACCATCGAGCACTATGGCTCCGATCGGCGTGAAAGTCGCCGCGATCAGCACGAAGATCATGGCGTGATCGAGCCGCCGCATCCGCAGTTTCCAGCTTTCGGCCCAGGGAACCGCGTGGTACAGGGAGCTTGTCGCGTACAGCCCAACCAGACCGAGCCCATATACGACCATCGCTACTCGGCCCGCCGGTGACATGGCATTTGCGACCAGAAAGGCGGTCCCCACCACCGCAACAACGGCAGCCGAACCGTGCAGGAATCCCCGCACCGGATTCTGCATTCTTCCCAACGTGACTCGGTCGACCATGGCGCCATCCTTGCAGGTTGGGACGCTTTGCGGTGCGGCACCGATCTGCCGCAGCGAATACTCGGGAGAAACTAGTCACTTAGGCCCCAGCCCTAATTAGCCTCGGCTCATCCGGTCGAGAAGGTGATTCGATCTTGCGGCGCTTGCTGTTCGCCGCACTAGCGGCAGCATTCACATTCATAACACTGGTTCCTGCCAACGCAGGGGGATCATGGCTTGATCCATCCTGGGAACGCGTCGAAGCCGGCGAC
>JAAETI010000476.1 GCA_024228555.1 bacterium | reverse complement strand
GGGTCGCGGCGTTCAGGTGTGGACCCAGTAAATGGGACGGCGGTCTCAGCCGATCGACGCAACACCCCAGTCGATCGAGACTACCCGAGTTGGATTATCGCTCGCGTCACCCAGGCCACTACGCCGGTGATGTGGCGCTTCGGTCGGGATTCCAACTCGGTGGTCGCGGCCTCTGACCGCGCGTCGGCCCGACCCGGTCAGGGACTGCTCCCAGCCGTGCTAGGCCGCCGTGGGTGATCAGCCCCTCACCCCTGCTTGTCGCTTTCCGTGGCAACACCAGACCAGTAGTTGAGACGCGACAAGACCCCCTGTTTCCCGGGTTCGATGGCTGCTTCAACAGCATCCATTGTCCCAGGTCAGGGGGTCTTTCGCGAACCCAAACCAGAGTCAGTTGCGACCAATCCGGGTTGGGTTCAGGCTTGGTCAGCCTCCCTCTTCAGGATTCGACGTCGGACCTCCATCAGTACATAACTAGCGCCCAGCGGCAGCCAAAGTGTTAACTCGAGCCAGCCGGACATGGTGCTGTCAGTCAGTAGTACCCGCCCGGCGATGAATAACGCGACTAGTGCGAAGGCTATGATGAGTAGCCTAATGATGAGTGTCAGTCTCATGATCAGTATCCTGAGCACCAGATTGCTTGCGGTGCTGCCGTGAAATGTATGTCGACACCTTTACTGTTGGCGCATACCTCCAAGGCCCCAGCCATTGTCCCAAGTAGACCTCCGACTAGACCGGACGGCAGTGCACATAGGCCAGCTGTGGACCCCGAACAGACGACCGTGAACATCCCCCAGCCAGCAGCCATCGAGCCTTGCAGATTCC
>JAAETI010000475.1 GCA_024228555.1 bacterium | reverse complement strand
TGTTGGTCGGCGATGAGGGCGTGGGGGAGGCCTTCGACATCGGCCAGAAACACCACTATCCGGTCGGTTGGGGAGAGGGAATCAAGCAGGGACAGACCGGACGGATAGGAGTCGGTCGTAGTCGATCCGATAGCCAGCTTGGGGAGGAACCGTCGGAGCATGGATCGCTGGCGCCGGTAGTTGGATGCCGAGTTCATGATCGCACGCTTCAGATAGGCGGCTGGCTGGTCCAATTCCGGCAGCCGATGCCGTTGCAGGGTGGCGGCCAGAGCTTCTTGGACGAGATCATCGGGATCCATGTCGTGATCGGCCACGACGGCGGCGAAGCGACGCAGGACTGGATAGAGCGCCTCGGACATCTCAAACTCATCGGGCCCGCCGCCCGCCTGTTCGCAGGGACGCCAACTGTCGGTCACATCACCAATGCCACATGAGCCAGCCCAAAAGTGACATATGGCCAGCGCGGCGAAATAGGGTCGGATCATGGCCAATGACACCTCCGGCACCGATGACACCTCGGGCCAGGCAGACACCGAC
>JAAETI010000474.1 GCA_024228555.1 bacterium | reverse complement strand
CGGCACATCCAGGATTGGCGAGTCGGACACGGAGCGCAGTGCGACGTCTCATGCCGACACGCAAAGGGTGGCTACAGCTGCCGCAACCGTAGGCTCCGCACATGCGCGAAATCGGATCTGTTTCGGGTAGCGAGGCCCAGCCCATGTTCAATAGCAGTTGCGGCGATGAGTGCGTCTGGAAAGCGGATGCCACTCTCCCGACGAATACGGCCTGCCCGTTCGGCGACGGTGCGGTCCACCGGTACTTCCCGAAACGGGGCAAGCAACGTGCTGACCAGATTGGTGGCAGTGTTGCCGGCGAAGAGCTCGGCCCTGGTGATTAATGAGTAGTGCAATCGGTGGCGACCGGGTGCGAGCTGCTTGGCTCCTCGAAGATGGTCGATGAAGATGTCGGTGTCGACCAGGATGTCAGCCACGGTCCCATTCGTCCCGGCTAGGTACCGTCGCTTCTGGGGCTGCTCCAAAGGTGGTCGCGAGCGCCAGCTCGGAATCGGGTGCCTCACCCTCGAGATACAAATCGAGAGCGCGACGAATTATCTCTGCCATGGTTACGCCTTCGTCGTCGGCTAGGACGTCGATGCGGTGGCGCTGCTCTTCAGTGAGGTACACCTGTGTACGAGTTGCTGACATACATCACAATATACAGCACCACTGACCATCCCGCCCTAGATCAATCAATCGGGCGCAGAAACGAGCATTCCGTGAAGCCACGCATACGGCACCTCGCCGCTCGGCGGGCCGACCACTCAGAGTCGTGCTGTCTTGAGCACCTACCGCACCGCCGACTGCGACAACTTCGAATCTGGGATCCACTCCCAGGACAATGCACACCACGGGCGGAGGGAAACGCTGCAAGACTGAGAACCGTGTACAGCCTGCATGGCACGAAGAAGCTTCGGGACCGGGCGAAGCAGCCGGCCCTGGCTGCAGTTGCGGATCCGACGACGTGGTTGGGCAACTGGTACGGCACGGTGCTCTTCTGGCGTCCTCAGCTCGCGTTGTTGGTCAATGAGCAGACGCTGTTCCCGGTTCTGATGCCACTGGCTCCGGCCGCGACCGCTCTCGATCGGTTCCCTGTCGCGCTTGGCGAAACACTCGCGGCGGCCGGAGTCAAGCGCGGGTTCATCGACGCTGAGCTGGCTGTGATGAATGACGGGCGGTGGGCGAAAACGGCCAGCCGGAGCGTGCTCGGGATCATGAACGAGTTCACCTTCCTCGCCAGCGATTCTCGCCACCGCCACGATTTCGATCCGATAGGTCTCGCGTTGTGGTTAGCACAGACTCCGTGTGGCCCGTTGTATGGACGGCATGTCAGTCCCGATCGGGAACTCGCCGCATCGGTAGAATTGTGGTCGGCTGATCAGAACACGTAGCAGCATCGCCCCAAATAGGATGTCGCAGCATGGCACGGCGGCCAACTGAAGAAGATCGCATCGAAGCGATTGCACGTCTTCTGGGCGGTCTGGAGAAGGGTTCCGACGCACATGAGCTTGCGGCCGCAGTCGCCGACCTCCATCCCAAGAACAACACCTTCCCGGGTGAAGTGTTCACGGAACTCGCCGCCGATGCTCTCGACATCGCAGGTATCAGCCGTGACACCTCGATCCCCTATGAGGGGCTCCAGGAGGCCCACCTGCCGGAGTGCAGCTTCCGCGGTCGTGAGAACCGCAAGATCCAATATGCGATTCTCACCAGCGCGGCGTTCCGAGCTGGCCTAAAACCCGATCTGCTCGATGAGGTCACTTGGTGGCACAACGACGACTATTGGCGCTATGCCCTGTTCGGCGCCATCGGGTTGATCCGCGCCGCCGCGACGCGCCAAGGCATCCCGGCCGCTCGACTCGCCGGGCAACTCGCGGAGCGACACGGCATCACCGACACACCTTGAACCGCCCGGCCGCCGAGCGAGCCGACTCCTTGACGCTAGGGGTGTCCGTCAACTGTCCGTCACAGGTCGAGAAACAACACAAAACGACGAGAGTGACGCAGCCGCCGGAAGGCCCAGAATTCCCCACAAACATTGACGATTTCGGAGATGCCGACAACTGATGAAAGACAACAAAGAGCGCCCCAGCCGGTTTCCTAAACCGGGTGTCGGAGGTTCGAATCCTCCCGAGGGCGCCAATTCGCCTGCAGTGCCTTCGCTGGCGGAGGATTACTCCGCCTTCAGTCCTTCGACCGTGTCGACATAGGCCTGCATCGCAT
>JAAETI010000473.1 GCA_024228555.1 bacterium | reverse complement strand
GTCGGGCCATCTGGCAGAATCCTTTGATGGGATCGGTGACCGGGCTCCACCTCAGCGACCGACACGAACTCTCCAAGCACGCAGTGACTGAGATCGAGTTGGTCGCTGGCGTCGGCGTGGCCGGTGATCCAGGCCGAGACGTTCGCTGTTCTGGCCGAGGCCAGCCACCGTATTGGACCCGGCGAGCTGGGCGAGAACATCACCACGACAGGAATCGACCTCCATGCGCTTGGTGTCGGCTCGGTGCTCCGCATCGGTCGGGATGCGCTGTTGGCCGTCACGGGCCTCCGGAACCCATGCGCCCAGATCGAAGCGTTCCAGCGAGGACTGCTCAAGCTGGTCAACAACCGCTATGACACTGGAGCCCTGATTCGCAGAGCCGGAATCATGGGCATCGTCGTACTCGGAGGGAAGATCCGAGTCGGCGACCGAATTGAGACCGGCCGACCACCAGGCGTGCATCAACCCCTCGACCGCGTTTGAGCAGACTCCACAGGGCTTGAACGACCGTCCGGCAACGTCACTACCTACGCACTCGGGTACGCCGGCGGCTTGACTCCTTTCGCCACCGACCGTGAGCGCCATCGGGCCGGACCAAGCTGAGCCGGTCTGATCGCAGCGCTGCGATCGCGACCGAGCGGGCATCGTTCGGGTCGTTCTTCTGCGACCGGCCTGAACCCAACAGCCGGACTCGTGACGCCAGTACCGGCGGCACATCAAACACTGTCTCGCCGGCAGCGACGAGCTGCTGGGCCACGAGGTAGCCGAGGCCATTCGCTGACTCGATCGCCCACTCCCGTTTCTCGAATCCCTCGGCCCACTCACACAACCGTCGGGCTTGCACGGTTGAGGCCCGGAGTTTGAACTCATCGAGGACGATCTCGTTGTCGTCGACCGCGACAGCGGTGTGGGACGCCTTGTGAGGATCGATACCGATCATGATCATAGAAATGCCTTCCTGATGGATGGTGACACCGGGGTGGGCACTCCTGATTCGTGTTGATGTGCTCTCGCCTCTTTCGAGCCACACCACGGCAAGGAAACCGGCTGGCAGGCAGCTCGTACGAAAGCCAACCCAACCAGGGCGGCAGGCACGACTAGAGCCAACCAGCCAGTCCCCCCAGAAGCTACGGAACCACCGCAACCTCTACTCCCAGTATCAATCAGGCACGACTGTTGTGATCGGTATCACTGGGCTGAGCTGGACTTGGTGCCCGCCCTTGATGGGCAGGGGTCACCAACGCCTCGCCAAGCGAGCCGGGATCCACAAGCGGATCAGCCCTCACAGCCTGTGCCACAGCTTCATTACTGCGGCCCTCGATGCTGGCGTACCACTACGCGACGTCCAAGACGCCGCCAGTCACTCCGACCCTCGAACAACGATGCGCTACGACCGGGCCCGGCACTCCCTCGACCGGCACGCCACCTACGTGG
>JAAETI010000472.1 GCA_024228555.1 bacterium | reverse complement strand
GTGACGCGTGTTGTCATCGATGCCCCGCGTTCTATCGCTCGCCGAGACCTCAGCTATACGACCTTCGATGGGGCAGGAAAGGAGCTTGCTCACTGGGAGCAGCCCTGGGGTGATTGGAGAAAACCGCCTGCCTTTCCGATGCGGCGAGATGCTCGACGTCTGGTTATTGCTTCAGGGAAGGGTCTGAGGGGTGAGGTTGCTTTGGATGGTGGAGAAGAAGTGCGGGTTGTGCTTCGCTGAGCGTTACGACTCAGGCTGTGGGGCGATCAGTGAGCTCGCGCGCACCTGCGGTACGACAAGAAGCTTGTGAGAGGAGGATACTGATGACGAAGAACTGAAGTTGAAACCTCTCTTGAGAGCCCGGTGGGTATCCAATCCCTCTTGGTAAAGCTTGGCAAGCAGCCAAAAGCGAGCCTTGCGCGGACGTCGGAAACGGCGGACGTGAAGTGTAGGTAGTGAGTGAATGAGCTGCGGGAAACCAGCCTCGAAAGCGCGCTAACCGTGGGAGTCTCCGTTGTCGCATTACCGGAGACAGCACAGAAACGTCGCAACTGCCTGACGTGGAAGTTCCACCGGGGTAGATGACCGGGGCGCATTCACACTGGGGCTCTACAGGAACTTGTGAGGCCCTCGTGTCTCCATCATGACAATTCCCGGCTTGGTATCCGGGTGACCAAAGGCCTGGCCTTCGGCGTGGCGCACTCACCGCGACGAGGGAGCGAACAAATGAGCGCAACATGGTGGCAAACCCATCCTGAGAGAGATCGAGGGGCTAGGGGGACACAGGGAGTCAGAGGATCTCCGTTAGACCGTTGATGTCGGGTAACCCAACCTAGGGGGAGCCGGCGGAGGGAGGGGGGATCCCAGGAACATGGAATCGTTTGGAGGACTGATGACAGGAACATCGAATCCTGAGGCTGAGGGCGAGTGCCTGATGAACATCTCAACAAAACTTGAACGGATAGCAACACTGGCAAAGCAGAGCCCACAGATGGTGCTCACGTCACTGGCGCACTACATCGACATTGACTGGCTGAGAGAGGCGTATCGCAGGACGCGCAAGAATGGCGCGGCTGGTATCGACGGACAAACGGCAGCGGACTACGCGGTGAACTTAGAGGGCAACCTCCAGTCGCTGCTGGACCGCGCTAAGTCTGGTCGTTACCGGGCACCGGCGGTACGGCGTGTGCACATCCCGAAGGGGAAGGGCGCAACCCGACCAATTGGCATACCGACCATTGAGGACAAAGTTCTTCAACGAGCGGTGCTGATGGTCTTGGAGGCGGTTTACGAGCAGGACTTCCTGGATTGCAGCTTCGGCTTCCGTCCCGGTCGGTCTCCGCACGATGCACTCAACTCTCTGCGCAGCCACACGACGAAGATGGGAGGTTGCTGGTTACTGGAAGTCGATCTTCGGAGTTTCTTCGACTCGGTAGATCGAGGCCAACTGCGGGAAATGCTGCGCCAAAGGGTACGCGATGGCGTGCTGATTCGACTGATTGGAAAGTGGCTGAATGCTGGCGTCGTAGAGGACGGGGACCTCAAGTACCCTGACTCTGGGACGCCACAGGGCGGAGTGATATCACCTATTCTGGCCAACATCGTGCTCCACGAGGTCCTTGACAAGTGGTTTGAGAACGACGTGAAACCGCGCCTGAAAGGGCGTGCGTTTCTAGTCCGTTTTGCCGACGACTTCGTTATTGGCTTCGCCCGGGAGGACGATGCACGCCGGGTTTGGGATGTGCTCCCGAAACGTCTCGGGCGATTTGGCCTGAGCATTCATCCTGAGAAGACTCGACTCATTGATTTTCGCCGACCTCCGCGGAACCCGTCTGTGGGCCACGCTTCGGGGTCCAGCGGAAGCGATGTCTTCGACCTTCTCGGCTTCACCTACTTTTGGGGTAGGTCCCTCAAGGGCTACTGGGTGATGAAGCAGAAGACGGCTAGCTCTCGCTTAACGCGGAGTATCAAGGCTGTCTTCGATTGGTGCAAAGCGCACCGCCACAAGTCCATCCGCTTTCAACACAAGCAACTGTGCGCAAAGCTGAGGGGGCACTACCAGTACTTTGGAGTGATCGGTAACTCGAGGTCGCTAGGCGGCTTCTACCGTGAGACTACACGGGCCTGGCAAAAGTGGCTCCACCGTCGATCTCAGCGCCGCCGCATGACATGGGACCGTTTCAACGCGCTGCTGAAGGCTTATCCCCTTCCTACGCCGTGGAAGCGCACTGTGACATTGTCCGCGTAGCGAACCTATGATCCTGAGGAGCCGGATGCGTTGTGTGGCGAAGCCGGTTATGTGGTGTAGTTCGCGGAACCGCCGACACCAACGATGACTGGTGCTGAGGCTCGCCACATAATTCAACTCAAGGCGCCGACCTACATGGATGCGAGGAAGGACATCAGCAGTGCGGTACGCCGCGGATCACGGGATTCGTTCCGGTGACCGTGGATGTCCTCTGTGCCATGCTCAGAGACGCACCCTCGCCGGTCAGAACTGGAACGGTCGGAATGTTGCGGCGTTGGACGATGCGCGCACGCCGTTGTCGTCGATGATGAACTGCACGAAGACGTCGACGCCGATCGAGGCTGTGTCAAGCAGGAACGGCAGCTGCGCCGTCGCGATGCCGTTGGCGTTGGCACTCGGCACAGCAACCAGGACGAATGGGTTGCCGACCCACAGCACCGGCCCGGTGCCCTGGACGTTGCTGACCAGCAGGGCCGTCCGTGCGTTCGGTACCGTGTTGCCGACGCCGACCTTGAACCAGTTGACGGCGGTGCTGCCGTTCGGCAGCACCAGAGGTGGCATATTGGCGATGATCTCGGGCACCAGGCCGGACGGCCCTGCTGTGCCGTTCCCGAACTCGTTGGCCTCGAACACGAACTCGGGCCGCTCGCTGGCGAGCTGCGGCCGGTCGAATGGGAAGGTCTGGTTGGCGACCCGCGGATCGGTCAGCGCGTTAGTTAAGAAGTCGATCACGTTCGCGCGTGCGATCGGCCCCAGGGTCCCTGGGAAGCCGAGCGGCGGCGGCTGTTGGTCGTAGAAGTCGATCAGTGCGTTGATGTCGGGCATCTGACCGTTGGCAAAGAACCGGGTGCGGAGCCCGAGGTTGCGCAGCGTCGGCGTCTTCACAGAGCCGGATCCGCTGTTGATGTTGTGCTCATCACCATCGGCGAACACGTTGTCGAACGCATTGGCCAGCTGCCCGGTCACCTGGTTGAACGCCGGCACCGGGAGGCCCAGCGCGTCGAGACCGCTCTGCGTCCCGGTGATCGAGTGACACGCGAAGCAACCGGCGAGGCGCATGCGATTGAAGCCGTTGGTCTGCTGGGTCGTCATCGTCGCGGTGTCGATCGGTGCCCCGTCCGGGATCAGGGTGCGCTCGTAGGCAGCGATCGCCATGGCGAAGCGCGTACGGGACACCCCCTGCGGCGCGGCGATGGACGAGTCCGAGTCGCTCTGGAACACCTGGTCGAACAGGGCGTCGTAGTCGAGGTTGGTACTGACCAGGGACTGGATGCTGGCGGGTATCGTCGTCGGGTCGACCAGGGCCATAGGCCGGCTTGCACCGAGCTTTGCCTGGATCGTGTTCGCGGTCCAGTCGATCCCTTCATGGCCCATCTCGACGTCACTCACCGGGGGGCCAGTTACTTGGTCCTCCAATCCGGCCCAGTCTCGGAACCCGTTGATATGCTGGACCGAGCCGTTGGTAACGTCCAGCCCTGGACCGGCGCGCAGGTCCCAGAACTGCAGGTTGAAGGCGTAGGCTCCGATCATCGTTGGCGGAAATCGTCCGGTAGCGAGCCGATCTATGTTTGACGAGCCTGGGTTGACATGTCCGTAGGATAGTTGGCTCGGGCCACTCTGGTGTTGGCGGATCATGCCGAAGGCGCCGCCGAGGCCTCCGGATAGCGGGCCGGTGCGCTGGTCACTGCCGCCGGAGCTGGGGAAGTGGCAGGTGCCGCACGCCATCGTGTTGTCGCTCGAGACCTGCTCCTCCCAGAACAAGGTCTTGCCCAAGGCGACCTTCAGGCTGCTGTACCTCAGTTCGGCAATGGTGGCCGTGCTCTTCGGGAAGGGATTGGCATCCGGTGCCGCGGGGGTGAGGCCAGTTCGACTGATCGAGACCGTCACCGTTCAAAAATCCCAGTGGGTTGTTGGGTAAGAACGCGAGATTGGTCACGTGGATCCGTTGTGCCGCTGATTCGGTAGCAAGGCCTGCAACTAGGAGGGCCGTGACGGCCAGCGGTTGTGCGAGTTTTGCGTGCATGAGTAGTTTCTCAAGTGAAGGAGGCCGACCGAGTGCGCCGGCACAAATGCCACGAGCACGGATGCGATAGGCTGATCGCACGTTGCAGTCGGAATGAACATCACCAGAGGTACGTCAGCAACCAGGGGCAGAGTTTGTACCGCTCAAGAAAAACCGCTGGGGCTATGCTGCCGAACTCGGCACTCCGCGGAAGAGCCGCAAAAAAGGGTCGACCAAGGGCCACGCGAGAGTCGTTCTCCCCGTGCACTCACGCCGAACGCTTGGCGTACTACTGATGGACACTGACAGCCTGATTGCCGCCTCGGTGTGGAAGTCACTGGAGAAGCGCTTGCCGACGGTGGACTTGACTGCTGTCTACGCGCAGCGGCTAAGCTGAGCACCCTTGGGGCTGCGCTGGAGAGGAGAGTTGTGTGCTCCTTCTCTTCTAGAGGTCCGGCCGGAAAGGGCTTCGTCGCTCCGATTCGCTCGTGGCGTTCGTTGGCAAGAAACCTGAACGCACTCGAATCAGTGGTTTCGAGGTAGTTCAGGTACCGCAG
>JAAETI010000471.1 GCA_024228555.1 bacterium | reverse complement strand
TGGATCACTATTCCCAGCACTACGGTAGGCCTCCGTGGCTTCCCGAAACTCGGAGTCTCCCACGAACGAGTGAAAGCCACGATCCTTCCCCTGGACTGTCGTGCGGCGATACCAGTAATTCTGCATCTTCTTCACGAATTGATCTACTGTGCTGCGGCCTTCAACGACATCCGTGAGACCGCCTGGATCGACATGGAATCGAATCTCGACAGGAAACACGTGCATGGAACGACTTGCACCAACCAGTCGCGCGGTCACCGTTGTCCCGCTCCGTCCTGTTCCACCCACGAAGATGGGATCACCAAATCGATCCGCGGGCGTTGTGAATGCGGCTCGATCTGCTGCCGTAGTTCTGTCATCCGGCGTCAACGGTCTACCTCCGCGGTGAAGGGGCGCAATGATAGTTGTCCAGTTCTTCTTCGGTGGGCGATCCACCAGGCACGCATCACCCATCAAGGCCGCGCGGTCCTTCTGTCGGAGCGGTTGCACCAGACGCTCTGCCTGACGGTAGTCATGTCTGGATGCTGGCTACCTCCGAATCGCGTTGCACGCAATAAGAACAGACTGACGTGCCGTCCTTGCACTGATGTTCAAGGCCAATACCGACGACATCGCAGTATCGGTAACCGCCTATGACTCCGAAGCATGTCAAACACGCAAGCAATACTGAAAGCGATCGAGTACGCCAACAACGCGTGCGATGCGGTCTTAGGTGCCGATGCGGTTGTCATCATCATCGGCCCGAGTTCGCGACTCGACCTTGGCAGATTGCGGGAACTCCGGAGCGGCAAACACAATCGTCGACCAACTTCGTCTACCCCTCGGTTGGACGTCCGCGCGGCGTGCGGCAATGCCGCCACCGGGATGTGGCGCCAACCAGTAGATAGTGCCGATCTACTAAGCTGCGTCAGCCCGCATCGCGGTCCAGATTCAATCACCACTTTCTGGACTTGGTGGACAAACACCCGGTGAGGGTGGGAACCGGACCGCGTATCCGAAGGCCCTCCGTCCGACTATTGTCGCCGACAGCGGGGGTTTGCGGCTTGGAAGGAGTCTCGCCATCGAAAGGGCGTCGGCCATGCTCCAAAGAATCCGACTTAGCGCACTTCTGCTAGTGGTTGCCATATCCTCGGTCGCCCCCGCGGCGACAGCGGCCGAACCTCCGCCATCACCCGTCCTTTCCCCCACCGACTTCTCCGCCCCAATTGTTGATCCACCTGATGGGCTGCAAGCCGTCGCCGCCCAAGGCGTCTTCGACAACGACCCACTTGGCCTAATCCCGAAACTCCCGTTCGTGCAGCGCTATTCGCTGGACAGAGACCATTGGGAGGTGTGGCTGTGTGGTGACACCGGCTATACCCTCGGTGGGGCAATTGCCGATCTGGAGGCCGCCGCGACCGAGTATTTCGACGCAATGTCGCTCGGCCGCTACGAAATCTCCTTCTCGGCAGGCGGAACGTTGCCGGGCGACCCGCACTGTCTGAACGGTTTCGAGAACGACACGTATTCGACCGTCGGATCCGCAGAGGGGATTTTCATCATTGATTCCGTTACGGGTGGCGGGTATGCCTCGCCCGGCATTATCTGCTCAGGTGGTTCGAACTGTGATTGGATCCCGACGACATTCCCCGGCAACGGCCGCTACGCAGTTCTCGGTGCGGGGGCGCTGGCGAACTATCCGTCGGTTGCTGTCCACGAGATGGGCCACACCCTGCAGTGGCCGCACTCGAATTCTGGTCGATCCGAATACGACAATCCGATCGATCTCATGAGCGGCAACTCGACAACCAACGGGTACACCGAGCCCAAGCCATACGGGTCGCTTGCCTTCAACCGCTATCAATCCGGCTGGATCGATGCTGCCGATGTAACCATCGCCAGCTCGATCTACCGAGAGGTGTTGCTGCAGCCGTACGACGCCGACGGTCAACAGATGATTGCCGTCAAGACGGCGACCGCGGGTGTCTTCTACACCCTTGGCGCTCGTACCAGCAGCACACACGATCCTATCCCGACCGACTGGGAAGGCGTCGAGGTCTATCTCGTCGACCACAACTGTGGAAGATTCGGCAGCGAACCATGCCCTGGGATCTTCCGTGAGCAACGTCAGGAGCCCCCCAACCCCGAGGGTGTCGCCCACGTGCTGCAACCCGGCGAAAGCATCGTTCTCGAGGGAATCGAGATCTCAGTGACGGCCAGAACCGGTTCCGGCTACACCGTTGCCATTGGCGACCCGGCCAACAGCTTGCCGTTCACCGATATCGCCAACAGCGCATTCATCGATGAAATCATCTGGCTATCGGATCAGTCGATAACCAAGGGCTGCAACCCTCCAGCGAACAGTCGTTTCTGCCCAACCGACCCGGTGACCAGGGGCGAAATGGCCGCATTCTTGGTGCGGGTCCTCAATCTGAGTGGCCCCGATACGGCACCCTTCACCGATGCGGTCGGGTCTATTTTTGAAGCCGATATTGCCAAATTGGCCGCAGCCGGGATCACCAAGGGGTGCAACCCACCCGCCAACAGCAACTATTGCCCCAATCGAGTGGTAACCAGGGGCGAAATGGCCGCATTCCTTGTCAGGGCCTTTGACCTCGAAACCGGCTCAGGCAACACGTTCACAGATGATGATGAATCAGTGTTCGAGGTCGACATCGCCAGACTGGCGACCGCAGGCGTTACCAAGGGCTGCAACCCGCCCGCCAACACCCGGTTCTGTCCAGATTCACCAGTAACAAGAGAGCAAATGGCAGCGTTCCTGTCGCGGGCCGTCTCAGGGTGACCTAAAAGGCACCGCCAGCTAGCCTATTAGCGGCATTAATGCCACGGTAGGGAATGTTCCGAGGAGAGGTTCCATGAACGCATATCGAGTGTCACCGGCCAACCGGCGAATCATCCTGCTAGCCGTGATGTCACTGATCGCGTCACTGCTGACCATCAACTTCAACGCGCCCGGAGCGAGGGCAACTGGGGAAACGACCTCCTTCACTCTGGGTGTGTCAAACCCGGAAGAGGGCGATGGCACCCATCCGGTTACCGCCACGTTGACATTCAGCGACCCAACTCTGCTTGCAGACGTTACGGTCCCCGTTTCAGTAAATGGGACCAGCAGCGCCGGCGACCCGGGCGATTACACCCTGAGCACCACTAGCTTCGTCTTCAGCAGTGGTGCAACGTCACCTGCGACCGCGACAATCAATGTGCTTCTCACCAACAACACCACCTTCGAGGGCGACGAAACCATCATCCTCGACCTCGGCACTCCCGACATTGGTGGCACAACAGCCCCGCTCCAGCACATTGTCACAATCAGCGATGCCGTCGACACGCCGACTATTGCGATCAATAGCATCCCGGTATATGAGGATGACGGAACAGCCACATTTACTGTTACCCGATCCGGCGCAACCAACCAGACAGTGACTGCCGACTGGGCAACCGCCAATGGCACCGCCACCAGCCCC
>JAAETI010000470.1 GCA_024228555.1 bacterium | reverse complement strand
GGTTGGTGATAACCGGGATGTCATTGACGGCGGTGATCGTGACCGTGGTGCTGCCGGTCGCCTGTTCGGCGTCTCCATCGTCAAAGCTCCAGTCGATCTGGGCACTGGCCGGAGGGTCGTCAGAGCTGTTGGCGTAGGTGATCTGGCGCAGGATGTTGTCGACGTCGGTGGAGGTCGGTGTCTGGCCGTTGGTGTTGGTGAAGGTGATGACCAGTTGGCCGGGTGTGGTGGTGTTGAAGCTGGCGATGGTGGCGCCGGCTTTCTGAAGGACCGTGCCGCCGGCCAGCGTGATGCCGTTGCCATCGGAGAAGGAGAAGACGTCTTCGGTGGAGACGCCGCCGTTGCGCACCAGGGTGACACTGGCGCCGTCGTAATCGCCATTGCCGCTGTTGAGTGAATCAAGTTCGGCATCACTGATATCCACATCAGCGTCCAGCACCACGGCTGCACCGCCTTCAGTAAAGGTGGGTGCGCCGTCGAGGGTGGAAACCGCAGTGTTCTCATACCAGGCGATTGTGTCGTCATCCCATGACGCCGAGAGCACGTCCAGGTCGCCATCGCCGTCCACATCCGCTATGGTTGCCGAACCAGCACCGTCAGCCCCTGTAGTAATGACGCGCTCAGTGAAGTTCTCAGCTCCGTCGTTTTCGTACCAGGCAATCTTGTCGTTGCCGCCCGACGCCGTGATCAAATCGATGTCGCCATCGCCGTCGACATCCGCTGTGGCAACCGTTTCGGCGCCAACGGCCGCGGTGGTGATGACACGTTCGGTAAAGGCCTCGCTGCCGTCGTTTTCATACCAGGTGATCTTGTCGTCAAGCCATGATGCCGAAAGCACGTCCATGTCGCCATCACCGTCGACATCCGCCGTGGATACATGAACTGCGTAATCGGCCGTTGTGGTGATGGTGTGGGCGGTGAAGTTCTCAGATCCGTCGTTTTCGTACCAGGCGATCTTGTCGTCACCAGCCGACGCCGAGAGCACGTCCAGATCACCATCACCGTCGACATCCGCCGTGGTCACTGAACGAGCACGATCAGCCGCTGTAGTGATGACGCGTTCGGTAAAGTTCTCAGCTCCATCATTTTCATACCAGGCGATCGTGTCGTCGATGATCGATGCAGAGAGCACGTCCATGTCACCATCGCCATCCACATCCGCGGTGGTTACTGACCAGGCCCCTTGAGCCGCTGTAGTGATGACGCGTTCAGTGAAGTTCTCATTGCCATCGTTCTCATACCAGCGGATCTTGTAGTCACCATATGACGCTGAGAGCACGTCCATGTCCCCATCGCCGTCGACATCCACTGTGGTTACCGTTGCCGCTTCATTGGCCCCTGTAGTGATGACGTGTTCGGTGAAGGTCTCGCTGCCATCGTTCTCATACCAGGCGATCTTGTTGTCTTGCCGTGATGCCGAAAGCACATCCATATCGCCATCGCCGTCCACATCCGCCGTGGCCACCGTGCGAGCGCCATCAGCCGCTGTGGAGATGGTGTGGGCGGTGAAGCTTGCGGAGTCGAAGTCGGGCGCGTCGTTAACAGAGGTGATGGTGACCGTAGTGCTGCCGGTCGCCTGCAAGGCCCCGCCGGTGCCCTGGCTGCCGGTATTGCCATCATCAAATGTCCAGTCGATCTGGGCGGATGCAGGTGGTGCATAGGAGCTGTTGGCGTAGGTGATCTGCTGCAGGATGTAATCGACGTCTGCCGAGGTCGGTGTCTGGCCGTTGGCGCTGGTGAAGGTGATCTTCAACTCACCCGGGATAGCGGTGGTGTCGAAGATGGCGATGGTGGCACCGCTCTTTTGCAGCACCGTCT
>JAAETI010000469.1 GCA_024228555.1 bacterium | reverse complement strand
GGGGAGCAAGGTAGACAGCGGAGCTGGTCTGGCACGTGTCTGGCATGCAACCGATCAGCTGCACATCAGAAGCTGTGTTTCCCCTGGTGAGGGTGTGGAGCGGGCGATGGGAGTCGAACCCACATCATCAGCTTGGAAGGCTTTCCCCTCGGCGCGTGCTGTAGGCCGCTGACCAGCGTTTTCCCTGGTGGGCGGCAGGCTTAGGGCGCTGGGATGTTGCCGCTCGACACCCAATCTGACCCCTGTTGCCCGATGTTCTAGGCACGTTGTAGGCACGATCAGACGCTCTGGTGTTGGCAGCGACCGTTCGGCCGATGGAGTGTTCCGGGGGGTTGGGGTCCTGGTTTGTGGACACCGGTGATGGGGGCGTGCCCTCGCATTCGCCGATTGCGGATCCCGGCTGCACGGTAGTCATACTGTTGGCGCGAACATGATCGCTCTGTATGTCGTTGGCGAACTGCTGCCTCCTGGAGATGGATGACCGGGCGGTTACGCTGCGGATCGCCATCGACGCTGTGTCTGATCGGAAGATCCCGTTGCTGTTTGTTGGTGTGAGGATTCTGGTCGATCAGCGCCGGTAGCCTCGGCTGGCTGGAGGCGAAGGAGATGTGGGCCACGACGCGGTGTGCACTCTCGATGTGGGGGTTGAAGCGGGCCACGAGTGGTTCGATTTGGTGCCGCCGTGAGCCCGAGGAGCCATGACAGCGCTCGTCCGTTTTCGCCGACGGCGCAGCCGCGGCAGTGGAGCATGGGCAGAACGTCAAGGTCGCCGTAATGGGGATCGTAGTCCGCCGTGTCCTGTTTCAGGGTTGGGGATGCCCTCTAGTGGACAATGCCACCGGCACACCGGCGACTAGGGGTGCCGTGAGCCCGAGGAGCCAGAACATG
>JAAETI010000468.1 GCA_024228555.1 bacterium | reverse complement strand
CTTTGCGCACCGAGCAGCGTGGAGAGCGCTTGCAGAAAAGCCGGCCAGAACGCATTGGGCGGTTCGTCCAGCCAACGTAACGACTTGAGGATCGCCAAAATGTCAGGGGCGCTGGGGGTCAATGAATCGGTGTGCGCGGCCATCTCCCGTTCCGTTCAGTCAGGGCAGCCGCATAACGCCGGCACCACCCAGGCGTACCTGTCCGGCCGAGTTATCGAACTCAACTCGAACCTCCATTAAACCGCTGGCGGGATCGACGACAGGGGAGAGATAGACAACCCGGCCCTGAAGCACCAGCTCATCCAGGCCGGCTTGCAGCGCCAGCTTGACGTTCTGGGCCACACTCAAACGACGCCCGTCACTCTCTTCCATTCGTGCGACAAAGACTCCTCGGCTGACATCGACCAGTTCGATCAGCGGGTCGTTAAGGTCGCAGCTTTCACCCTTGCGCCGATGTATCCTGGTGACCGTGCCCGCGATAGGGGCTCGCAGGAGATAACGCTCGAGCTGCGAGACTGCCAGCTCGTATTCGAGCTGCTCACGCTCTTCTGCGGTCTCCAGCCTCTTGCGCTCCTCGACCGCGAGGCGATGCTCCAGTACAGCCTCATCGTAAGCCTCTTCGCTGATGCTACGATCGTTGTCGAACAAAGTCTGCATCGCCCTGGCACGCTCCATCAAAAGCTGCTCTCGCAGCCGTGCTGCTCTGAGTTTTGCCTTGTCTTTCCAGATCAACTTGCGACGATCGGCATCGATGATCTGGACGCGATTGTCCAGTGCAACCAGCAAGTCACCCGCCTCCACCCGGTTGCCGAGCACCACGTGCAGTTGCTCAACCCTGGCATCACGAACCGGGGCCGAGATGGTCGCGTACTCCAAGGCTTGGGTGATCCCTGGCACATGGGTTGCCGCCAAAACCGCCATCGGTGCGAAGCAACAGATGGAAATCAGGGCTTGCAGCGGCCAGCCGATCGTCTGAGGTTTAGTGGCTGGTCGGCTCCGAAACAGGGCG
>JAAETI010000467.1 GCA_024228555.1 bacterium | reverse complement strand
ACCTTCACCATGTCCGCTACCGGGACACCCTCTGTGATGCAAACCACCAACGGGATCTCCGCATCAACAGCCTCTAGAATAGCGTCTGCGGCAAATGGTGGCGGTACATAGATGACGGAAGCGTTGGCACCAGTCGCGTCGACTGCATCCGACACCGTGTTGAAGACAGGAACACCCAGATGCGTCGTTCCGCCCTTTCCGGGTGTGATGCCGCCCACCATGTTGGTACCGTAGGCCATCGCTTGCTCTGAGTGAAAGGTACCCTGGGAGCCGGTGAATCCCTGGCAGATTACTTTGGTATTTTTATCGACGAGAACTGACATTAGTGCGCCTCCTTCAGGGCTGCGACGACCTTCTTTGCGGCGTCGCCAAGACTATCCGCTGAAACGATGTCCAACCCGGACTTGGCGAGGATCGCCTTGCCCTTGTCGACATTGGTACCCTCCAGACGAACCACCAGAGGCACGTGAATATCCAGCTCCGTGGCCGCCGCCACGATACCCTCTGCGATGGT
>JAAETI010000466.1 GCA_024228555.1 bacterium | reverse complement strand
CAGCCGGTTCAGGGCTTTGAGGGTATCGGGTGAGTCTCTCCCTCTTGCGGACTCAAGAGCCGGGTAGGCCTCCAACAAGAGTTCCTCGGCTTCTGGATAACGCCCGAGACCCACCAGACAATCCGCCAGCACGCACTGGGCCTGGAGGATTCTCCAGTCGCCTTCAATCCAGGTTCTCCGGAAGATACCGAGCGCCTCGCGCATCTGCTGCTCGGCCCTGGCGAACTCACCCTTCGCGATCAGTACCGTCGCGAGACTCTGAAGGACGTAGGCTCAGAACTCCGTTACTTCTTCTGCGGGCGTCTCTAACTCGTTTGAAATGCTTGACTTATGGCGCCTGGGGGCGTACGATAATGGCTGCTAACTTCTCAGAGAGAACAGGAGTTACAGCCCATGGTTTCTGCGAGCGCTGCCGTCCAAAGCGAGTCCTTCAGCCTTCCGCGTTTGGAGGTGACCGGCGTCGGAGATCACCGAGTGGTTCACCTCAATGGTCATCGCATCGCGCTGTATCCGCGCGAGGATCGACTGACCGAGAGGGTGATTGTAACGCAGCTGGTCGAGGTCAGCGGACTCCCGGCCAAACTGGTTGCCGAGATCTTCGAGCGTCACTTCGTGACGGTGAGCCGCTGGAGGAGTCTGGCTCGCGACGCCGGGGCACAAGCGTTGGTGCCCGAGAGGCCGGGGCCGAAGGGGCCGAGCAAGCGAACGCGGAAGCTCGAAGACAAGATCCTTCGTCTGCGCAGTCAAGGCCTCTCGTACCGATCCATTGCCAAGCGCTTGACGCGCAAGGGGCTGAAGATCTCTCATACCTTGGTCGCTACGGTCATCCAAGAGCACGAGCAAAATCAGCCGATGGTTCTGCCCGGAGTCGAAGCATCTCAACGCAACCCGCCGCAGGCTTTGCCGGAACCGGTCGCGGCGCCAACGATCGGCGCGACAACGAGTCGCTATGCTGGAGCGACTTTGCTGTACGCCGCACTGTCGCGGCTGGACGTTTGGGGAGTCCTCTCGGGGCTCCAGCCTTCCGTAGATCCCTCGCGGCATGCCGGTTGGCGCCAAGTTGTCGCGGCGTTGATCTTCTGCTTCGCCTTGCGCTTTCGGTCGGTGGAGGATCTCAAGAATGCCGAACCCAGGGATCTGGGAGCCATCCTCGGCGAGGCGGCAAGCCCCGGAGTCCAGACCCTTCGGAGAAAGGTAGGGCGGCTGGCGGAAAGCATCGACCCCGTGGACTTGTCGCGGGAGCTGTTTCGCCGATATCTGACGCTGGAGCCGGTGTGGGAAGGGCTGTACTACGTCGACGGGCATTTCGTGCCGTACTACGGGACCCACCGCACCCCCAAGGGCTGGAGTTCGAAGCGGCGGTTGGCCGAGTCCGGCCATACGGATGTCTACGTCCACGATGCTCGAGGTCGAGTGCTGTTCTTCCTCTCCCAACCTCTGAACGACTCCTTGGCGCGCGCGATCCCTTCGCTGGTGCAGGAGATCCGGGCCGTGCACGGCCGGCAACCGTTCACTGTGGTCTTCGACCGTGGGGGCTACAGCAGCAAGCTGTTTCGTTGGTTCGACCAAGAGGGGATCGGCTACATCACCTACCTCAAGGGACGCAAGGCCCGTCGCCACTACCCGTTGGCCAAGTTCAGCCGAGGCTGGTTCGCGCTCGACGGCAAGCGGACGGTCTACCGGCTCTACGAGAAGAGAACGCGGATCCGCGGACCAGGACTGGTCCGTACCGTCATCTACCTCGGCGACGACCGCGAGCAGATCCCTGTTCTGACCAACCTGCAGCCAGCGGTCAGGGGCGCCAAGGTGGTGCACTGCCTGCGGTTGCGCTGGGGTCAGGAGAACAGCCTCAAGTACCTGCTCGAACACTACGCCATCGATCAGCTCATCCAGTATGGCGCGTCGCAGGAGAAGGCCGAGCGCGTGGTCAAGAATCCGAGGCGCAAGGAACTCAACCGCAAGATCCGGGAGCTGAGAAGCGAAACCGAGAACCTCGAGGCCGAGCTCGGCCGAATCCTCGAGAGCGCAGCCGATGCCGAGCCCGAGGCTGTCCGAGACCTGCGACAGCGTCTCGAGAAGCTGCGGCGCTCGATGACGCGCTTGGAGAACCGGCGTCGCAACACGCCGACCAAACTCAAGGCGGCCGAGCTGGGCCCACAGGCGCAGCGATTCCTCTTGAAGGAGGATCGCCGGCTGCTCGTCAACAGCCTCAAGCTCGCAGCCCACAACGCAGAGAGGTTGCTGGCCCTGCAATTCGATCGCCATTACCGTCAGAGGAAGGACGTCCTCAGCGTCTTTCGTGCCCTGTTCCATTTGTCCGGAACCCTCACTCGACGCTCTGCACAACGCATCGAGGTGACCCTCGAGCGACCCTCGCCAGAGAAAGTGGCGCGCGCGCTTGCCGCCCTGTTGGCAGAGATCAACCAAGACCACCCGCGCCTGCTCGGCAATGGGCCGGCACTGCATTTCTGCCTCAGGAATTAGCACGGTTGGCCGTCGTGAATACAGCCATTAACGGAGTTCTGAGACTACAACCTCATCGAGGTCTTCGACGATCACATCGCTCTGATCAAGCCTCTCATCCCCTATGGCGTCCGGATCGAGAAGGAGTACCAGGTCGAGGAGTACCACACT